>CAYRTQ010000107.1:0-12852 GCA_964426865.1 uncultured bacterium
AGCGGTCCACTACCCCGGAATCCATACCGTACCCGGGGGGCTTTTCCAAGACAGGCGAAAACCGCAGCGTTACCGTTTACCCATACCAGACTGCGAAGAGCCAACAATAGTGTTTCACGCGGAGGGGAACGTCGTACCTTGTCAACCGGATGGTTTTGGGAGTTTGCGCTTCGACACTTCGACAGGCTCAGTGTCCACAGGCTGAGCGCCCGAAGCTGGCTGAGCTTGTCGAAGCCAGCCAACCTACACCCTGCATCTTCCGGTTGACAGAGCGCCCGTCTCCCGCAGAATCTGTAAAAGGGAAGCGGAGAGAGGGAAAAGGACAGGGTGACGCACCACCAACAACGGAGGCCGCCATGCGGAGATTCCCGGTTCTGTGCATTTCAGCCGTTCTCGTCATCGCGCTCGCCGGCTGCGGAACGAAACCCGCGCCGGAGAAGCTCGCGGTAAAGGGAAAGAATGTGGTCTGCATCCTTTCGGGGGACAAGCAATTCAAAAATGAGGTGATCGGGAAGGTGACCCGGTCCCTGGAGGCGGACGGCTATACGGTCGTGCGGGATGATACCGGCCGTTCGGAACACTACAAGGCCTCCGATTACGGCGCGGTGGTGTATTTCGCCAATTACTGGATGGGCCGCACACCGGGGCACGCGGTACGGTATTTCAATGGCAACGGTCAGGCCCCGAACATCGTGTTCGTGGTCACTGCCGGCGATTCCGGGGTGAAGATCACAAAGCCGTTCGATGCCATCACCAGCGCCTCGAAACAGCGGGAAGTGGACCGGGTCTCGGGAGAGATTCTGACAAGGATGGAAGGAATACTCAAGGAGTGATGCGGGAACGAAGGGAGATGTATCCGCTGTTTCCCTTTCCGTCCCATGCACCCCGTACGTCACGTTCATTTGTTTGGAGGAGAGGGAATATGTTACGCTGGCCGGAAATCAGACGCATCGGCACGATCACGCTCATCGGGGGAATGCTCTGGGCGGCTTCCGCCCTCTCCTCCCCCGGACGGTTCGAGCGCGAGATTTCCGGCCCGGGCTGGACGCTCCGTCTGGACGAGAACGCGGACTGGAAGAACGATCCGGTATTTCTTCCCCCGGTCGATCTCACGGGAATCCCGGTGAATCAACCCTCGGGCGGCTGGGACAATCTGGACCGCTTGCGGGGGAAAACGGTGGACGTGCCCGGCACCGTGGAAGAGCACTTCTGGGGCGTGAACGGCAATCCGTTCGGCGCCGCGGGAGATTATCGCGGCGTATCCTGGTGGAGCACGGAATTCACCCTCGATCCCGCGCTCAAAGGCAAACGCATCGTACTCGCCTTTGAATCGGTGAACCTCCGCGCGGAGGTGTTCGTGAATCGCAAGCTGGTAGGGTACGATGTCGTCGGAAACACTCCCTTCGAGGTGGATGCCACCTCAGCGGCGCGCTTCGACCGCCCCAACCGTCTCGATATCCGAATCACCGACCCGGTGGGCAATTTCACCTGGGAGGACAATGATCTCTGCCGCTGGGGGAAGAATGAGGTCCCGGCGGTGCATGGCTTCGGAGGCGTCACCGGGCGGGTATATCTCCGGGCGCTGGACGCGGTGAACATCGCCGATGTGTACGTGGAGAACAAGCCGTCGGTCACGGACGCCGAAGTGACCGTTACGCTCGCCAATACCGCCGGGAAAGCGGTGAAAGGCGCGCTCTCCCTCCAAGTGCATGAGTGGCGGAATCCCGCGAAGGTCATCTGGGAGAAAACCGTTCCCGCCGTGGTTCCCGAGGGGGGGAAAACGGTTTCCTTCGCGGTGCATGCCCCGAAAGCCATACCCTGGGGAATCCGCGACCCGCACCTGTATGTGGCGTCGGTGAAATTCTCCGCCTCGGACGGGACCGCCGCCGATGCCGTGGACGCCCGTTTCGGCTTCCGGTATTTCACCGTGGGAGAGAAGAATGGGGACAAGCGGTTCTACCTGAACGGGAAGCGGGTGTTCATCTTCGCCGCCATGACCCGCGGATTCTGGCCCAAGGGCGGCATGCACCCCACCAAGGAGATGGCGAAAAAGGACATCGATCTCACCCTGCGTCTCGGCTACAATATGATGCTCTTCAACCGCGCCATCGGGCAGACCACGGTTATCGACCTCTGCGACGAAACCGGCCTGCTGGTCTACGAGGAACCCTCCGGTTACCGCTGCGAGCCGGAGCAGAGCGCCGCGACACTGACCTGGAGACGGGAGAAGCTCCGCCGCATGGTGATGCGCGAACGCTCCCACCCCTCCTTCATCATCTGCAATCTCGCCAACGAGGCCCGGAAAGCGCCCTCGGCGGACGACATCGCCAATGTGCGGATGGTGCACTCCCTGGACCCGGGCCGCATAATCACCTACACCAGCCACATCTTCAACGGCCAGGAGTACTGGGAAAACCGCACCCCCGATCCCTACAAACTCCACCTGCTGCCGTTCGACGACACATTCCATACCGCCGGGTGGTTCGACCAGCACCACTGGTTCGGGTATCCCGGATACGTGGACGACTGCTACCGTAATCCCCGCTTCTACGCCCGGGGAGTGATCACCGGCCCCACGAACATCGTTCCAGCGGATTCCCTCCACGCCCTTCCGAAAAACGAGATCATCTTCTGGGGCGAAGAGGGCCAGTGGGGATCCATGATGCGCCTGCAAAAGATCGGCGAGGACATCCTCCGCACCGGAGCCACCGGCTGGCGCGAGAAAATGCTCCTCAACTGGCGCGACCGCTACGACCGCTTCCTCGACGAGAGCGGGTTCCGGTCCTCCTTCCCCACCGTGGACGACCTCACCCTGAGCATGGGCCGCAGCCTTCATTACTACCACGGACGCATGCTGGAGAACGCCCGGATGGGGAATCTCTCCGACGGTTTCAATCTCAACGGCTGGGCGGCTCCGGAAACCTCGGAGGATATCGCCGATGTCTACCGGTATCCCACCGCCGACCCGGATATTCTCTCGTATTACGCCCGGCCGCTCTACATCGCGGTGAAGATTCCGGACAAGGTGTTCCCCGCCGGAACGAGCCCCCGCGCTGACTTTTTCATTGTCAACGAGAAGAATGTGCGGGGAAAGCACACGCTCGACGTGAAATGCACCGCTCCGGACGGTTCGGCGGTGTTCGCGAAATCCTTCCCGGTGACCGTGCTGGGCGGCGAGGAATACGGCCAGCTTCTGGTGGAAGGAGTCATCCTGCCCCCGGCGGAACGGGTGGGCTACTACACGGTTTCCGCCGAGTTGCGCGACCCCGCGGGAGTCGCGGTCGCCGATGGCCATGACGAGTGCTACTCTGTGGACCTCCGCTCCGGACAGGGCATCGGGCGAACCGCGGCGGTCATCGACACATCGGGAGCGGTCAATTCCTTCCTCCGGGCGGCACGGGATATCACCCTGCCCGCGTTCGATCCCACCAAGCCCGATCCGGACCTCGTCATCATCGGTGCGCACGATTTCCAGAAGATCATCGCTCCCTTGCGCAGCCGCTACATCAACACCCTACTGGACCGGGTGGCGAACGGGACCACGCTCATCATTCTGGACCAGACGGAGAAATGGGCGGAGGAGCTTTCCAACCTCTTCAGTCACAATGTGATCGACTACAGGCGGAGCGTGCGGCTGGGGACCGACGGCCGGTTCATCGCCGGGAAATCGAGGGTTCTCGACGGCCTCCCGCAGTCCCAGGCCATGCACTGGGAATACCAGGGTTTCTACCACGGCGATATCCGGGGCCTCGACATCACCCGTTTCGGCACGGAAACCATCGTGGCGCTGGCCTGCGAAAACCGCCCGGACATTCTCGATGCGCTGGTGCGGGCGCCCTACGGCCGTGGAGCGGTGTATTTGACCACGCTGCCCATTCTCCGGGAACTGGCGAGCGAAAAGCCGGAATCCGCCACGGCCAAGAAGCTGTTTCTGAATATGATCGGAGAAAAGTGACCGTCGATATTTTCCCGAGCCCCGGTGCTCTGTCAAGCGGATAGTGTCGGTGGATTGCGCTTCGACACTTCGACAGGCTCAGAGCGTATCCATAAATAAGGATATAGCCTTCTCTGGGAACGTAGCCCCCTATCGGCCCTCCGGGCCACCTTCCCCCGGAGGGGGCAGGAAAAGCATGGAGCACGGCGACATCCCTTGCCCCCTCCGGGGGTAAACGCAGTTCCCGCGAAGCGGCAAGGGATCGAGGGTTAGGGGGCCGGGATCTCACGAATTATACGATTTCTTTATTTATGGATAGGCTCTCAGTGTCCGCAGGCTCAACGCCCGCCCTCTGGCTGAGCGCCCGACGCCAACTGAGCGTACACCGCTGGCTGAGCTTGTCGAAGCCGGCGCATCGGACGGAGAGCGGGAAAATATTCCCGTGCATTACCCATACATACCCAACCCAAAGGCAGCATACCAATGACCATCGAAAACAAGGATGAGGAAGCGCGCCGGAGTTACTGGACCGGCCAGATGGAGGCCGCGTGCGGCTTTCTGGACGATATACTGGAATACCCCGTGAAGGAATGCGGCGAACCGCTGGTGTCCCTGACGGAAGCGGCAAAAGCGGAAGGGGTCCCCGTGGTATTCTCGGATACCCTGATCGCCGGGAAACACCCGCATCTCTTCCTGCTCCGGGAGGGACTGATCCGGGATTTCCTGGCCGCGGCGAAAGAAATGCACGAACGGGGGTGGATTCTCAAGGTGGAGGACGGATACCGGTCCCGTCGGATGCAAAAGGATATCGCGCTCCAGGAAAAGGTCCTCGGGGTGATTCTCCGGAAAGTGATCTGGGAAAACCGGGGCGTTATCCCGGATCAGGAATTCATATTCCGACGGTTGACCGCCCTTTCTGCGACCCGCCCCAAGATCGGCACCCACATGTCCGGAACCGCCATGGATATTTCCGTGCTTCGGGCGGACGATGGTTCCGATATCGATCGGGGCAGGCCCTATCTGGAAATGTCCGAACTGACTCCCATGGAATCTCCCTTCATCCCCGCCGAAACCGCCCGCAGCCGGGCCGAAATCACCGGAATCATGCAGCGTCACGGGTTCATCGCCTATCCGTTTGAATTCTGGCATTACAACCAGGGCGACGCCTATGCCGAGTTCCTCACAAAATCCGGCAGGCCCGCGCGATACGGCGCGGTGGATGCCGACCTGACAACCGGAGCGGTCACGCCCATTCCGAACCCCGGTGAATCACTTCACTCGGCGGAGGATTTCCGTCGGACGGTGGAATCGGCGCTGGAGCGGCTGCGAAATTGCAGTTCCGTCAACTGAATCGTGAATCCGGCGTCCATGACTTCATTGCCGGCAAAGGTATTTGAAGCCTGTCTGAACCGGTGATTCGAATGATGGGAATGATGAAAAGCTGATTGAATGCAGTATCAGTAGTTCATCAGTTTAATCACGCGCATCACCGGTTCAGACAATCTTTTCGAAATCTTCCCGCCTATATAGATATTTCGTATCGGATATACCTCTTCCACGCCCCGGTGGTAATTTGCCGGGCATGCAATCCGGCGAGCCGTTATACCATTTTACCCGGCAATGCCCCATCACCCCGCTTTCTCCCCTTGCCTCCTTTCCCGCATCCATTATATTATTTCATTCCTGCGTGATTTTTCCATCTCACCATCTCTCGAAAGGATTGCACACGTGAGGTCTATGGCAACGGTTTCCAGAGGTCTTCTCTTCGCCGTCTTCCTGTTCGCGCTCTGCGCCTCCTTCTCCCTCGCCGCCCCCGGGCGGTACGAGAAGCTCCTCTCCGGTCCCGGCTGGACACTCCGTCTGGACCCCAAGGCCCAGTGGGAGGACGACGTCCTCTACGCCCCGCCGGTGGACATCTCGAAACTCCCGGTGAACCCGCCCACCACGGGCTGGGACAATATGGACCGCTTGCAGGGCAAGACCGTGAGTGTTCCCGGCACCGTCGAGGAACACTTCTGGGGCCGTAACGGGAACTTCGTCGGAACCGCCGGGGACTACCGCGGCGTGTCCTGGTGGAGCACCACGTTCACCCTGGATCCCTCGCTCAAGGGCAAGCGGATCGTGCTCACCTTCGACGCCGTCAATCTCCGCGCCGAGGTGTTCGTAAACCGCAAGCTGGTGGGGTACGATGTTGTCGGCAACACCGCGTTCGATGTGGACGCCACCAGCGCGGCGGTATTCGGCGGCGAGAACCGTCTGGATGTCCGTGTCACCGACGCCGGCGGAAACTTCAGCTGGCCCGCGCACAATCTCTTCCAGTGGGGCAAGTACAACATGCCCATCGTGCGCGGTTTCGGCGGCATCTCCGGCGAGGTCGCGGTGAAAGCGCTCGATCCGGTTTCGGTCGAAGACATCTATGTCCAGAACACCCCGAAAATCACCGAAGCCAAGGTTTTCGCCACGGTGAAGAACACCACCGGCGCCCCGAAAAAGGGCAAGCTGACCCTGGTCATCCACGAATACAAGAATCCCAACGCCGTGCTGCTCACCAAGACCGTCTCCGCGACCGTCCCGGCGGGCGAAAAGGAAATCGCGCTGGCGGTGAAAGCTCCCAAAGCCAAGGTGTGGGACCTCTTCAAGCCGAATCTGTACACCGCGAAGGTGACCTTCCGCACCGATGACGGGGCGAGCGAGGACGCCATGGGACGTCGCTTCGGGTTCCGCTGGTTCGATGTCGGAGTCAAGGACGGCGATCAGCGGCTGTATCTCAACGGCAAGCGGGTGTTCCTCATGGCCACGGTGAACCGCGGATACTGGGCCACCACCGGCATGTACTGCTCGCCGGAGATGGCGAAACGCGACGTGGAAACAGCCATTTCCATGGGTTACAACGCGTTGGCCTATCACAACGCCATCGGGCAGGTGAATTTGGTCACCGCCGCGGATGAGTACGGTCTTCTTTCCACCGGCGAATCCGCCGCCTACCGTATCAACGACGAGCGCGGCAAGCCCGTCCCGGACGAGTTCACCCGGACGCTCCGTCGGGAGAAACTCTTCCGGTTCGTGAAGCGCGACCGCTCCTTCCCGTCTCTCGTGGCCTACATGCTCAAGAACGAGGACCAGAACCCGCCGGACGCCGACGACATGAGCAACATCGCGAAGATGCGCGAACTCGATCCCTCCCGCGTCATCCTCTATACCGGCGACCGCAACCGTTCCTACTCCGCGACCCGGATCAAGCCGGACGACAAGATGAAACTCTTCTACAAGCCGTTCGACCCGAAAGAATACTACTACGGCTGGTTCGACATGCACCACTGGAACCCGCAGGCGGGCTACCAGGACGATTACTACCGTAACCCGCGAAACTACATGCGGTTGAACATCAATGACGGCGACTCCACCTATCATGTCCGCAAGGACGAAATCATCTTCTACGGCGAAGAAGGGGCGTTCGGCGCCATGGTCCGCCTCGGGAAGATCAAGGACGAACTGGATGCGCGGGGTTCCGCCGATGGCTGGCGGGAGAAGGAGCACCTGGACTGGTTCAACGCCTATGACCGCTTCCTCGACGAGAGCGGGTTCCGGTCGTCCTTCCCCAGGGTGGACGCGCTCACCCTGGCGCTTGGGAAGAACATGCACTATTTCCACGGCCGCATTGTCGAGAACTCCCGCATCTCCAACGTCATCGACGCCTACAACCTCAACGGCTGGGGCAGCGCGGCCACCCATACCGACATCGCCGACGCCTATCGCAATCCGACCGGCGATCCCTCCATTCTCAAGTACTACAACCAGCCGCTCTACGTGGCGGTGAAAATCCGCGACAAGGTGCTCCCCAAGGGCGGCGCGTCCACCGCGGACCTCTACATCGTGAACGAGAAGAATCTCAAGGGCCCGCACACGCTGGAACTGGAGATGAAAGATCCCGCCGGAGCGACCGTGTTCACCAAGTCCTACCCGGTGACCATCCTCGGCGGCGAGGAGTACGGCCAGCTTCTGGTGGAAGGCGTGGTCCTGCCCCAGGCGTCAAAGAACGGCTACTATACCCTCAACGCCCGCATCACCGGCAAGGACGGGGAGAAGTGCACCGGGCATGACGAGCTGTTCGTCGCGGACTACACCTCCGGTCCCGGTCTCAAGGGAGTCGGCGCGGTGGTGGATACCTCCGGCGCGGTGAACGCCCTTCTCAAGGAAGCGCGCGGGATCACCCTGCCGGAATTCACTCCGGACAGCCCGCATCTGGACTACATCGTGGTCGGAGCGCATGATTTCGCCAGGATCCGTTCGCTCTACCAGCCCATCATGAACCGGGTGAAGAACGGCGCCACGCTGGTTGTCATCGGTCAGGCGGACAAATGGGCGGAGCAGATGGACGACATTTACGAACACCAGGCCATCCAGTACACCGGCACGGAGCGCTGGGGCAACCAGGGCCGTCTCTTTGTCGGGAAAAGCGCGCTGTTGGAAGGTCTCCCGACCGCGCAGTCCATGAACTGGGAATATCAGGTGTTCTACCGCGGCGATGTCTCCGGCCTCAATATCGGGCGCGGCGGGAACGAAACAGTGGTGGCGCTCGCCGCCCAGAATCGTAAGGACATCCTCACCGCGGTCTCGCGCATCCCCTTCGGCAACGGCCAGATCATCCTGAGCACGCTCAACCTGCTGCCCTGGATGCAGTCCCCGAAACCGCAGGCATCGGTGGCAAAAAAACTGTTCCTGAACTTCCTGGAGTATTCGCGGGAGTAACCCGGCGTCCGAGCGGGGCTTCGGCTCCGCAAAACGCCAACTGGGGATAAAAAGAGGTCGGGGCAGGGGTTCACACGGGTGAACCCCTGCCTTTTTACAAAAGGAGCGCCCCCATGGAATCACATGCGTTGCGGAAATCGTGTTGCGCCATCATGGGCCTGTTGCTTGCGATTCTCGCTTTCGGCCTGATGGTAAATGAAGGATTCGCGGACAGCGCCGCCCAGCCCGTTTTCAAACGGGGAGCCTATGCCCAGCAGTCGGTCGAACTGGGCAATTCCGGGATGAAGCTGGTGATGTTCAAACGCATCGGCGGATGGGCGTGGGGAGAGGTATACACCCCCTCCGGCAAATGCATGGCGGTTCTGGAACACCTGGGGGAAATCATGCTCCGCGACCAGGACATTCCCATGCGGTTCGAGGCCGACAGCGTCTACACCAAAACCGGCCCCGAGGGGAAAAGCCTGGTGTTTCCGGTGAAATCCGTGGTGGTGCGCGACAAGCTCAAGGGTACTTCGTTCGAAAGCTGGATGAGCTATCCGCTGGAGCATCCCTGCATCACCGGCGAGGTCACCCTCACGCTCGCGCCGGACAAACCGGTCGTTTCCATGAAATACCGTCTCACCAGCACGGGGAACTATAACGCCCGCTATATCCGGGGCCCCTGGCTGCGGGTGGGCGAGGGGTCCTTCGGCACGAAAAAGGACGACGCCATCTTTCCCGGAGTGGAATGGCTTCTCGGCGACGAGTGGTCGAGCGGCTCCGACTGGTTCAAGTATCCCTGGAACGAAAAGTTCGCGCCCCATCCCAACAAGGTCTCCATTCCCCTCATGACCGTGAGCTTCGAGGGCGACGGCATCGGTCTGGCGTGGCAGCCGAACCAGACGGTCACCCGGTGGTTCGATTTCCGGAGCCAGCGCCCCCAGCCGGTGTTCGCCGTCCCGAATTTCATCGACCGCATGAACAACAGCCTTCTCGGAATCATGATCCCCGACTGTTCCATGGAGGGCCAGGAGAACAAGGTGTGGGCCGATGTGCCGCTGGAACTGCGGATCGGGCAGACCATCGATTTCGACGCCGAGATGTGGCTCAGCAAGGGCAACAGCATGAGCACGGTCATGGACTGGGTGACCCGTCACGGGCTGCCGGAGCCGCCCGCCCCGAAATGGCCGTTCCGTGAGGCGCTCGACCGTTTCGCGGGGGCGTTCAACACCAGTTACTGGCATGAGGGCCGCGGTTTTGGCGTGGAGCAGCCGAAAGGACGCCCCGGACAGGTCGGTCCCGGATTTCCCCCGTTCCTGGATCGGTATGTCCGCGAGAACGGGAAAACGCAGCTCGCGAAGGACCTCCGCAAGAAGATGGACTGGTGCCGCGCGCAGACGAAAGCCGCGCCGAAATCGGCGGAAGTGATAAAGAAGGAAACGGCGGACCGGGCGGACGCCCTTCTCAAGGCCCAGCGCGCCGATGGTTCTTTCGCGTTCGAGCCCAAGGGCCGTCACTATGTGAAAGACGATTTTCTGGTCGCCACTTCGTTCATCGAGCCGATGGGGATCGCCGGGGATACCGCGCTCGACCTGTGCATGACTCCCGTTCCGGTATTCCTGGAAGCGGCGGAGAAAACCGGCAAACAGGAATACAAGGACGCCGCGAAAAAGGCGCTCGAATACTGCCTGCCCATGACCCGTCCGGAAGGCGGGGATTACTGGGAAACGCCGCTGCACGCCCCGAACCTGTTCGCCGCCGGTCACGCCGCCATCGCCTATTATCTCGGGTACAAGGCGTTCGGCGACGAGCGGTACAAACAGAAGGCGGTATACTGGATACGGACGGTCATTCCCTTCACCCATCTCTGGGATACCCCGGAAGTGCCGATGATGTACAACACCAAGCCCTGCCTGTGCTCCAGCGACTGGTATTTCGCGAACTGGGTACGCGATCATGTGCAGTGGGAAGTTCTGAGCGTCTTCAATACTTCCGCGCATCTGGGGATTTTCTGGGAGGAGATCGATCCGGCGGTGGACTGGAACCGGTATTTCACGGGAGTGAATGTCGCGGTCATGCGCTGGATGCACACCAGCGGCGAAAACGGCTGGCGTCCGCACAATATCCCGGAGACCATGGAATCTTTCCTCAACGGCGATTTCGATTACTGCTTCGCCGACGCCCACAACAGCACCACGGGCAATTACGGCGGCATGGTCAGCATGCCTTTGACCGTGGCGGACAATATCTATATCCTTCTGGACCGGAAGAAATAAAGAGACTGCCTTGAGCCGGGATTCGCGGAATTACGGGGATTAAGAACGTATCCGTAAATATGGATGACGCCTCCTGAGGGGAAGCAGCCCCGGGCCTTGTATTCCCCGGCTTTTTGGGGGAAAACGAGGAGAGAGGAGTCACGGGCGCTTTTTGCCCTCACTCCCTGCCCGATCTCCCACGCGAAATGACGCGTGGGAGATCGGGCAGGGAGTGAGGGAATCGGCGCACGGAGCTATTAAGGTCCGAGAACCGGGTTCAAGACAATCGTTTATTTCGACACCACCCTCGGCCCGTCGTCGTTGGTCGGTTTCCGTTTGGACAGGTCGTCGCCCCACTCCTGGCCCTTCTTGTTCGTGTTCTTTTCCAGCGCCACGCAGTTCACGAGGACTTCCAGGTCCTTGTTGGAATTGTTGTATATGCCGTGGGAATCCATGATACGGCAGGGGATGGCGTCGCCCGCCTTGACCGGAAAGGTGCGCCCGTTGACCGTGGAGAGCCCGGAACCCTCGACAATGTAGTAGATTTCCTCGATATCGCCGTGCTGATGGTAACCGATGGAGGTTCCCGGAGGCAGAAGACAGTGGTCGACGAAATACCAGGGGGTCTTGAAGGAGCTGTTGGCCCAGAGACGGCGGAATCCGAGCGATCCCTTGCCCTGGTGGGCGTTGGGAACCATGTTCAGGAGGCTGCGGTCGAGGTTCGCCCACAGGAACGGCGCGGGGGATTCGACCGTCGCGGCGGAGAGGTCGTTCTTGTACTCGATGGAGTCGTATTTGCCTTTCTGCATGCCCACGCCGACATTCATCCATTCGATCGGCTTGTCGGTGTCGTTGAAGATGCCGTGGGAGGAACCCGCCGGGCAGAGCACCAGGGAACGCGCCGGGAGTTCGGTGGTGTGGCCGTTCACCGTAAACTGCGCCCGTCCGGTATAAATGATGAACATCTCTTCCATGTTGCGGTGCAAGTGTTCGCCGATGCCGGATTTGGGCATGATCATCCCGCGATGGACGAAGAGGAAATTCGTTTTCATCTCCTCTCCGGGCATGAGCGTCATGTACTTGAGTGTCCCCGCGCCATCATGGGCTTTGACCGCTTCCTGGAACCGGGAAGGTACGGTACGTCCGAGAACCGGCTGGTCCTTGATTTCCTGGGCGGAAACCGTGATGGCCGCGATTCCGGCAAACGCCAGGAAGGTCAGGCCGAGAATGGCAGTACGCGCGTGCATCGTTATCCCCCGTTTGTGAATGGATGGAGCGTCGAAGCGATACTATCCATGAAGTGCCGTTGCTTACTGCTTTTTCAACGGGAAAAGTTTGGTGACACTCGGTGACCCGCGGCCCCCTATCGGCCTGCGGCTACCTTCTCCCCATAAACGACGGGGAAGGAAAGACATCCCACACCGGGCGGATATGGCAAGGAAAACACTTTTTACCTGCCCCCGGTCACGGGGGAAGGTGGCGCGAGCCAAAGCAAGCGCCGGAAGGGGGCTTCCGGCAGTCGGAACCCAACACTTTCCAGTTGGAAAAGTATTACGGTGAAGATACCGGATGCCGCGCGGCATATCAACAGAATTCTCCCGTACTTGCGCTGTTCGCAAGCGGACGGGGGGAGGGTGGTTCCGGGAAAAACCGCTTGACAGAATCACGCTGTCCGTTTAACTTTTCACGCTAACCAGATGCGGTTTTTTTTTACGGTGTTCTGCAATTCACCATCTTCAAAATGAGGGGATCGTCATGAAGAAACTGCTCGCGGTATCCGTGCTCTCCCTGAGTGTCCTGTCGTTCGGTTGCCAGCAGAAAGCCCAGACCCCGGCTCCCGGCGGCGCCGATTCCACCGCGGCCCAGTCCGCCGCGCCCGCCACCGCTGTCAACGACAGCGCCATCATCCAGGAACTCACCAAGGCGCAGATGGAA
>CAYRTQ010000108.1:0-12797 GCA_964426865.1 uncultured bacterium
GCTCACTTTCTGGCCCCGGCACTTGAGGATATCGTCCTCTCGCCCCACGAAATACAGGTAGCCCTCCGGGTCGGTGCGGAAAATATCCCCGGAATACAAAAGCCGTTCTCCGGGAAGCTCACCCGGGCGGAAGGTCTTTTCCGTTTCCCCGGGCATCCGCCAGTATCCGAGCGCCACATTGGATCCCCGCACCACGAGCTCTCCGGTGGAGCCGTCGGGAAGCCGCCGTCCGTCCTTGTCCACCAGCCATACCTCGCAGTTCGGCATGGCTTTGCCCACCGAGAGCGGCCGCCTGGACAGCTCCTCCGGGGGAAGATAGGAAACGCGTTTACATTCGGTGAGCCCGTACATGGAAAAGATCCGCGCATTCGGGAAGCTTCGCCGTAGCGCCTCGATGCTCGCGAGGGAAAGCGCCGCTCCCGTGTTGGAAATATACCGGACTTCGGGGAAAACCCCCTCCCGGAACATCTGGAACCTTTCCAGCAGGGCGCAGATGGTGGGGAGAACCGGAAAACCGGTGATATGTTCTGATTCGATACGCTTCAGTATTTGCACGGGGAGCGCAAAAACGGGCTCGATCACCACCGTTCCGCCGAACAGGAACGCCATGAACGCCTGGTAAAGCCCGTAGTCGAACGAGAGGGGCAATGCGTCGAGAATGATGTCGTCCTCGCGGTTTCCTATATAGGAAACGATGGAGCGTGCGGCGGAAACCATGTTCAGGTGGGTAAGCATGATTCCCTTGGGAACGCCCCTGGTTCCGGAAGTGAATATCAATCCGGCAAGGTCCAGATCGACTATCCGAACTCCCGGGGGATCATCGGGATATCCTTCGAAATCATCCAGCGATAGTCCGCCTTCTCCGGTGGAAACATCCTCCCGGCGAGAGAGAATCACCCGGAACGGGGGGGTGCTCCGCGACTCCTCGAATTCCCCGAGAATGGAGAGGAGATCGGGGGAAACGATCATCGCCGAGGGTTCGGTGACAGTCACGATGTGCTGTACATAGGGCGCTTTGGCGGTATCGTTGATGACCGTGAACACGGCTCCGGAACGGAGAATGCCGAAAATGCTCAGCACCGTCTCGACCCGGTCCCGGACGAATATGAGCACCCGGTCCCCACGCCGCACACCGGTTTCCCGGAGGCCCCGGGCGATCCGGTTGACAGCGCGGTCTATTCCGGAATAGCTCAACCGGCGATCCCCGCATACCAGCGCGGTTTTATTCGGAATGCGGTATCGACTATCGGAGAGGAAATCGTGGAGCAGCATGCCTCACCCCTCTGCCTTCGCTTTTATGAACCGTATCATGCTGCCGATGCTGTCCAGATTTTCCGGGACCATATCCGATTCCTCGACTGTAATGCCGAATTCCCGCTCCATGAATTCGATAATCTCGAGGATGCCGAGGGAATCCACCACCCGGGTTCCGAGCAGCGATGTTTCGGGAGTGATGTGGAAAGTATGGTTTCCGGACAGGAAGGCTTCCGACACGAACTCCGTCAGTTTTTCTTCCACTCCGATGGTTTCTGCCAATCTCATGCCAATAACCTCCCCGGGAAGAGAGTTGTCTTCATGTGTTTACCATATGGAGCGGAACGGTATCGCTCCGCGCCCGCTTCATTCAAAAACCATCTTTCATGACACACCGACGGAAAGTCCCCTTTCATGCGTCTTTCATCCGTCGTACATGTTGAATGGGTAGGTATATATGGTGTAATCGATCATCAGTTCGGGACGGTTGTGCAGGCGCAGGATTTCATCCGCCAGAATACGCGCGCCTTCGGAGGAGGTTGAGGGTAAAACCACGCCGATGGAATGCGTGTCCAGCCAGCCCACCTTGTCGATCGCCCGGATGCGAACGGTGACGACCTTGATGAATTGCTCCACATCACGGTCGCTCTTGACAATCGATTGCACCCCGAAACGCACGAAGGAGAATGCTGTCCTGCTACGATTCGAACGCGCCCGCTCCTCACGGAGGAGAAGCCGTAAGGATTCAATGGAGTGAACCCCCGGATTTTCCGCGTTTTTCTTGTCCTGTCCCCGGTCGATCATCAGATCCAAAAGATTGGCAAGCAGCATGTAAACGGACCTCCTTCGCAGAGGGGATATTCCACGCCGTTCCGGACCGGCGGGATCGAAAAGGTTTCTGGCCGGGATTCTTCTCGACGGAACGGCGCCGCGCCGCCCATCAATCCCTATTGCCCGGGCCGAGAGGACGGGGGAATGCATATCGTCCGACCGGGGTCCGGTCTACCGGCCAGGAGAGGCCGGGACCGGACATATTCCGGTGAGGATACCGGAGCGGAAACGGCTTTCCGCCCGTCTCTCATTTCAGGGGGGGTGCGATCATCCGCCGCGTTACCGGGGGGAGTGTTTTCTGTCTGACGCTGAAATCGGCGATGGTGGCGAGCAGGGGGAGCTGCAACCGCTTCTCGATATCTTCCGGCCGTTTGAACGTGTGGTCCACGTATTCCGAGGAGAACGCAAACCCGATTCCGCCGAGCAGCCCGAGAACCAGCCCGAGAGTCAGATTCAACATTTTCTTGGGACGGACCGGTTTCAGGGGATTGGTCGCCGCCTGGACAACCTTGATGTTCGAGATCTTCTCCATCTGCATGGCCTGATCGATACGGGCCTGTTCGAGATTGTCCGAATATTTGCGGTAGTTCGACTCCTGGATGTTCTTTTCCCGTTCGAGCGCGGTGATCTGCAATTCGTTGTTGTTGATTTCACGGACTTCCTCGGAGACATCGGCGAGCAGTTTACGCAGCGCGGCGCCGTTGGCCCGGAGGGATTCGAAACTCGCCCTCTCCGTTTCGAGACTGAGTTCGGCCTGGCGATAGGATTCGTTGATGGCCGATTTCGTCTGAGTCAACGCGGGCTGTTCTCGGTCCAGCACCTCCTGGGCATCGGCGATCTGTTTCCGGATGTCCCTGACCTGCTGGCTCTCCTCGGTATATTTCGAGAGCAGTTCCTTCTCCCGCAACTCGAGCGAATATTTCTGGGCGCGCATGTTGTCCAACCCGAAATCGCCGATCCCGGTGGTCTTTTCCACTTCTATCGTACCGGGAATCCGTTTCAGGGAAAGCTCCAGTGCAGCGATTTTGGCTTTCGAGGAAGCCAGTGCGGCGTCGTTCCGCTCGATTTCCTGCTGGAGGAGGCCCATGCGGTTCAGAGCCAGCGTCCGCTGCTCCCCCAGGGAAGCGATGCCGGTGCTGTTCCTGACATTCCGGAGGTCTTCCTCGATGGTGGTGAGGTTATCATGAAGACTTTTGGCCTGCTGGGTGAAGAAATCGTAGGACCCGCTCGAATAATACACGTCCACGTGCTTTTCGAGATAGACATCGATGAGCCGGGTAACCACCGCTCTCGCCATTTCCGGGCTGCGGGCCTCATATGAGATGGAGATCACGTTGCTCTCCTTGGAAGCCTGAATATCGAGCTTTTTCATGAGCCCGGTTATTGCGAGATCGCGCTTTTTCATATGGTCGGAATTCCCGTTCTTCGCGCGGGACCGCACGTGATCGACCGTCATGGGTTTTCCCGCCTTGCCGGCCAGGAAAGAGGAATCCCGCGCCATCCCCGCCAGACTGAGCTTCACATCGTCCGGATGCTTGAGGAAGGCGTCGACCCCGATGGCGTCCACCACCTTCTCGGCGAGTTCCCTGCTTCTGAGAATTTCCAGTTCGGAATTGATTTCCTGCTTACGGTCCTGATTCACCGTCACCGTCTGACCGGTCGAGGCGGTGGGGTCGAGGGTCACGCTCTCCCGTCCCAGACGCACCATGAGTTTGGAGTTCGACTGGTACATCTCGGGAGTGAGAAAGGTCGCGAGAGCCACCACACAGAAAACCGTTCCGAAAAAGAGCGCGATTTTCCTCTTGTGGCGGAAAAGGACGAACAGTACATCCCGTAACGAGCCTTCCGACTGCCGTTCGTAGAGGAGCGGTTCCAGCATTTTGATTCTCCGATCGTTTCAGAAAGAGGTTTGATGCTCCGTGATACTATCGAGTGACAAGAATCCATTGTTTCCGGCGCAAGGGGACGCGGGAAACCGTATCGTCTGATAGGGGAAGCTGATGCCGGCTTCTCACGGGAGGGAACCGTGGTGGGATTCTGGCCGCAACGAGCGGACCGCCGCCCGATATCCATCGAGGGATCCGAGAAGAAACAGAGAAAGGCGTTGGTATACCGCGAAAACTCCGGGTTGCGCGAGGGAATCAATCAAATGTATTATATGTTTAATGTGTTTATTTTTTAGAAGTATATCACGGGGCGGCCCGTTTGTCAAGCAAAAATTTGCTTCACCGCAGAAATTGTTCGCCGGGGAATGAACGGCGAAGGAAATGCAGAGAAGAAGGGGAAAGGGACAAAGGAACAGAGGAACAAAGGGGAAAGATCGCTGATACCGGTTTTGCCTCAAACCGGGAAAATACATACCGATACCGGTGGACAGGCGCCCGCAACTTCGCATAACACGGAGAAAGCCCCCGGAATCGGGAAATTCCGGGGGCTTTCAGGTCTCAGGCGCCGTAAATTTTGACCCCGATCCGTCTCGCGGTTTCCAGGAGGAACTGCTTCGAAGGTTCGTACTGGTCCTCCGGCAGATGTTCGATGAGGAGACAGCGCGGGCGTTTCAACCGGCTGAGCCGGGCGAGGAACAGTTCATAGTCCATGGATCCCTTGCCGAGAGTAATGGGCGCAATGGTGGGAAGCATGTCCTTCCATATCTGATCCTTCGCATGGGCGTACACGATATCCTCGCCGAGGAGATCGAAACACTGGTTGATGAGTTCGCTGGTGCGGAAGAATGTGCCCGGGTGCAGCATGTTGGAGGGATCCAGAGTGACCTTGACCCGGGGATCGCCCACATCCCGTTTCAGGCGCACGTGGGACTGGGGAGTGTTGTTGTTGCAGGAATTCACCGCCTCGAAACCGAGATCGACCTTGCTGCCCGAGGTGTCCTTCAGTATCTTTTTCACCGCGTCGACAGACATGTCCCAGGTTTCCTTCGTCCAGTTCAGCGGATGGGGAGTGTCCTTGCCGAGCGGGCTCCTTCCGCCGGTGTGGGTGAGAATGAATTTCATTCCCAGGCGATCCGCCATTTCGATAGCCCGGCAATTCAGCGCGTGGGCCTTGGCGCGTTTTTCCAGATCGGGATCGATGATGTTGATCCAGACATGCAGGGTATAAAACTCGACATCATGCTGTTTCAGCGCGGCTTTCATTTCCCGGACTTCCGAATCGGTGATGGCATAATCCCATCCGGCCGCCCCGGCTTCGCAGGCGGTGTACCCGGCCTCGCGGATTCTCTTCACCTGTTCGGCATACCCGCCCCCGGGAGCTTTCATCATACGGAAAGCCTGGCAGCTCAGACGGATATGGCTCGAACCGGGAGTGAGATCGCGTTTTACCTGCTCCGGCGGGCTCCACGGGGTGAGGAAATCCTCGCCCCAGACCTCGGGCAACTCCCCCGCCTCCGGACAAGCGGGCGCGGTCCCCATCATGAATCCGGCGGCCGCGGCGCCGGTCGCGAGCGCCCGGCGTCTGCTGATGTGGTTTTTCACGGTTTCCTTCTCCTTGGGGAATATGTACCATTCGTGAATTACATCCGGTTGTAATCTATACTGGTTTTGAAAAAAGTCAAACGAATCGTTCGGTTCATCACAAATCCGCGTACAGCGGCACGGAAAGTGTATATTTTACATCATGCGAATGAGCGATCAAACCGGCAAGAAATTGTTTGAAGCCTGTCTGAACCAGTGATGCGCATGATTGAATTGATGAAACGCTGACAGAAAGAATCTCCTGGCATCGGTTCATCATTTCCATCACGCACGTCGCCGGTTCAGGCGGATTCCCCCAAAAGCAATTTCCCTTTTCCGGATGAAAGATCGTATGAAACCCGCGGTAGCCGCAACAATCATCCACAAACGGAGGAAGCCATGAAGAACAAGGAAATCACCGAGCGGGACCGCCAGATGGCGCAACGGTGCGCCGAATGCACTCTCTGCGTTCACGCCCGCAAGAAACAGCGGGGATTCGCTTTCTGGTTTGTGAAGAAAATCGAGGGGGGCGTGTGCCCCTTCTGCAAGGCATACGAGAAGGTATACGGACGCAAGGCTCACGAGCCGATGGAGGCGTAAAGACAGTCGGGAAAATACCCCGGCCTTGTTCTCTCAAATAACGCGGCTCCGGAGCTTTCGGAGGACACCCCCCGAAGCGCCTTTTCCCAGGATGCGGTCCGCTTCCCCCATCACCTGGTCCAACGGGATATTCGTCAGGCAGCGGACATCATGGGGGCATTTACGGTTCTGGTTGCAGGGACGGCAGTCCATCGGAATCTCGACGAAACGCACGCAGGGGGCGAGCGGTCCGGAAACGCGGGACACATTGGGGCCATAGACGCCGATGGAAGGAACGCCCAGCGCCGCGGCGATGTGGAGCGGTCCGCTGTCGGAGCCGATGAAGATGTCCAGCCCGGCGATAACCGTCTTGAGTTCCGCCAGGGTGAACTCGCGCCAGCGGGCATATCCGCCGGACCGGTCAACCAATCTCCGGGCGATCTCTCCCCGTGTCCCGAGGAGCAGCGCCCCGATCTTCCGTTCCCGGAGCGACCGGATTATCCCCTCAACCAGGCTTTCCGGCAGAAACCGCCGCTCCGTGGCAGCGTCGAAATGAATCCCGGCCAACCGCGTCCCGCCGATCTCCTGCAGGAAGCGCAGGGCGCCGGGGTTGCGATTATCGGTGAGAACGGGAACCGGGTCTCCGGTCTGGCCGAAAAACCGGAATATGGGGGAGTAGGCGCGGACGATATGGGAATCCTCCCGTTTCAGGCGGATATTGTACACGGGGAACGCGCAGAGCAGTTTCGGGAGAGAGGAATAGAGACAGATTTTGTTTTCGGACTCGATGTCGCCGACATATCCCATGCTCATTTTCGAAGAGGAAAGATCGACCAGCAGATCATAGCGCCGACGCCGGGCCTCTCCCGGAGAAACGGCGTCGACGCCCGGCTCTCCCTCAAGCGCCCCACGGTACCGGGGATTGGGAAGAACATCCAGAGCACCGTACCTCTCGCGGAGAAAACGCACCACTCCCATTCCCGAAACGAGGTCGCCGATCCGCGATGTATTGACTACCAGTATCTTCATGCGGGAGCTTTCCGGAAACACGACAATACGGTAAGAAGACAAAATAAGGAACCGATGGAACAGGGAGGCGGAATCGAATGACACCGGCCTCGGACCGTTCCGTTCCTCCCTCCCCCCGAATTGAACTCCCGGAGCGACCGTTTTCTCCCCGTCCGTTACAATTCTTATATAATCTTATAAAAAAGGCCGGAAAGGGTTCACGCCCCATCCGGCCTGATCGTTCACGCGGACATTCTCACAGGAACCGGCCGCAGTAGGAAATCATTTCCTTGGCGGCGTTGTTGAATTCCGCTTCGGTTTCGAGCAGCGTGGGAATCTCGCTGAACTCCTCGACATCGAATCCGTTCTCATCGTAGCCGCGACGGAAATATTCCACCTGGCTCAACTTTTCCAGCGAGCAGTCCGGCACCGGTTTGCTCCAACCGTCGGTGATCTCGCGGTTCTTGTAGAGCACCATGTAATCGCCCATGAGCTGGGGCGGAATGGTGAACACAATGGGCCCGCCCGCCAGCATGTCGATATGGGGGTAGAACCATTCACCCTGTATGTTGCGGTGCAGACGGTGGGAGCAGTCGAGGACCTTGCAGGGATAGCCGCGTTCGGCGATGAGCCGGGCGGACTTCTTCACCACCGAGATGGCGGCGCACCGGAGTTCCAGGGGGCTGATGTCGAGATTGTCATGATCGATAACGCCGCGGAGAGCCTTGGAATCATCGAATCGTCCGGACATGTGGGTGCAGACCGCCCGCCAGCCGTGGCGCGGAGTCTTGTTTTCGGCGAAATGAATCTTGCGGCCCTCGTCGACCATGCGCGCCACGGTGATGATCTGCGGCACCGTGTAGACGAGCGTGGCGTTGGTGGCGATGCCTTTGGAGGCCAGATACCGGATGACCGCCATGCCCTGGGTCGATCCGGGAACCTTGATCATGACATTGGGAGACAGGCTGGCGAGCTTCTCCGCCATTTCCTTCATGCCGGACTCGTTACGAATGAGTCCCGGTTCCACCTGCCCGGAAATGTGCCCCATTTTTCCATCGGAAGCCTCGAACAGGGGAAGGAACTTCTCCGCGCCGCGCTTCACCACCTCGTAATATACCTCCAGGAAGAGACCATACACCGATTTGCCTTTGTAGGCCTTGCGCTTCTCGGCAATGATCGCGTCCCATTCCTGTTTGCGGTTTTTCAGGACGTTCCAGGAAAGCGGCGGATTGGTGGTGCAGCCCTCGAACACCCAATCTTTCACCGGGGCGTCGAAAAACATCCCGTCCACTTCGCTTTTGAACCAGGCGCGGTCCTTTTCCGGCACGGTGCGGGTGTAATCTTCCTTGAAATTGGGCCATACCAGAGGCGAGGAATCCCACCATATCTCGGATTCCGGATTGAGCGCCTTCAACCTTCTCCACGGATTTTCCATCATAATTCCTTTCCATGTGATCATAAAGAGTAGAACGAAAAATGCATGCCGTCAATATAGTATACCGGAAAGATTTTGGCAAGGCACTTACCCTTCGGCGACTTCTTCCGGATCATATTCCGCCGCAAGCAGGGAGGAACGGGCGCGTCCCGCGCCGCGGAGAGAGCGGCGCGGGGTTCGACAGGGGAAACGGGCGGAACCGGGAGACCTCGAGGCGGCCGGCCCGGTCACCGTATTTCCCCTCTGTCTTCCCGACGCGCCCGGTCACATGAACGCCCGGATCTGCTCGTACAGATCTTCCATCTCCACCGGTTTGACAAGGACCTTGTCCGCCCCGCAGGCATATGCCCGGCGTGTGTTCTCCTCGTTCCCGAATCCGGTAAGAACGATGATACTGATGTCACGGGTCATGGGACTCTTCTTCAACCGCTCGCAAACCGAAAACCCGTCCATACGGGGCATCATGAGATCCAGCAGGATGATGTCCGGACGGAACTGGCTGACCATGAGTCCCGCCTCGTAGCCATCGCCCGCGGTCGCCACCTCCAGCTCCGCGCTGTTCATCCGGAGGAAATTCGCCACCCCCTCGCGCACCATCTCATCGTCATCCACGATCAACACCCGTTTGCGAACCATGGGTTCATCCTCGGGGACCGGAATATCGTTCTTGCGCATGAATTCAATCATATCGTTACGGCGGATGCGGAAGTGCCCCCCGGGGGTTTTGAATGCCTTGAGCTTGCCCGACCAGATCCAGCGTTTCACCGACATGTAGCTGGTGTGGCAGAAATCCGCGGCCTCAAACGTTGTCAGGACTTCTTTTTTTGTAGACATGAATCATTTCCCATGGAGTGATGTGTATTTCGTGTGGTATATTTATATTTTGTATATATTACATTCCATGCGATTTGTCAACCCTTTTCTCCCGTTTTTTTCCGTGCCGTCTCCCCAATTTACCTTCCCCAAACCAGGGGAGAAACCCCGCGGATGTAACACAAAATAAAGCGGGGCGTCGCGGTTTCCGAAGAGTCGGTGCGCCATGACCGGGCATCGCCGCATATGCCGGTTACGAACGCGCATTCATGAGGCAAAGAATATCCCTCCCCTCCCTTGTCCTTTTCTTGAACGCCCAGAAGAGCGCCAAACGAAGGCGTATCCGGGAAAAACCACCCGGACGGCCCCATCGCTGGTTATGGTGAAAACATCACCAATACCGTTTACCCAAACAAAACCGGGAGGAACTCAAAACATCCGCGAAACCGTTACGGGGATTTCCGTATTATCCGGAACGCATTCCCCCGCGCGGGCGTCGGCAAAGGTATGAGGATCCGCTGCCGTGAGGCCCGGAAGGGGGCGCGCGGCCCCGGTATTCCCGGAATCTGCTTGACATCCGCCCGAGAAACAGGGTATTTTCCTTTACCACCGCCCACCTCGGTCGAGGCGCAAGCGGCATATGACCATCAGTGAAAAGGAATGTCCATGAAACGCACGGTACGGAACACAAGAATCACTCGGCCCGCGATCATCGGAATCGCCGCCGCCGTGGTGGTCCTCGCCGGTATTCTCTTCGCGCTCCTCTCTGCGGGGCCGAAGCAGGAACTGACCATTGTTTACCCCTATGACCAGTCGCTTTTCCCTCCGGAAATCGCTCCGACCACATTTGTCTGGAACGACCATCTTTCCGGGGCGGCGAAATGGAAAGTCCGCATCGATTTCGAGGATGGCGGAAAGCCGGTGGTCGGCTACTCCGACACCACGGAGTGGACGCCCTCCGCGAAAGTCTGGGAATCGGTGAAGAAACGGTCGCTGGAGAAGAAGGCGACGGTCACCATCCAGGGAGTACGCCGCTCGCTCCTGGGCATTCTCACCGGCAACCGCCCGCTCTCGGAGAAGCGCTGCACCTTCTCGACCTCCCCCGATTCGGTGAACGCCCCAATTTTTTACCGTGACGTCCCGCTGCCGTTCAATTTCGCCAAAGAGAAAATGGAACTCATCCAGTGGCGTCTCGGAGATATCTCCAAATCCGAGCGTCCCCCCACGGTGCTGGAAAACCTGCCGGTATGCGGAAACTGCCATTCCTTCAACCGCGACGCTTCCGTGCTGGCCATGGATGTGGACTCCGGCGGCGACAAGGGCGCCTTTGCGGTCACCCCGGTGGAGGAACAGATATTCCTCACTCGCGAGAAGCTTCTCACCTGGAACGATTTCCGGCGCGACAGGGGATCGATTTCATTCGGTCTGCTCGCCCAGATTTCACCCGACGGCAGGTATGTGGCCACGACGGTGGAGGACCGGGTGATCTTTCTCGGGAAGGAGGGGAACACCATCGAGTTTTCCCAGCTCTTCTTCCCGGTGAAAGGAATTGTCGCGTATTATGACCGCGAGAAGAAACAAATTCTTCCGCTGCCCGGCGCCGACGACCCGAATGTCGTGCAGTCCAATCCCTCCTGGAGCCCCGACGGCAAGTACATCATCTTCGCACGGGCCGCCTTGCGCGACATGATGAAAACCGATAAAACCAAGAATATCGTGCTCACCATTCCCCAGTCCGCACAGTTCCTCGGCGCGGAAGAGTATGTCCAGGACGCAACGCACGCCCCGGCCTATCCGTTCAGCCTCTACCGCATCCCGTTCAACGAGGGGCGGGGCGGGAAAGCCGAGCCGATCGCCGGAGCTTCCGAGAACGGCATGAGCAATTATTTCGCCAAGTATTCCCCCGACGGCAAATGGGTTGTCTTCTGCAAGGCCCGGAGTTTCATGCTCCTCCAACCGGACAGCCGTCTCTGGATCATGCCGGCGGATCTTTCCCAGCCCCCGCGCGAGATGAAATACAACACCGGCAAGATGAACTCCTGGCATAGCTGGTCGCCGAACAGCAAGTGGCTCGTGTTCTCCTCGAAGGAACATTCCCCCTATACCGAGCTGTTCCTGAAACATATCGACGCCCAGGGGAACGACAGCCCGCCGGTCCGTCTGGCACAGTTCTCCCACCCCGACCGGGCGCGAAACATCCCCGAATTCGTGAATATTCGTCAGGGCGGCATCAAGAAGATCACGGAAAGTTTCGTGGATTACTACTCCTACATCCGCAAGGGTGAAAAGCTGGAGGAATTCGGGAAGTTCACCGAGGCCATGGATTCCTACCGCAAATCGCTGGAAATGAATCCCAACTTCGCTGAAACCCACAGCAAAATCGCCTACCTGCTCATCCGCGACAAGAAGTTCGAGGAAGCGCAGAAGGAATTCGAGATCGCCAAAAGTCTCGAACCGAAGGATCCCCTCACCTACCAGAATCTGGGCGAGGTATATCTGGCGAAAAAGGAGTATCAGAAAGCCCGTATCGAATTCGAGAACTGCCTGAAGATGGATCCCCGGTATTCCCCCGCCCACCGGGGTCTGGGTTCCATTTACCTGGGGCAGGGAAACAAGGCGAAGGCGCAGCAATGTTTTGAAACCGCGGTCAAGCTCGATCCGGACAACGCCGACGCCCAGTTCATGCTCGGGGTCATGTACATGGACCAGAATCAGCTCGACAAGGCGGAAAAGGCGTTGAAATCCGCCCAGCGCCTGGAAAAGTACAATGTCGATCAAGAGGTGTTCTCGCGGCTTGGCACCGTCTACCTGTACAAAAACGATCTCGCCCAGGCGGAAAAATCCCTGGGCATCGCGGTCAAGCTCGATCCGAGCGACATCGGGGCGCTCAACAACCTGGGCGTCGTCTATCTGAAGCGCAACGATCTGGCCAGAGCGGAGCAGACCTTCCGGGCCGTTTACCAGGCCAGTTCGGAGAACCCGGGCGTGTGCATGATGCTGGCGCAGGTCCTGGCCCGCTCCAGCAAGGGCCTTTCCGAGGCGGTATCCCTGTACAACAAGGCGATAGCGCTGAACCCGACCAACATGCAGGCGTATGTGGATCTGGCCAATCTCTTCATACGGACCGGAGATCGGGCGAACGCAATCCAGGTGCTGGAAAAGGCGGCGCAGATCAACCCCAATTCACGGGAACTTCGCTCCCAGATCGAATCGCTCAAGCGCGGACGATAACCGTCCATACAACGGCGCAATCCACAAAAAAAACTCACCCCCTCCGCACATCGCGGAATCAGGGGGTGAGTTTTTTTTGTGTTCTTTGCGGTTTCCCGTGGGTACAACGGCACTGATACGAATTTTTGAAACCTGTCTGAACCGGTGATGCGAATGATTGAACTGATGAAAAGCTGATA
>CAYRTQ010000109.1:0-12726 GCA_964426865.1 uncultured bacterium
CCGCTGAACTCGCTGTCGCTCGAACAGACCTCGGTCCACTACCCCGGAATCCATGTCATACCCGGGGGGCTTTTCCAGAACAAGGCGAAAACCGCACCAGTACCGGTTACCCACGGAAGACCGCGAAAAACCAATAAAAAGAAACTGTTGCGGGGAAGCGGTCATACGGGTCCGCCGCAACAGTTTTTCAAGAATATTCCCGTGCCGCACGGAACACGATCAGAGCGTGAAATACTTCGCCTTGGAGAGGTCGACGCCCATCAGGCCGGAGCCGATCTTCTGCAGTTCCGGGATGGGTCCCCTGAATACATGGATCACCATATCATGGCTTTGGCTCTCGCCCTTCTTCAGCACCTTCGCGGGGCCGTGGCACTCGATCTCGCAGAACCCGCCCGACTTGCCGTCATCGTTGTACATCTCGATGACGTCGCCGTAATCGCTCGGCTTGCCCCAAGGCTTGTCGACATATGTTCCCTTGGGGTCCACCGGGAAGAGCTGGACGAAGAGGACGCCGTTTCCGCCGCCGTCATCCCGCAGGAAGGCGATGCCCTTTCCGGCGGACTTGGCGTTCACCCCGATCTTGCTGCGATACTTGCCATCGATCTGCACGGAAATGATGCCGTTCTGCACCATGAGCCGGTCGCCCAGCGGATTGAAATATTCGCGGTAGGCCTTCTTCGGATCGGCGCCCTTGGCGAGCGGGATGAGCATGGTTCCGGAAGGATTGGTCTGGAGGAGACTCCAGAGACAGATGAACGGCAGGTCTTTGCCGATGACCTGGTCGGAAAGATTCTCGACCGAGTGGAACTGGTTGATTCCCATGTAGGTCACCCCCGACGGAAGCGAATCGGTGAACGCGGGGAGAAGCTTGATGCGCCGGGTCAGCAGAACGTCATAGTTCTGCCCGGTATTGGCGTTCAGGCTGGTGGTGAGCTGCATGGTGACCTCGCTGTCCGATTGCGCAGTGACCGTATAGGGCGCGGGGTCGAGTTTGGAGGGGACGAACCACTTCGTGGCGTCCTTGCTGGGCGGTAGGAAGAAGAGGTCCTCGGGAGCGAGCCAGGTGCGAAGGCCGCCCGCATTCCAACTGACGGGCTTCTGGGAGAAGTAGGTCCCATCCAGGATGCCTTTGTTCACCCACATCAGGTTTTCGCCCGTATCGCCCTCGATGGATGCCGCCATGACCCGTCCGGCGAGAGAGGGAACGATGACCACCTGCGGACCGTTCGCGGCGCCGAGCGTGATTTTCTGGACACTGTCGCCGAGCGCTTTCACCAGGGCAAGGTTGCTGTTGGGAGGAGGAGCGGGTTCGGCGGAAGTCTCCGCCTTCTGTTCGGGAGCCTTTTTGCTGCATGAAACCATACCGATCATCAGCACGGAAACGCCGACCGCGAGCAGACCTTTACAGAGTGTGGGAAGCATTGCACATCTCCTTGAAAAAAGGATGGACAACCTTCAAGCAAGTAATTCCCGAATATATATGTACCCGGCATTTCCGCGCAAGGGCATTCTGGATTAATTCAGCCGCCGCGCGCTGTAAACGGCAAATAGACGGCGCGCTTTCGGGTCGCCACGGAACGCATGCCCGTACCGCAGCGGCGGTGACGAAAAATGAACTTGTTTTCAATGCGGGATTGCGATATCATTTCGCACCGGGAGCCATTCACCGCGGTCATGATACGGGATACACCGGGGAGCGGCGATCCCGGCCCGCCGTCCGGCCACAGGAGGACGGGAAACACGGCAGCGAACGTTTACAACCGGAAGGGAAATCATATGGACGGAAATGAATCCGGCGCATACCGGATGATGCGGTATCGCCTGATCGCGGCCTGTGTTCTGATCTTCTGCCTCGCGGGCGGGGTCATGGCGCAGGATGCAGTGAAGCCTCCGGCGGGGCGCGGCCCCTATCACAAAAGCGATCTGGTGGAACTGGTGACACTCGATCCGACCATCAGGCTCGATATCCGGTACGCCACGGCCAACAATTTCACCGGCATGGCGGTGTATCCGGAGGCGCGCGCCTTCCTCCAGCGCCCGGCGGCCAAGGCGCTCCTCACCGCCCACCAATGGCTGAAAGAGCGGGGGTACGGCCTCCTGATCCATGACGCCTATCGTCCCTGGGCCATCACAAAGAAGTTCTGGGACATCACCCCTCCCGAGAAGCGAATGTTCGTGGCGAACCCGGCGACCGGCTCGGTGCACAACCGGGGCTGCGCGGTTGATCTCAGCCTCTATGACCTGAAAACCGGAGAGGCGGTGGAGATGCCGAGCGGGTACGACGAGATGACCGAGCGCGCCTTTGTCACCTATTCGGGCGGGACCGTCGAACAGCGCGCCCATCGGGATCTGCTGCGGAAAGCCATGGAGCGCGAGGGCTATTTCTTCGTCTACCCGGAGGAATGGTGGCATTACGATTTCAAGGATTTCCGGGAGTACGCCATCCAGGATATCCCGTTCTCGGCCATCCGGTCCGGGGTGAAACAGAAGAAGCCCGCGCCGGTCCCGGTCCCCGGGCGATGAGTTCATCCCCGAAAGGAATTCCTCCTTCGCGGGAACGGGACGCACCGGGGAGTGGACCCGGGGAAGATTCCAGCCCTATCCCCGCTTCACCTCTTCCGCCAGCAGCTTCATGTTCCCATACTTCGCATCGAGCGGGACCGCGCATTCCGGCCCGATGATATCGATGCCGATCCGTTTCTTTTCACGGACGTCCGCGGCGATGGTTTCCGGCGTTCCTTTGCGGATGATGTCGAAATTGCTCGTCCCGCCCATGAGCGAGAGCCGTTCGCCCGCCAGTTTCCGCGCATCCCCGGAGTCGACCTTGGAATCGAAGTGGAAACAGGCGATGCCGGTCTCGCGAATGTACCCGATACGGTCGGAGGTGTTGCCGCAGATGTGGAGGATGATGGGGCAGCCGATACGGTCATTGAGTTCCCGGTGAATATCCCGGAGGAAATCGCGGTAGGCGTCGGGGGAGCACAGGTCGCGGGTGGCGTGGTCGCCCAGGGTGATGGCATCGGCTCCCGCCTCGATCTGGGCTTTCGCGAACGCCACGGTGACCTCCTTGAGCGTCTCCATGGCCCGTTTCACCGCATCCGGGTTCAGGATGGTGTTGATGAGGAATTCCTCCACCCCGAACACGTGATACCCCAGGGTCCAGGGACCGAATACCTTGCCCACCACCGCGATCTCGTCTCCGTGCCGTTTCTTCAGAATTTCCAGCGCCCGGAGCGGAACCCGGCATTCCGGTTTTGTAAGGAAGTCCTTCGGAATGAGAATGTCGTCCCCGATGCCGTACATTCCGCCCCGGCAGTCCGGCATGCGGTCTTCCGCGCCCCAGTCCGCGACACACCCGATGGCGGCGGATTCATGGCAGACACTGAACAGGGGCATGACATTGTCGAACCCCAGTTCGGTGTATCCCGCCTCCGCCAGCCCGGCCATGACCTCCGGGTCGATATGCGCCTCCGGGAAAGAAAAGCCGGTTTTCCGCATCAGGTCAACCGTGGCGATGGAAGTGGCGCTGCCGACAGCCGGACGGGGAGTCGGTTTGCGCTGAAGCGCGTTCAGGAAAATGTCTCTCGGTTTCATGCAGACCATCCCCTTCTACATTTCGGGAAAAATCGGAAAAAAGGTGAAACGGGAAAAACTCTCGAAAACACCGAAGAAATACCAATGACGCTGAAAACGCTATCGGGATATTCTTCCGGCGGTCCTGATGTCAACCGGTTCGATGCCCAGCTTTTTCGCCGGGGAATCGGGCTTGAACGAATAATCGCCGTGCGCCCGGTCGACGAACAGCGGATCGGCGAGGACATTCCCGTCGGTGAACACAAACGGCTTCGTATCGATCGTGGTATAGATGACGATCTCGTCAACCGTCGCGACACCGAAACGGCTATAGAGGATATTGTCCCGCAGGGCGGCCATTGCGTCGGAAGGCATCGAAAAAACAACCTCGTCGGCGATGAGGATGTTCTTTTCGAACGTCAGGCCGCTCGTTCTCGGCCAGGAAAGGTTCTGGTAGGCCTTGTCGATGAAGATATTGTTCCGGATTGTACAATTCTTCGTCCAGTGCATATGGTTGGGGAGCACGGTATTGACCGCCACGTTCTTTTCAAAGACACACCCTGTCGACTGCTCGTCCATGTAATACGCCCAGCAGAAACGATCCTCGCCCTTCGCGAAATGATCGGCCCATACCGCCTCGTCCTCGGGGACCCCGTGGCAGTAATTGTTCCGGACGACATTGTTCGATCCCACGATAAAGAAGCACCCGCCGTCGTTCAGCTCCCGCATGACATCATACACATGGTTGTATTCGAGAATATTTTTGTCCCCGCCGCTGAGCACCGCGATATATGAGGTCCCATGAATGTCGTTGTGGTTTACCGAGACCCCGGACCCGCTGGCGATCAACGCAATCCCGCTCGGATAGGTCAATCCGATTTCATGAATATGGTTGTTGGTAAAAACCACGTTCTTCCCGGTAAAGTCGATTCCGCCGGAACCGGTATTCCTTATTTCGCAGTTCTCGAAACGGGTGCTGTCTCCGGTAACCCGCATGGCATACCCGCCGATATTTTCAACAGTCAGGTCGATGAACCGGCTTCCCGCCGCAGCCTTTCCCGAAACAGCGCCTTTGAACACCGACGCCCCAAACACATATTCGGCGATGGGCGTCTTCGTGCAGGAAACCACAAACCCTTTCAGGGTGATGTTCTTCGCTTTTTCCCCGATATCGATCACCGTTTCCCTCGTCGGGACGATTATCACCGCTTTTTTTATATCTTCACCGGGTTTCGGCCAGTATACCAGCTTCCCCGCCGTTCTGTCCAGATACCACTGCCCCGGCTCCGTCATTCCCTCGCGCACATTCCAGACGACATATGTCTGGGCTTTCAGCCAGTAACACTTCATCCCGTCGATCATTTCGTGACGGGTGAACGATCCGGGCGGGTATGAGGCTTTTATGGAAAAAGTGATCGTCTGCGTCGTGTCGTTGAGGCTTTTCAACCCGACAAGCGTCTCATCCCACCCGTTGTATGTCGTCAATTCCGCATTCCGGACATCCAGCCATGGCCCGAGGTCCTTACGGTTGTATTTCAGCGTGGTAAGTTCGGTTTCGGTGGGCTGATGCTCCCAGCCGCGTCCGGTCGTTCCAAGCCAGCGCACGGGGAACCTGCCATAATGCTTGAACGCGCCGGTCTTCGGCAGCCGCGCACGGGGCCGCCACTGGTCATCCACAACAATGTTGCGGAAATCCCATTTCCTGTCCTTCACATCCGCAAGCGGGGCGGAATAGAAATTTCCATCCTTCACCCAGTTGGTTATCCTGCGCCCGCCATAGAGGACCGGTTTTTCGCCGGGCGCCCCCTCGATGGTCAATCCCGTATCTTCAGGACCGAGCGTCAATTCCACATCGTAATAGCTCCCCCCGCGCAGGATGATTTTCTTTGGAGCGTCCGATGATACGCTTCTCGCGACGTCGCGGGCCTTATCCAATGTCTTGAACGGTTTTTCCATAGTCCCCCGTCCGCCATCGTTTCCATCCGGGGCGACATAAAACACCGCGGGAGGGATTGCCGCCTGTACGGGGACATACTGGATGATGACGGCGAAAAGCGATACCAATGAAACGTGCTGCAACGTGGCCCGGGCTGTTTGTTTCATGGTTCCCTCTCATGTGATTGTCATGAGCTGCAGTGAATAATGGATAATGGACCATTTCACGGCAAAAGCGATGAATTTGCGCCGTCGGAAAAAACAAGATGCGACTGGAAATGCACCACCCGTTGTTTACAATGCGGGTTCAGTTTCTGCAACGCCAAAAATGAGTGAACACAAAAAACGCCTCATCCGCAGAATCTGCAGGGAGAGGAAAGCGCCAATCAATCCCAAAGATGGGAAAGAGGGTATCTATGTGTCTTTTGGTTTACAGACAAATATATTCCCCTTTTCCCCCGAATCCCAGCCCAATATTCCCCATGCCGCGCCGCATTCCGAATTGAGCATTGACAGGGGGTTTCCACGGGCCTATTTTGTTCCGGAATGGGTATCCTCCCGCGATATCGCGCGGGGCAGTCCCGCATCCGCCGTAGATCATGCTTCCTTTTCCATACCTCATTGCGGCATAAAGGGATTTCACATGAAACGGAAAAGTTTTCTCTCCACCGTGTTCGGCGCGCCCCTCCTCCTGGGGAGCCGCAACGCAAAAGCCGCTCCCGCCACCCCGCCTTTCATCATCGATTCCCACACCCACTACTCCGCGACCGATGCGTGGGAGAAATCGTTCCTGGAGATATACACGAAACACAACGCCATGGCCTGCATTCTGGTGGGCATGAAGGACCTGGACCGGGGCATCGCTTTCGCCAAAGCCCATCCCGACCGGGTCATTCCCTACGCCGCCATCCAGATCGACAGCCCGAACGTGGTGAACGATATCCGACGGGCGCGGAGCATGGGATTCAAGGGACTGGGCGAACTCTTCGCCACCGGGGAATGGAATTACGACGATCCCAAATACGATCCCATCTGGACGCTCGCCCAGGAACTCCGGCTGCCGGTCGCCCCGCATACCGGCATTCTCGCCAACGGCATGATGGCCCGCATGCGTCCTTCCTTCCTCGCCACGGTCGCCTCTCGCTTCCCGAAACTGGTGATTCACGCCGCGCATTTCGGGAATCCCTGGTACGACGAGGCGGGCGAGGCCACCCGTCGCAACAACAATCTCTATTTCGATCTTTCCGGCTCATCGCTCCTCAAAAAGGAAGACAATCCCGCCTGCTGGAAGGAATACCTCTGGTGGACCCCCTTCCTCGGGAAAGCCCACATGCCGAAAGACGCGGTCCCGGCGTTCGAAAAGCTGCTCTTCGCCACGGACGAGCCTCCCGAGGCGCTGGAGGAGAATATACGTCGGTTCAACAAGATGCTCGACGCCTGCGAAGTGGACCCGGCCACCCGCGCCAATTGCTACGGTCTCACCTTCGCCCGCATTCATGGAATCGCAGTGCCCGGAAAATAGGAAAGGAACCTCCCGTGTCAGCCAGGAACTCTCGTTGGAACATGCACCGGGCGCTGTTTGCCGCCCTCCTGCTTCTCGCCCTCGCCGCCTCGTGGTGCCTCGCTGAGGAAGTGGAATTCACGTTCACCAACAGTTTCGACCAGACCGAGCAGAAAGCGCTGGCCTACATCCCGGATATCGCGAAAGGCAAGGATGCCGTTCCGCTGGTGGTGGTCGCGCACCCCATGGGGGGGAACCGTTTCAACGCGAAAAACGGGGGATACTACCCGGAATGCGATTCCCGCGGCTGGCTCATTGTCTGCCCCGAACTCCACGGCCTGCGCACCCCGGGGAGAACATCCCTGGCCTCTCTCGGCGCACAGCACGACATCATCGATTCCATCGAATACATGAAACAGCATTACAAGGTCGATATTTCCCGCATCTATCTGCTGGGGCGCTCCATGGGGGGCATGATGGCGGCGACGATGGCCGCCAAGTACCCGGATGTCTTCGCGGCGGTTGTCGCCGGGCAGGGAATCTACGACCTGAAACTCTGGGGCGAAACCACCATCCCGAGACTCCGGGAAAACGTGGTCAAGGAATGCCTGCCCTGGTCGGAAGCCACACGGTTCGATTACGAACGACGCTCGGCCATCAGCTACGCCTCCAATTTGCAGTATGTTCCCCTCATCATGTGGCACGGCACGTTCGATACCTGGGTGCCGCCCCAGCAGGCGGAGAAGCTCACCGCCGCAATCCGTACATACAACCGCTTCCAGCCCAATGTCAACTGGCTCCTCAACGCTTCCCACTGTCCGCAGAACTTCACGCCGAAATGGGAGCTTGAGCAGTTCACCCATTATCAGAATGTCTGCGAATCCGGATTCGGAACCCCAATCCGTTTCACTCCGGAACTCGCCATTGTCACCGACGAGGCCAAGAGTTTCTTCTGGCTGGGCGTCACCCCCTCGCGCGATACCGCGTTTGCCTCGGTGAAAGCCGGGCTCACCGGCGACGTTCTCACCATCAGGTCCAAAAATACAAGGGAAGTATCCATAAAACTCGATGCTGTCTCACAGGGCGTTTCCTGCTCGCGATTCGACATCAGCGCTGACGGCCCGTTGCGCCTGACCATCACCCGGGGAGGCAAAACCCTCTTCGAAACGACACAAAAGAAGGGCACGCTCTCCCCGGAACTGTTCCGGAAATAGGGTCAAATCAAGAACACGTCCATCTTCGATACTTTGTCAAAAAGGAGTTATGCGTGATCAGAAAGTCCTTTGCCCGCATGATGCGCGGACCGCAGATTTTTACGGTCCTGTTCCTGATCTCCGGCGCCGCGCGGTGCCTCGCGGAAGAAGTGGAATTCACGTTCATCAACAGTTACGACAAGTCCGAACAGAAAGCGGCGGCATATATCCCGGATAGCGCGAAAGGCAAGGATGCCGTTCCGCTGGTGGTGGTCGCCCATTTCATGGGCGGCAACCGGTTTACCGCCAAAAACGGGGGATACTACCCGGAATGCGACTCCCGCGGCTGGCTCATTGTCTGCCCCGAACTCCACGGTCTCCGGACTCCGGGCCAGACCTCCCTGGCCTCTCTCGGCGCACAGCACGACATCATCGATTCCATCGAGTACATGAAACAGCACTATAAGGTAGACGCCTCGCGCATCTACCTGACCGGGCGCTCCATGGGCGGCATGATGGGAGCCATGATGGCCGCCAAGTACCCGGACGTGTTCGCCGCGGTGCTCGCCGGACAGGGAATCTACGACCTGAAACTCTGGGGCGACACCACCATCCCGAGCCTCCGGGCCTCGGTGGACAAAGAGTGCCTGACCTTCTCGGAAGCCACCCGGTTCGATTACGAGCGTCGGTCGGCGGTCAATTACGCTTCCAATCTCCAGTATGTCCCGCTCCTGCTCTGGCACGGCACGTTCGATACCTGGGTTCCCCCCGGACAGGCGGAAAAGCTCACCGCCGCCATACGGCGTTTCAGCCGCTTCCAGCCCGATGTGATCTGGCTCCGCAATGCCGCGCATTGCCCGCTGAATTTCACCTCGAAATGGGAACTCGACCAGTTCACCATGTACCAGAACGTCTGCGAATCCGGATTCGAAACCCCGACCCGCTTTACCCCGGAACTCAACATCGTGACCGACGAGGCCAAAAGCTTCTACTGGCTCGGAATCACCCCCGTTCGTGAGAACGCGTTCGCCCGGGTGAACGCCAAACTCACCGGGAATGCGCTCACCGTCCGCGCCGCGAACACGAAAGAAGTGTCCATCGATCTCGACAAGATTTCCAGGCTCACCACCTTCTCACGGTTCGATCTCCGGGGAGACGCCCCCTTGCGGCTGACCATCACGCGGGGTGGAAAGACCGTATTCGAAACCACGCAGAAGAAGGGCGCGCTCCCCGCGGAGCTTTTCGGGAAATAGAAGACGGAAGCCCCCAAAGCATGGAGACATAAGAGCACGTGAAACATGTGGTTCCATACTTCATTCCTCACCCCGCATCCTTCAAGGAGTGTTCATGAAACGCCGCGATACGTTCCGTCTCATTCCCCTGTCCCTGGCCGGTCTGGCCATGACCACGGGCCGGTCCACGGCGCGGGAACCGGGAACGCCTTTCCCGGGAAGCGCTCCGGACGCAGGAGCGCTTGAGCCCCTGTCCATCCGCTACCTGAAAAAGGCGCGGGGAATGATGGACGAAATACGGTCCACCCAGTCCGACAAGCTGCTCGAAGCCTCCTACGCCATCGCCCGTACGGTCATGCGGGGGAACGCCTGCTGGTACTCCTGGGACATGGGCCACAGCATTCTCGCCGATATCCTGCCGGGCCGCAACGGGCTGCCGGAAATCTTCACGGTCGGCTACGATCCCGCGAAATCGAGGAAGGGCGATCTCTTCCTCGCCAGCGCCTGGGAAGCCGGTTTCGACGACATGGTGAAAAAGGATATCTTCGTCATCGGGAGCGCGATGCCCTGGAGCCAGGACGCCAAACTCCCCGAACTGATCGTCCGTCCCTCGGCCATGCACCAGATTCGCCCCTACTCCAAAATCTGGATCGAGAGCGGACTTTCCACGCTCGGGGCCATCATGAACATCCCCGGAATGCCCGCGCCGGTCGGTCCGGTTTCCGGACTCATCGGTATGGTGACTTTCTGGATGATGATGGCCGACGCCTGCCGTATCCTGGCCCGCGAGGGAAAGAGCGTCCCGGTTCGCGGCGACGAACCCCGTCTGGGAAAGGACACCGTCCGCTCCTCTCTCGACTCCCCGCTCATGGACGATTACTACGACGAGGTCACCCGTCAGATCGATATGATCGGCATGGAGATGGGATCCATCCGCAAAATCGCCGGGATGGTCGCGGATTCCGTGCTCAACGGCGGACGGGTCTGGTGCTACAGCCGGTACCGCGACGCCCTCTCCATCGAGGCCCAGACCCGTCGCGGCGGCCTCGGACTCACCCGCGGCATTGACGAGCAGAACGGCAAACTGGTCACCTATGAGGGGGATTTCACGGGTTCTTCGAAAGATATGGTCATCATGGGAACCATCCAGCCCGATGATGAACGCGATCTGGCCAATCTCGACCTCTTCCGCAAAACCGGAATGCGGGTGGCCTCCATCGGCCCGCTCACCCGCAACATCAAACTTCCCCAGGGCCGCGCGGTCTACAAGGAGACCGACGTCCACGTGGGCCGCATGTGCGATACCTACGGCCTCTTCGCCCTGCCCGGTTTCGAGCGCAAGATATGCCCCACCTCCGGCGTGCTCTGGAACCAGATTTACTGGGCCACGGTCATGGAAATCATGGAGGAAATGATCCGCCGCACCGGCGGCAATGTCCCCGGCGTCTTCTATTCCGCCGCGGTCAAGGGCGGAACCGAACACATGATCCGGATGAACGAGATGTGGAAGGAACGGGGATACTGAGAGAGACGGGAGGGAGAAGTCGAAAGTCAGGAATTACACTGCTTTAAGAAACGAACGACGCCCTGTCCATTAAGGGCGTCGTTCGTTTTGTTTTGAGCACTACTTGAGCAGAAGCATCTTGCCGGTCTTGGTCAACCCGGAGGACTCGAAGCGGTAGAAATATACACCGGAAGCGTATTTCGAGCCGTCGAACTTCACCGCATGTACTCCCGCGCTCACCGGACCGTCCACCAGCGTGGCGACCTTCTGGCCGTTGATGGCATAGATGGAGAGCTTCACCAGCGAAGGAGACTTGATGGAATAGGTGATGGTGGTGACAGGGTTAGCGGGATTGGGGGAGATGGAGACATACTCGGAAATCGCAAATTCGGCGGGCTTCGATTCCGGTTGTGTCGGCGGCTGCAAGCCATCATAGTTGAGCGCGAATCGGTTCTCATGCTCAATCGGATTGTATGCAACACCAGACGCGGCATAGGCATAGCGTAGAGTTTCCTGTCCGGGATTCACTGCGGCGGCTTTGTCCGCGAACTCTTTTGCTTTCGCATGGTTATTCAGATAATCCCCATACATTTGGGAAATCCGAACCAGCATTTCCGTTTCCATGTACGTTCCCCGGTACTTCTCCAGTTTCGCGCTGAAGGAATCAATCGCCTCCTGATACCGTCCTTCCCTGAACAAGATATCGGATTCGATGAAATCCAAAGGAGCCCGGTATAAAAACGTGGTATCAGCAAGTTCCTTTTGCAGAACCAAGCGTAAACCGGAATAATCCTTCCCATTTTTGTCGATGCAGCGCAGTATGGCGGAAACGGCATATTTTCGCTTGTAAATATTCTTCTCGTTCGCCAAAATCAATTTGTACAATCGAACAGCTTCCGCGTAATCTCCGTTCCTTTCATACTGCCTGGCAAGTGCCAGACTATCCGGTAGATCCTTGATAACCGTCCTCAAAGCACCTGCTCCGGAAACTGCGCCAGTGCAATGAAGGGTGTAATCGACATTGCCAGGGAATGTGAAAAAATCACTTTGGGGGGGATTCGCACCCCACCAGTTATATTGAGCAGAAATCGACCCCGTTGAAGGATTGTTTATTGCTTTGACACCGGAATTGCGACGGACAATATTGTTTCCGGGAGAGTAATCATTGAGGTTGATCAGACAATCCGCATTTACCTGAACACTGTGGCTGTACACAGAACTCTGTATATCCGAATCCACGACATCAGTTCCCGTGCTTCCGATCCCGACCTTAATCCCATAGTATGTACCCGTATCCGCACTATTGCCTTTCACCGTGCAATGCACGATAGTTGGATTGGCGGAACTGCCGGTCACGGTTATCCCCCCATTCTGATATGTGGAAGTGGAGACATTCTCACAATATATATTCTGAATGGTTGGGCTGCAGTTATTGACTCCTATGCCTGCCTGACGGCAGTTCCGAATCGTGATCCGGTTGGTACCATTTGAAAGACTACTTCCACTGTCCATGTCTATACCGGTATCGGCATATTCTATGGTAAAGCTGCCTGTTGCCGATAGTGTTCCACCATTCTTTATATCAATACCGCTCCAGTATGTACCACCAGATACTTTCGTGAATGTCACGCCGCTTCCTGCTTGGAGCGTCCCATACACACTGATCTTTTTTCCATCAGAAACGGATATGGTGACGCCAGGGCTTATGTTGACATTCCCAATTGAAACATCATCTGAGGTGCTCCCCAAACATTGGACAAAGTGCAGGTAGGGAATAAGGTGGAGAAA
>CAYRTQ010000110.1:0-4493 GCA_964426865.1 uncultured bacterium
AAAAGGCCCGGCGAACCCGCCGGGCCTTTTTGCGTTCGTCGTGGAAACAGTACCTTCCCCCTTCGAATCGACCCGTCATTGCCGTTTTCCCTGAACGGGGATATGCGCTCAATGCAATGCCAGTATATTCCGTTTGCGGAGCATATATATCGTCGGGGGAATGCAATATTTTTCTTGACATTGCCGAAAAACTAAAGTAGAATAGTTTTCCATAGAATAATATGCCATTAACCTTTTGTGACTCATGGTTCCGGACCATACTCGTCAAGTTTCACCTTCGGGGCGCTGTTCTTCCGCACGGGCGGCGCGACATGCGCTCCGGACATATCGGAAACGATTGAAAGGGGGCCCCGGCAGAGGAAATTGTTCTCCATTATTTCATTTTTAAGGCTTTCACATCAAAAAGGATTCAGCATGAAAATCTTTTCTATCGCGGCGACCGCTCTCCTGTTCTCGGCGGCGACGATTTTCGCGACTCCGTTCGCGCCAACGCTTCTGAAGCTTACCGCACCCGCCCAAATTCAGTATGACTTCGACAACTCTCTCCTGACCGTTCCGGTGACCGTGGTCGGCAAACCCGCCACTGCGCTCTTTTGCGTCTACACCCACGGTGCGGCCAATTCCATAACCGCTGTCCAGAACGGTCACCTGGGCTGGCATTATGTCAACAAGATCGACACGTCCGTCTACATCTCCGCTCCGGTCCAGTTCAACCCGGGAAGCAACGAATTCCAGTGGGGCGGCACGGATGACGACGGCAACAAGGTTCCCGCCGGGGTGTACACGTACTATATCTGGGCGATGGACACCTACAGCGCCAAGCTCCCGGTCAACATGAGCATTGTCTGCCGCGCCGCAAGCGGCGGCAAGCAGGCGCACATCCAGGAAATGGGCACGGATGGCCTTCCCTTGCCGAACCCGGTCTGGTACAACAAGGGCTGCAAGCAGAAATGGATCATCGGGAATGACCCCGCGGATTCCGCGCTCATCGAAACCACCACGTTTACACTGGCTTCCGGTTACACGATCGCGAACACTCTCGCCCTGCAGCCGGACGATCACAACAACTTCTTCATCCGCATCGCGAACAGCACCGACCAGATCCAGGCCGTGCAGAAGCTGGCTTGGGTTCCCAATGGCCAGTCCATCCCGGAGACATCCTGGGGCGACAACAGCTTGGTCACCTGGAACGGCCCCGGTTATGGCAGCATCCATCCCGGCCCGGAAATCGTCGGAGACTTTCTCTGGACCGGCACGAATTACTATCTGGACAAAACCGCCGCCCGTGCGCCGATCCAGGCTTTCGACTGGCATGACGGCTCTCCGGTGATGGAATATGATCTTTCCCCCTGGTGGAGCAGTGTGGAAAACATGAATCTAGGCGCGCTTCTGAACGGCGGTCCGAACGGTATTATCGAGCGCAATGGATTCCTCTTCCTGAACGCCCATTCCTCCTGCCAGAAAATGATGGTGAATCCCGCCGCGGAAGCCGAGGAGGATTTCGTGGTATGGGCAAACCAGAACGGCGATTATGTCCTCGACCACAACTTCGATGAGAACGCCGTTCACAGATGGGCCTGCCATGATCTGACTGTCGGCCCCTATACCTACCAGCTCTCTCCCGACAACAATTATTTCTCGGTCTCCCCGGCCTATGACATGGGCGCGGTGTCCTTCGGGCTTCTCGCTCCCGATGGCGACGGCATCGGGTATTTCTCCTTCGGAAACGAAACCGCGGGATGGAAATGGTTCGATATCATCGTTGATTCCGGATCTCCCTTCGACGGTATCTATACCGACAACCAGTCCTCTTCGACCCTGGGATTCGACAAGGAAAGAATTCCCGGAATCTTTTTCATCGGACAGGACTCCATCAAGGGTATCATCACCGATCAGGTGGGTGTGAAGGACGCTTCTCCGCTCTCGTTCACGGTGGCCCAGAACAGTCCGAACCCCTTCAACCCGACCACCACCATTTCCTTCACCCTGGCCAAGGCGGGAAAGACCACGGTCGAGGTGTACAACGTGGCCGGGCAGAAGGTTGATACCCTGGTGAACGGTTCCCTGAGCGCGGGTTCCCACTCGGTAACCTGGAATGCCGCGAAGTTCTCCGCCGGGGTGTACTTCTACACGGTGAAGAACGGCTCTTTCTCCAAGACAGTAAAAATGACCCTGCTCAAGTAAGCTTCCGCTTTATCCGCACCACGAAAAAGGCCCGGTGTATTCGCCGGGTCTTTTTTTACCCTCAATCCCCCCTTGACTTTTCCGCCCCGTCTCGCTAAGATGTATCTTTTCGGAATGGAACCGAATACTATCATCATATCATGGGAGAGTATATGGAGAAAAAGATTTCACGGCGCGCCTTCGCGTGCGGCGCGGCAACGCTCGGCGCGGGCGCGCTCCTGGCCTCGAACGGGAATGCCCAGGAGAAGAAGGTGGACGTATCCTTCAAAAAGGATTTCCAGGCCCCGGACAAATGCTTCATGGACCAGTATTACGACGGCATGCTGAAAATCGTTGAGGATATCCGGGCCACCCAGGTCGGGAATATCTCGAAAGCCATGGAAAAGGCGTACGATCTCCGGAGCAAGGGCGGGAAAGTCTATTCCCATGTCCTGCTCGGGCATTTCATCATGTTCACCGGAAGCCCCGACCTGCCGGGACAGCCCTACCTCCTTCCCCAGCGGGTGGACCGCAAGACCGACGAGGATTTCAAGGCCATGAAGAAGGGGGATTTCCTCCTCACCAACGGCATTCAGGGAGTGAAGGAAGCCCGGGACAAGGGCGTGTACGTGGTCGGCATCACCAACAACTATGTCCCCAACGCCAAAACCGCGCCCGGCGGGCTCACGAGGATGGACACCAAAATCGAGGATGTCTGCGACATGACCGTCGACAGCCAGATGCCGTGGTACAACGGCCTGGTGAACGCGCCGCAGCTCCCGCAGTTCCGTCCCATCCCCTGCAGCGGCACCACCATGGCGCTCGTCTACTGGGCCATGACCGCCTCGCTCGCCAACCTTGTCGGCACGAAAGGCAAGGGATCCAGTTCCAAACCCGTGGAGCAGTACCTCGACCTGGCCATCGAGCGATTCCGGATGATCGGAACCGACCGTCCGAAAATCGACCGGGTCGCCGAGAAATGGGTGGACCTGGTGCTCGGGGAAAAGGCCCGTTTCATCGTCCACGGCCATCCGCAGCAGGTGGAACCCTACGAGGGAACGAAGAACATGTTCACCAACGAGGCGTATATCGTCGCCTCCGGAACCATGATCGCCGAGCCTTACGACAACCGCGCCGCCGACATGCGCAAGAACGACATCCTCCTTATCGGCGCGTTCACCTCCGATAACGCCGATGAAATCCGGGTGGCCCGTCACGGAAAGAGTGTCGGGGCCCACACCACGATGTTCGGACCGTTCGCCACCGACGGCGATTCCTCCGGCCAGCGCCTGTTCAAGGAAACGGACGAGGCGTTCAACACCTACAGCGACGAAAGCGAGGGGGTCATCGCGGTCCCCGGCTTCCCGAAAAAGGTTTCCCCGCTCACCGGGGTCACCGGGAACATGGTACACTGGCTCCTCATGGCCCAGTGGACCGACCACATGGCTCGTCGCGGCGAATTCCCCTATTTCTGGCAGGGATACCACGAAGCCGGAGGCGCGGAATACGGCAAGATGGCCAAGCCCTATTTCGACAAACGGGGATACTGAGAGAAAACAGGAGACCCGTTCCGGCTGAAACGGGACGGGCGGGATCACGACAGGGACTCATGCGGAGGGTCCCTGTTTGTATTCGGGGTCCGATGCACGGCCCGGATTGGCCATACTGCTCTGTCAACCGGAAAGGGTGTAATGTTTTGTTGGCTGGCTTCGACAAGCTCAGCCAGCGGGCAAAGCTCAATACAGTTTATTTTAAAAAAAACCTCTACCACGAAAGACACGAAAGACACGAAAAATGGGTGTTTCACCGGGGAAAATTTCGTGATTTTCGTGTCTTTCGTGGTTACATGAACGGTATTGGGGCTAAGCCCAGCAAACGGCGGACGCTGAGCTTGCGAACACTGAGCCTGTCGAAGTGTCGAAGCGCGATCCAACCACCTGTACGGACTTGACAGTCCACTTCCCCGTAAGGAAAATAGTATATCGGGCAGCATCAGAAACCATCATCTCCCTTTGCGCCGGGGAACCACCCGGATTGGCAATCCATACCTGAATATCACTTTTCCCCTATGCAAGGAGCCGGACATGCGAACCGTGGTACCCGCAGCGCTTCTTTTCTTCCTCTTCTCCGGCTTTTCACAGTCAGCGCGGGCGGAGATACAGCCCGTCCTCTGGCCGAGCACCCCGCTCGCGAAACACGAGCTTCGGGCTCTTCCCGACAGCAAAGCCCCGAAAACGCTCGCGATCTCCGGCGCGAAAGGGGAAGCGGTGAGCGCGCAGGCGGTGTATTCTCCGGGGAAAGCGGTGAAAGCGGCGACCTTCCGCATCACG
>CAYRTQ010000110.1:4503-12677 GCA_964426865.1 uncultured bacterium
GGACCTGAAACACAAGACCGCCGGAAGCGTAATCAAAGCCTCCATATCCATCTCCAGTGGGTGCGGTACATTCCCATCCAGCACAACTCCCCCGACATTCCCGCAGACGAACTGGAGATCAAGGCTCCGAACTGTTTCCCCGACCCATTTTGGGACAAGGACGCCATCCCGGTGGAATACGGCTACAAGGCCATCATCAATAACGGCGTGTATGTGGCCGCCTATTCCAACCCGGTCTGGATCGAGATTTCCGTTCCCCGGGACGCGAGGGCGGGAGATTATGCGGGGACCCTTACGGTGACCGGCGACGGGAAGGCGGTATCGCTGCCGGTACAACTGCATGTGTGGAATTTCGAGATGCCGAAACGGCAGCATGTCTCGGTGATCAACTGGGGTGTCCTGCCGCAGACGAAATACGAGGGAAAGCCCTATGAGAAAGGGTACTGGGAAGCTCTCGCGACCGACCTGAAATTCCTGGCCGCCAACGGCCAGACCGATATCCAGCATCCCGGTTTCGCGCTGCTGAAAAAGAAGGAAAACGGCGAATGGGACACCGCGCTTTTCGAGCGGTGGACCGAGGCGGCCCTGGCATCGGGGATGCGCCAGTTCCATATGCACGGTCTCGGGCAGGGAAGGACTCTCACCCACCTGGCCTACACCAGCGAGGTCCAGCCCCTGAACCCCTCGAATCTGGAAAAACTCCCGGTGATCGAAACCATCATGAAACGTCGGGGCTGGGACGGCAGATTCGTGGTCAGCATCTGTGACGAGCCGTTCATCATGAATGAGATATCCTACATGGAGCGGGTGCAGGAGATCAAAAAGACCGCGCCGGGCATCCGCATCCTGGAAGCGATGGAGGCGGAATACCTGGGCGATGCCGATGTCTATTGCCCGAAACTGAACCACTTGAACATGTGGAATCCGCATTTCAAGGAATTGCAGGATGCCGGAAAAGAGATGTGGTACTACATCTGCCTGCACCCTTCCGGACGGTATCCGAACCGGTTCGTGGATCTCTCCATGCTGAAACACCGGGTGCTCTTCTGGATTCACTACCTGTACGATCTCGACGGTTATCTCCACTGGGGCGGCAACTATTATGGCGACCCGGCAAATCCCTATTCGGAAAAGGGGCTCCAGTGCGACATCCTGCCGCTCGGGGACGCCGTGCTCTGGTATCCGGGAGAAAAGGGTCCGGTCAGTTCCCTGCGGTTCAAGGCCCAGCATGACGGGCTTCAGGATTATGGCTACATGGAGGTTCTGGAGAACCGGGTCCGCGCCCTGAAAGAGCGGATCGGCGAAAAAGAGGCGTTCTGGGTGCAGCCTCGTCAGCGCCCGCTGGAACTCTGCCGTCAGGTGCTCTGGGGCTTCCACGATTACACCCGCGATCCCCGGGTCCTGCTGGACACCCGAAGCGAGATCGCCGAAGAGATCGAATGCCTGGGCGAGGAGTTCTATTTCTACGTGCAGACCTCACCGGTGGACCGGGCGGTCTTCCCCCACGGCCCGAGGAATGTGGGCATACGGGGGCTGGTCCCGCCGGGAGCGAAGGTGACGGTCAATGGCATTCCGGTGGAGAACATTCGTCCCAGCGGGTATTTCCTCCTCTACCGCTTTCTGCTCGACGGGGAGCCGGATGTGGTTATCGAGGCGGAGTACAAGGGACAGAAGAAGGTGATGCATCGGAGTTTCGTGCTGGAGGATTGAGCGGACAAGGCACATAGACACAGCGGAGAAAGAGCCGGAGGGGCGTACAGGGTATACGCCCCTCCGTTCTATAGGGAATCAATCCCGGCTGAGGCGGTCGATTTCCTCGCAGTCCTCCGCGGTGAGTTCCACGGCGGACGCCCCGGCGTTCTCTTCGAGCTGTTCGAGACGGGTGACCCCGGCGATGACCGTGGGAATCACCGCATGGGAAAGCAGCCAGGCAATGGAAAGCTGGGCGATGGTGCAGCCCTTCCGTTCCGCGATGGCGGAGAGGTTTTCCACCAGGGTGAGATTGCGCTCGGTGAGGAACATCTCCTTCCAGTTGCCGCCGTCTTCGATGATGCGCCCGGAGGTGTCGATGCTCCCCCGGCGGTAGCGCCCGGTGAGAAGTCCGCTCGCCAGCGGGAAGAATGGTACCAGACCGACCTTCTTTTCCGCGACATGCGTCAGGAACGCGCCCTCGTTCCCCGCCATGCGGTCCTCGCCCTCGGAGGCCACCTTGCGGCGTTCCGCGAGATTGTACCAGTTCTGCACCGCAACGATGCGGCGGGTGGGATTGCTCGCCACCGACCCCAGCGCGGCGACCGTCTCGTCGAGCTGCGCGGCGGTGAGATTGGAGGCGGCGAGATACCGTGCCTTTCCGGCGGTGACAATATCGTCCATGGCGGCCCAGGTTTCGTCCGGCGGAACCTCCCAGGAGCCATCGGGCATGAGACTCGGCTGGTGGAGATAGAGAATGTCGATGTAGTCGGTCCGCAGCCTTCGCAAACAGGCGTCCACCGCGTACAGGATGTATTTACGGTTCGCTCCGCGCTCGTTGGGGGTGAACTCCCGGGTCATTTCGTGTTCCTCGCGGACAGGGTTGGATATCTTGGTGGCGAGCGCCACCATGTCTCTCACCCTGCTTCCCCGGTTCTCGAAATACCGTCCAAGGAGACGCTCCGAGTTCCCCGAACCCGCGTTGTACGAACACGCGGTGTCCCAATGGAACACCCCCAGTTCCAGCGCGCGGTCCAGCATGGAAAATCCCGCGTGATCCCCCACTCTCGAACCGTCATAGGAGGGATCGCCCCATTTCCAGAGCCCCAGCCCGACCTCGGACACCCAGAGTCCGGAGTTTCCCATGCGTCGGCATTTCATACCACGGTACATCATTGTCTGCATGATAATGGATTCCTTTCAATAAACGGAAACTGCTCCGCAAACGGCAGTTCTCTCAATCCCATACGGTTCCGTATTGGATTGAGAGGGCTGCCTTATCCAAACAACGTCCTCGCCTCCCTCACCATCCCGGTCAGGTTCAGCCCGTTCACACATTTGACCGCGCATTCTTCGCAGTCGCCGCAGGCATCCACCCGTGAGGATTCCGGGAGACGGGCGTAATTCTCCCTCGCCAGCTCGATGCTGCCGTACCCGTGGGCGTACCGCACGCAGCGGTTCAGATCGCAGACCGAAACGCCATACGGACACTGATCCCGGCACCCGGTGCATCCCGCCGCTCCCCGGCAGTATCCACCCTCGTCGTCCACCGCCTCCGCGTATCGGGTCAGACTGCGACGCTGGAAGAAGCTCATTTTCATGCCCATGACCGCCACATCCTCGGCGAGCTGTTCGAAGGAGGTCACTCCGGGAACCGTGGTGTCCACATTGGGATCGTCGAGCACCCACTTGAGCAGCGCCTGAATGGGAGTGACTTTCGATTTCTTGTCCTTGCGGATATCCCGTATGGTTTCCCAGTTCCATGTGGCCAGGTCGACCGGATTGAGAAATGTTTTCATGGCGACAACGCCCAGTCCCGCCTTGCGGGCGCGGGCGATGGCGGACTTGACCGCGGGCGGCGACATGTAGTTGTATCCGACAAGCACCACCTGCCAGAGCTTGCTCTCCACCGCGGCGTTCAGAACATCGACATGGCCCTCGTGGGTGGAAACCCCGATAAACCGGGTCATGCCCTTTTTCTGAGCCTCCGCGATAACCTTCATGCAGTCCTCGTTCAGCGTCCCCTTGCGGGAATTGACCGCATGGAGAAGCATGAGATCCACATGGTCGGTCTGGAGGCGCTTGAGGGAAGTCTCCATCATGCGCATCATCTCGGATAGTTTGGCGGGGACCACCTTGGTGGTGAGAAACACTTTTTTGCGTACCGGTTTCAGTACCTTTCCCACCGTTTCCTCATTCACCCCGTTCATGTATTCGTGCGCGGTGTCGAAATAATTGATGCCGGAGTCGAGAGCGGCCTGCACCAGTTCGGTATCACGCATGTTCATGGCTCCGAAGCCGACCTCGGTGACCTTGATTCCGGTGGAGCCGAGCGTGCGGTAGGCAAGCTTGTTGCCCGTTTTCTCGTTCACCGCGAACGTCCGTCGGGGAAGCAGCCCGGAGGCGGCGGCCGTTCCGGCGATGGCGGCGGTCCTGAGGAAATCCCTGCGGTTCGATGTGGTCATATAATTTTTCCTTACCATGAGGAAATATGAACGGTTGGATTCAAGAGGAAATATTACTTCTTCACCGGGAGAAAGTGGGCGACACCCGGTGACCCGCGGCCCTCACCCGGCCTGCGGCCACCCTCTCCCCCGCGAAACGACGCGCGGGCGAGGGAAAAGAAAGCTTCGGGCAAGGCTATAGAAGACATACCCGCTCGAAAAGGAACATTTTCCTTACAGCTTTGCGTCTCTCCCGACCTTTTCCCGACCTTCTTTTGAGCAGCCCTCCTTACCCTCTCGCCCGCGCGTCATTTCGCGTGGAGAGAGGGCAGGGAGTGAGGGCAGCACAGCACGTTTCTTGCATTCCACGTCCGCCGCACCTCATCCACTCCCCGGAGCAATACCGGCGTTATCGCCGTTCAGGGGAAAACGGATCAGGAAGGCAGCGGTGTGAGTTTGCCCTTGTTCCTGATCATGCGCTCCAGCGCGAGGATATTCATCATGTAGTACCGGGGCTCGTGAAAATTGTCGCGACGGGTTTCCGGAATACCCGGACGCACCTTGTTCACCCCGTAACGATCCACCGCCTGACGGAAGACGCCGCAATTGGTGGACATCACCCGCCATGTCCATTCTCGCGACCGCTCGTACCATTCCCGCGCCCAGACATCGCCGGTATATTCCAGAGCCATCATGGTGGCGACTGTAATTTCGCACTGGGCCCACATCGTTTTCATGTCCCACACCGCTCCGGCGGGGTGTTCCTTTGTATCGAACACGAAGTATTCGGAATCACCCATGCCGCCGTAAATGTAATCCCAGGACAGCTCTATCATGTGACGGGCGCGGTCTTTCAGGAGGATGAACGCGGACCGGTCCTTCTCACGGAGCGCCTCGTACATGGCCATCCACTGCGTTTCGACCGTATGGCCCGGCGAGGTGATCCCGGCGCGGGCGGGAATACGGCTGTAATCGTGATAGAGGGTCTCGTTGGAGATGCCGTAATCACTGTTCCAGAAATGGTGGAGGATGTGATCCAGATGCTCCCGCGCCAGTTCGTCCAGACGGGCGTCCGTGTGGAATTCGAGCAACTGCGGCAGAATCCAGGTCATCATGAAGGAATGCCCCTGGCTCCGGAGGCCCGTTTTGTTTTCGCCCGCGAGCCGCACCCCGGTATAGCCGGGATTTTCGTACAGTTCCACCGATTTGAGTATGGATTTCTTCGCCAGTTGCAGATCCTCTTCCTTGCCCCCGGCTTTGTACAACTGGATCAATCCCCCCGCGGCGAACATGGCGCCGTAGATATCTCCCGCGTTCCCCTGCCCGATGCTTTCCGAGGGCTTGCCATCGCGGCTCACCGCCTGCGCCCAGGAGCCGTCGCCCCGATGCATGTATTTCACCATGAAATCGCGTGACTTGCGGGCCATTTCCAGCCATTTGGGATTACGGTCGATATAATTATAGAGGAATGAGTAAGTCCAGACGCCCCTTCCCTGGTACCAGATATCCTTCTGGTCATTCTCCACCCGGCCGTCGTCGAGGAGGTAACACATGAACCCGCCCAGTTCCCGGTCATACCCGCCTTTCTCCCAGAAGGGGAGGTACAGTTTGAAGAGGCGGTTGCGATAGGCGGCCAGCAATTCCTCCAGCCGCATCCCGGCGATTTTCGGAGGAAGGGCGCCCAGCGACCCCGTGGTGTAGGACGAGGGGCGGGCCGACGGTTCTCCCCAGACGGATGCGGCGCTGCCCAGACCCGCGGTCATCGCGGCTCCGAGAAAGGTACGTCGTTTCATGCGATCTCCCTTCCGGTTTTCATCGTGCGACGAAAAATCCTTGTGTGAATGGCGAAGGAACGGACGTGCCGTCCGTCTTTATATAATGGGTAACAAAACACATTCGATTGTCCAGAGTCAAGCCCAAAGTGTTTGACGCATCCCCGTTGATTGCGGTTGAGTGACCTTTCCCGCGGGTATAAGGAAAATCGGGGATAATCCACAACGGTCAGACAGTCCTCGAAAGGCAGCCTGCCTTTCGGCTGAACGGAGCCGAAGCCGGTAAAAAAGGAAAGAGCGGTTCCCTTGCGGCAAACGATATTCGGTATAAAAAGCGGAAAAGGCAGCGGGAATAGTCCCACTGCCTTTTTTCGATATCATATCTGTCCGGAAAGGGACTCAGAATGTGACTCCGAAATTGACCGTAAAATAGGAATGCCCCCCGCCGTTGGTCAGCATGCGGTGATACATGGGCATAACCATGACCCCCAGGGTGGAGGCTCCCACGCCGAGCGCGACACCGTATTCGGTGTCACGTTTGCGCAGAGTGCCGTCGGGGCCGTTGCTCACGTTGCTCCATTCGTATTTTCCCACGCCGCCCTGGAAGAAAATATTCATGAGATTGTAGGGCATGGCGAGGCTGTACCGGATGGAGGGAATGAATTCGCTGGCGGAGGAATACCCGCTGCCATCGGGACGTCCGAACCGGTTATATGCGATACGTCCGCCGATTTCCAGCGGCAGGAAAGGAAGATTCAGAAAGGCGTCCGCGCCCACCCCGTAACTGTGTCCATCGCGGTTGATCGCGTTGAGATCGAGATTGTTTTTGGTCATGCCGGAGCCGGGTACGCTGAAATTCAGATCGAGATCCAGTCCCGGAAGGGCGCGGGCCGCTCCCGGGCCGCCTGCAAGGCACAGGCAGAGCAGGGCGGAAGACAGAAAAATCCTCTTCAATACAGTACTCCATATGGTATCGTGACGCGGTGAGACGCGCCGTGTTGGGGAAATATGTGTTGCCTGCCGCGGGATTTTGCACCCGCGCGCCCGGAAGCGCCGGGCGGGTCGCCCCTCTGCCCGGAGACGCCATGAAATCAACGATTCGTGACTTCTCCGGCCAGGGTGGCTGATTGTTTGTAACGCATCGATGAGGGGGATGGTTCCCTGGAAAGCGGGAAAGGTGGAGTGAACGGAAGGTGATTTGAGGGAAAAAAGACCGCCGGAATGCACGCCATGAGTTTTTCGCCCGCTCACGCTGCCGCGGAGCGGGCGGCCGAACGAACATCCGTATCAGAACTTCATGCCCACATTGAAAGACACATAGGAGGTCTTGTTGTCATCGAACATCAGGTGATACATGGGCATCACCATGAAATTCATGGCGGTGGCCCCCACTCCCGCGGAAATGCCGAATTCCGTGCCGTTGTCCTTGTACTTGACTCCGAGAATCTTCTGATCGCTGCTCCAGGCGTACATGCCCGCGCCGAACTGGCCGAAGAAGCTCAGCAGGCCCAGGGGCAGCCCGATTCCATACCGTACGGAGGGAAGCACCTCGACAAACTGGGAGGAACCATCGCCGAATTTCTGGCCGAACCGGTTGTAGGCCACCCGTCCGCCAATCTGGAGCGGAAGCATGGGAAGACCCGCGAACGCTTCCACCGAGCCGCCGAAGCCGGTTTTGCTGACATCGGAATAATCCCCGGTGGGCACGGGAACATTGATCGCCGCATCGAAGCCGACCAAGGGAAGGGCGTACGCGGCCGTCGAAAGACCGAGACCGAGAACAAAGACTGCCGCAATGCTCTTGAATTTCCGCATCATGGTTCCTCCAGCAATGAATGGGGCGGGCGTTTGCGGGACCATCGGGGGTCCCCGCTTTCGGGAAGGAAGAGGCCGTTCGCACAGGCGCGCGGCTGCTTCAAAGATATCGCCGCAAAGGCATCCATATCAAGCTTTTTTATTCGGGAGCTTTTTCCCGTGAATCCCCTTGACAGGTATCGAACCACGGCTCTATACTTGCTGTATCCGGCCATGCCGGTCCATCACGGGAAATATCCCTTTGGCGCACCCCGGACCCGCGATTCGGGGGATGTCTCCTGAAAGCCTTCGGACAATTACAAACCTGTTTCTCATCAGCTTTTCATCGTTCCCGTCATCCGAATCACCGGTTCAGACGAATAGCCTATCCATAAATAAGGATATAGCCTTCTCTGGGATAGCAGCCCCCTACAACGCACCCCGTTCGTACTCCGTACGAGCGGGGACCCCGCGC
>CAYRTQ010000111.1:0-12653 GCA_964426865.1 uncultured bacterium
TGAGATGATTTTTGCCCCGGCCATTTCGGAACGGTGAAGTTCGGGGAGCCCGTATACCGATCCTTCGAGCAGTTCGGGGCAAGGATGCTCTGTCTCATACCATCTCCTGTACTCTTGATGATCCCTGAGCCTGAAATCGGCAGAGAGAGCAGCCTGGAGGTCATCGAGGCCAGCCACATGTTCGACATTCCCGGGGAGCGCATCTATGTGACCATTCACCGGTCCTCGCTCACCCACTCTTTCGTGGAATACATCGACGGCTCCCTGCTGTCGCAGGTATCGAAACCGGACATGCGGCTGGCCATCCAGTACGCCATGACCGATCCGGAGCGGCGTCGCTCCCCCTATGGCGGGCTGGATTTCACCCGGCCTTTCTCCATGACTTTCGAACCGCCCGATACCGGACGGTTTCCCTGCCTGGCGCTGGCCTACGAAGCCCTGGCCCGGGGCGGCACCGCTCCCGCGGCCATGAACGGCGCCAATGAACGGGCGGTGGAGGCGTTCGTGGAAGGGAAGCTCCCGTTCATGGGCATTCCCGCGATCATACGTCGGGTGGTCGAGGAACATGATTTCCGGGATAATCCCACCATCGAGGAACTCACGGTCATCGATTCGCAATCCAAGCGCGAGGTGGACAAACTGTTGCGGGAGGCGGGCAACGGATAACGGACGGACAACGCCCAAGAGCGCGGCCCGACCTTCGGTGCAACTTTCTCCCGGCCCAGACGTTCATATCGCAGTACCCAAACATGTATACCGGCCGGAACATACATTTGTCGCTTCAGAGGAACGTGCTGGGAGAAAATAGCCCGAGAATGCTTTTTCCTTTGCGCCTCTGCGCCTTTGCCCTTTTTATCCTTACTCCGGAGCACGCATGATAACAATCCTGGCGTTTCTTTTCGTATTGAGCCTGCTGGTGGTGATCCACGAACTTGGCCACTTTACGGTGGCGAAGCTCTTTGGCATCGGAGTGGAGCAATTCAGTGTCGGACTCCCGCCGAAACTCATCGGCAAGCAAATAGGAGAGACCGAGTATGTCATATCCGCCATCCCGTTCGGCGGGTATGTAAAAATGACCGGACAGGACGACTTCTCCGTGGAGAAGGACGACAGCGACATCGGCCCCAAGGATTTCCGGGGGAAGCCAGCCCCGGTGCGGGCCGCGGTGCTGGTGGCCGGAAGCCTCATGAACCTCCTGGCCGCGGTGCTGATTTTCTTCCTGCTGTTCATGACCGATGGAGTGCCGCAGTCCATCACGAAAATCGGCACGGTGGAGGCGAACACCATCGCAGCCCAGGTGGGCCTGCGGGGCGGAGACGAGATTGTCGCGGTGAACGGCGGGAAAGTTGAACGGATGGAAGATGTCCTCCTCCCCATGTTCACCGATGACCGTACCGCGCTCACCGTGGTGGGAAACGACGGAGCAACCCGTCAGATCATCGTCCCCCGCAAACTCAAGGAAGGGGAAAACATCGGCATCGTCCCCTGGATCGCGGCAAAAGTGGGCGAGGTCATCCCGGGCAGCGCCGCGGACAAGGCGGGAGTGAAAGCGGGCGATACCATCACCGCCATCGACACCACCCGGGTCGAGAGCTGGTACGACATGAACCGGGTGGTGCGGGTGAGCCCGGGGAAACCGCTGCTTTTCACCCTGAATCGTAACGGCGGCGAGGTAAAAGTCACCGTAACCCCCGCCGCGGCGCAGGAAACGCTGGAGAACGGGAAACAGACCACCATCGGGCGCATCGGGGTGAAACTCTTCGTGGCCAATCGCAAGGTCGGTCCGGGAGAAGCGATTTCCCAGGCGTTCAGCCAGACCAGATATTATGTTGTAAACACCTTCGGATTCTTTGTCAAGCTTGTTTCCGGACAGATGTCGCCCAAACTTCTCGGCGGCCCGGTGATGATCGCGGAACTCGCGGGAGAAAGCGCACGAAGCGGATTGTCCACCCTGCTGGGATTCACCGCCTTCATCAGCATCAATCTGGGAGTGCTGAACCTCCTCCCCTTCCCGGTGCTCGACGGCGGCCATATATTCATCATCCTCGTGGAATCGATCACCCGGCGCAAGCTTTCGCTCCGGGCGCGGGGCGCCATCCAGCAGTTCGGCACGCTGGTACTGCTGCTCCTGATGTTCTATGTCACCTTCAACGACCTGATGCGGATAGATATTCTCTCCCGTCTCTTCGGGAGGTAGCGGCAGCGTCGCAGCGATACCCATACCAATAAATGAAGGGGGCCAACCACGGTGGTTGGCCCCCTTCATTTATTGGTCTTTTGCACTCATGCGATTTTTTTCGTTCATTCCGGCAATCCACGAATCAAACCACCCCTCTTTTCCCGAATAAATCCGAGACATGCCTTTCATTCGACGGACAGGACGCCGCACACTTTTCCGCGACCATCTATGTTTCGATTGCTTTTCCCGGAGATCAAATCGGTATGCCCGACCGAAAGAGATGAGCGCGCCCCCTCATCTCCGGTAGCGCTCAAACACCGGTCCCCAAGCCCCCCGCATGGTCCGACGGATGCGGTCCTCCCCAATGGTCAGGAACCAGTACCAGTCGTAATAGAGGACGGAGACGGCGTGACCGAAGGGATTCATGACATTCCCGGCGGTGGCGCGTTCGATGGAACGCACCCGACGCGCGCCGGGGGTCTCCTCAAGGCTGAGCTGGAAGGAAAGTTCATCGACATCCGCGCCCCGCACCTCGATCTCCGCGGGATCTCCGACTCCCAGCCCGGCCTCGTGCGCCATACGGACATAGGGCGCATCCAGAGGAGCGAATCCCGCCAACCGGAGCGCCACGGAGTCCAGCGCCACCGGATCGGAAGAGGCAAGGAGGACATTCCGTTCATACGGCTGGAGATTGCGCGGATTCGTTCCCCCGCCCGCGAACACGCCATCCATGACCACGAACATCCCGGCGGCGATCTCTTTCTGGATGGCGAGCGCATCCACCAGAGCGCCGTGCATCTCCGTATCGGAGAAATGCGCCAGACCGCCGAGGATCCCATCCAATACGCTCCGTCCCGCGCCGTGCAGGGTGGACAGAATATCGGTTTTCAACGTGGGCAGATGGAGAATGTTGGCGCCGAACAGCCGTTCGGGGAGGGGAATCCCCTCGGGAAAGAGCCGTGAGAGCACCCGAAGCGGGGTTTTCGGCGTATACCGCACCCGCGGCTCGCAGCCGTCCGAACACACCGCGGACACGCCGAGCCGTCCCAGAACCGGGATATGACGGTTCAGCACCCGTCCCTTGGAGAGGGATATTCCGGCGGCGTTGTCGTACCAGACAAACATTCTGTCCGCGGGAATCCCCGTCCCGAGCAATGTCCCGAGCACGCCATCCAGTTGCCAGGGCGGGGTCGAGGCCGAGGGAAAGAAATGATTCAGGGTCAGTCCGGGATGCACCGCGATATCACGTCCGGGGTCCAGAGCCTCCCGGAACGAGGCCAGTTCCATCAGACGGCTGTAATCGGAAACCACGGTCTCGGGCGAGGTCTTGAGTACTGCGACGGTAGAACGAATCACGAAAGGACCTCATGAAAAAGGAAGAAATCGGGAGACAAGGCCGTAATTCGGAAGACAAAAGGAATCCCCCCTGTCCCACGGTCCGGCCTGAATATAATTGCCCGGGCGCTCAAAAATAAATCACCAGCACCGCCACCGCGCCATAGGCGAGAATCCCGAGTTGGAGCGGGATGTCGGTGAGCAGGGTCTCCTCGGGATGACCGCCGCTGTTTTTGCTGTGCACCAGATACAGATACCGGAAGATGCCGTAGAGGACGAACGGAACGGTCAGCACCAGATGGGGACCGAACTTCGCCACGGTTTCCGCGGAGAGGGTGAACACGGTGTAGGCGACGAGGGTGGCCGAGGTCACCACCCCGATCATCTGGTCGAGCAGGTAGGGGCTGTACTCTTTCAGAATGAGCCGGTGCTGGTCGGCGCGTCCTTCGAGGAGGACGATTTCGTGACGCCGTTTGGAAAGAGCGAGAAAGAGGGCCAGAAGCATGGTGCAGACCAGGATCCAGCTGGAAACATCCACCTGGATGGCCAGCGCTCCGGCGTACACCCGCAGCAGAAAGCCGAAGCTGATGACGAAGACATCAAGGATGACGATGTGTTTGAGGCGGAGGGTATATGCTGCCTGGAGGAGAAGATAACCGAGCACGACAACCCCAAAACGGGTATCGAGCAGGAAGGATGCGGACACCGAACCCGCGGCGAGGACCGCGATGAGTGTCCAGCCGGTGGACGGAGCGACCCGCCCTGAGGCGAACGGGCGCAACCGTTTTACCGGATGCTCGCGGTCCTTCCGCACGTCGATGATATCATTGAAGATATATACCGCGCCGGCGGCCAGGCAAAACAGGATGAACGCCAGCGCCGAGCGCACCATATAGGGGTACTGAAAGGCATGACCGGAAAAGATCAGCGCAGCGAACAACAGCAGGTTCTTCGTCCACTGACGGACTCGCAGACTGTCAAATAAATCTTTTCCGGTCATCATTTCTTCCCGATCACGCGGTCTCCGTCACGGGCAGAGTCCGCGGAATCTCATAGCCTCGGCCACCCGTCCGATGGCGAGCTTGAGCGCGGCGGTGCGCATACTGGTCTTGTCGCTGATCATCATGCTTTCGAGTTTACGGTAACTCTCGATCATGATATTCTGGAACCGCTCCTCGACTTCGAGCCCTTCCCAGAAGAACTGCTGTTTGTCCTGCACCCACTCGAAGTAGGACAGCACGATACCGCCGGCGTTGACCAGAATGTCGGGCAGAACGAACACGCCCCGGTCGTCAAGAACCTGATGGGCCTGGCGCGAGATACCGGCGTTTGCCGCTTCCACGACTATGGCCGCCTTGATGTTCCCGACATTTTTCTTGTGGATGGTATATTCCATGGCGGCGGGAATGAGGAAGTCCACCGGAAGGGCCAGCAGATCATCATTGGTGATGCGATCGCAGCCCGGGAAACCTTCCAGGGTACGGTGGGCTTTCTTGTACTCGATGGCGGCGTTGACGTTGATGCCGTCCTCATTGTAAATCCCGCCCTGGGAATCCGAAAGCGCCACAATGTTGCAGCCGGTCTCGGAGAGATACCGCGCCGTGCTCTGCCCCACCGTTCCGAATCCCTGGATGGCGGCGGAAGAATTGTAGAGGTAAATCTTGCGGTCGCGGGCGGCCTCTTTGAGAATGTACATGAGACCCCGTCCCACCGCGCCCTGACGGCCTTCCGTCCCGCCGATGGAGAGCGGCTTTCCGGAAACCACATTCGGGACCGAGTATCCGGCGAACGTGCTGTACCCATCCATGATCTGGGCCATGGTGGTCTCGTTGGTCCCCACCTCGGGCGCCGGAATATCTTTCGCCGGACCGATAAGGGGAGAAATTTCCCAGGCATACCGCCGGGTCAGACGCTCCAGTTCACCTGCCGACATGAGCTTGGGATCGCAGCATACCGCGCCTTTGGCTCCGCCGAAGGGGATGTTCACCACCGCGCACTTCCAGGTCATGAGCGCGGCATGGCCGCTGATCTTCTCCAGAGTGGCGTCCGGATGGAACCGTATCCCGCCCTTGGAAGGTCCACGGAACAGGTTGTGCTGAACCCGCCAGGCATCGAACATCTCGATGTCGCCATTGTCCATCTTGATGGGGAGGTGCAACGACAGGGTCTTCTGAGGCTTGGCCAGCCGTTTCACATAGATATCGGAGAGGTTGAGCATTCCGGCGACGTCGGTCATCTCCGCCATGACCTCGGAGTAAAACTCCTGTCCCGCTTTCACCGCCTTCGGGGAGGCTGTTGTATTCGGCATCATCTATCTCCAGGAAAATGAGGATCAATTGACCTGCACTTACCCTATACGAGGGAGTAAAATACCGCATTCTTTTGGGGAATGCAAGGAAAGTTGGTCATAAAAAACTTCCGGGGTATTATTGCTCCGGTGAGTGAACAGTGGACTATGGTGGTAGTCCGGTTTGCTACACACTCAGGATCATGCGGTCCGCGACGCCGCACCTCATCCCCGGCCCTTCTCCTGTTCAGGAGAAGGGTGACTCATTCGGAGCGGCGGTTGCAGAATCGAAGAAACGTACTGCGATACAGAATTTCACCATCTTCAGAACAGGAGATGGTGGCCGCATGATCCTGGGTGTGAGCCAGAACAGCGCCGGTGCAATAACCCCGTGAATCATGGTTAATACCGGTATATGGCCCTTCCAAGTCCCGAATATATCCACCCAACATTCTTCTCCCACCCGGCGGCGGAGGTCCGTTCTGAAGCATGTTCCGGAACAACCGCAAATTTTGACTTTTCCTTCAAAAAAACTCTTGCACTCCCGGTCTCCGGAGGGTAGAATAGTGGCGCTGTTTTTGGATGGTGTTTTGCCGCGCATCGGGGTGCGCGCATACGACAAATCTTATCGAGACAGAAGGGGCGGAGAGATGAATATCGCTCTCGTCGGCGGGGGAAAAGCAGCGGTAAGCATCCTGGATCATTTCCTGAGTTTCCGGGAACATCAGGTTGTCGGGGTCGCGGATATCAAGACCGATGCCCCCGGAATCCTCCGGGCGAAGGAACTGGGGCTCGAAACGACCAACGATATGGAAATTCTGGTAAAACGCGCGGATGTGGACCTGATTATCGAAATCACCGGGAGCGAAAAGGTTCAGGAAATCCTGCGCGGGCTCCTGCGCCCGGACCAGCAACTGGTCACCGCCCGGGGCGCGAAGCTCATGACCGATCTCATCGAAATCCAGGCGACACACAACGCCGAGGTGGCGGATGGCATTTCCCTCGATTTTGCCGATCTCACCAAGAGCCTGGAAAACACGCTGAAAAACATCGAAATTTCCTTCCATACCATCGAACGCCTCCTTCGTGAGGGCAATATCATCAGCATCAACGCCAGCATCGAGGCCGCACGGGCCGGAGCGGCGGGGAAACCGTTTGAGGTCGTGGTGAAACGGATCGCCGAAATGGTCAACCAGATCAAGGAGGCCTCCAACATCATCGGACAGGCCTCGGCGGAAACCAGCGGAACGCTGGTAAGCCTCCATGCCGTGGAGAAACGGCTGCAGGAATCGTTCACCGCCCGGTCGAACAACACCGGCCCACGGTAACCGGAGCGGACGCTCCCCCGCGGGCCGCCCGCGTTCCTCTCCGACACCGGACCGCTGGAACATCCGGCGGTCCGGCGCGTCTACCGGTATGCCCCCGGGAAGGCATCATTGGGGAGCGCCCATTTCCGACCTTCGTCCACCTTCGGCTCCGCTCCGGCGGAGCGCAAACCGCCCTGATTTCCGCTATCTGTCAGGGAGCGCGAACCATCCCCCCGGCTTTTTCCAATTGATTACCTTCCCGCTTTCACGTATCTTATGCCTTTATCTCTTAAATCCTTATCCTATAATCACAACCAAGGGTCCAGCCGGAATGTACACGATTACGGAAAAGAAGATCATCGCTCCCGGGGTCACCATGGCCAAAATCCTCGCGCCGAAGATCGCGCGGAAGCGGAAGGCCGGCCAGTTCGTCATTCTGCGATTATACGCCGAGGGTGAGCGCATTCCCCTGACCATCGCCGACGCCGATCCCGAGGCGGGGACCATTACCATCGTCTCCCAGCGCGCCGGGAAAACCACCTCCTATCTGGAGGACATGCCCGCGGAACAGGGCATCATGGACGTGGTCGGCCCCCTCGGGCACCCCACCCATATCGAGAAATACGGCAATGTGGTGTGCATCGGCGGCGGCATCGGCATTGCGCCCATCCACCCCATCGCCCAGGCCATGCGGGCGGCGGGCAATCAGGTCACATCCATCCTCGGCGGACGGACGAAGGATTTCGTCATCATGGAAGACATGATGCGGAAGGCCTCGGACAAGGTGTATGTCACCACCGACGACGGTTCGTACGGCCGCAAGGGATTCGTGACCGATGTCCTCCAGGAGATCGTGGAGGACGGCATGCATTTCAGCTACGCCGTGGCCATCGGGCCGGTGCCCATGATGAAAGCGGTCTCCGCGGTGACCCGAAAACTGGGCATCCCCACCCTGGTGAGCCTGAACGCCATCATGGTGGACGGCACCGGAATGTGCGGCGCCTGCCGGGTGAGTGTCGGGGGGAAAACCCAGTTTGTGTGCGTGGACGGCCCGGAGTTCGACGGCCACCAGGTGGATTTCGATCTCCTGATGCACCGTCTGCGGATTTTCAAGGAATGCAACGAGGAAGCCTTGCGCATCTACCAGACCGAAGGCGGCAACCCCAACTGCATCAAAAGGAGAGTCGCCGATGGCAACGAATAAAATGCAGATTCCCCGTCAGGCCATGCCGGAGCGTCAGCCGGAAGAACGGGTCAAAAGCTTCCTCGAAGTCCCCTTTGGATACGATCCGGAAACCGCGATGACCGAGGCGCAACGCTGTCTCCAGTGCAAAACCCGTCCCTGCATGGAAGGCTGCCCGGTGGCGGTGGAAATTCCGGCGTTCATCGGTCTCATCGCGGAAGGGAAATTCATCGAGGCCGCCTGGAAAATCAAGGAAACCAACTCCCTGCCCGCGGTCTGCGGACGAGTCTGCCCGCAGGAAGAGCAGTGCGAAGCGAAATGCGTCCGCGGGATCAAGGGCGAGCCGGTGGCCATCGGAAGGCTGGAGCGTTTCGCCGCCGATTTTGAACGGGGTTCGGGAAATCTGGCGATCCCGGAGATTCCCCCCGCGACCGGCAAACGGGTGGCGGTGGTGGGTTCCGGCCCTTCTGGGCTGACCGTGGCGGGCGATCTGGCGAAACGGGGCCATGCGGTCACCGTGTTCGAGGCGCTGCACAAACCCGGCGGAGTGCTCGTCTACGGCATCCCCGAATTCCGTCTCCCCAAGGCCATCGTGGAGGCGGAAGTTTCCTATCTGGAAAAGCTGGGAGTGCGGTTCGAGGTGAACAGCGTCATCGGACGCATCGACACCATCGACGAACTCCTCGGGGACGGCTATGACGCGGTGTATGTGGCCACCGGGGCGGGTGCGCCGGTGTTCCTCGGCATCCCGGGCGAAAACCTGGGCGGAATCTTCAGCGCCAACGAGTATCTCACCCGGTCCAACCTCATGAAAGGCTACCGCTATCCGGAGTTCGACACCCCCATGCCGAAAAGTCGTCAAGTGGTGGTCCTGGGCGGCGGGAATGTCGCCATGGACTCCGCCCGCACCGCGAGGCGGCTGGGACCGGAGAAGGTCACCATCCTCTACCGGCGGAGCGCCGCCGAACTCCCCGCCCGCCGTGAGGAAATCCATCACGCCGAGCAGGAGGGAGTCGAATTCCGGTTCCTCACCGCGCCGGTCGAATTCCTGGGCAACGAGCAGAATATGGTGCGGGCGGTGAAATGCATCGCCATGGAACTGGGAGAGCCGGACAGTTCGGGACGCCGTCGCCCGACGCCGGTCGAGGGATCGGAATTCGAGGTGGAGACGGATACGGTCATCGTGGCCATCGGCAATCTCCCCAACCCACTGGTCCCGGATACCACCCCGGATCTCCCGGTGAACCGTCGCGGCAACATCATCGCGGACGAGACCGGCCGTACCGGCAAGGAGGGTGTGTTCGCGGGCGGCGACATTGTCACCGGAGCCGCCACGGTCATCCAGGCCATGGGCGCGGGCCGCATCGCCGCGAAAACCATTCATGAGTATATCATGGCAAAGGGCGCGGAGGCGCGGAAAGACACCGGCGCGGAGTGAGAACTCCGTCCGGGTCGGAACGAAGCCATATCCGGTTCGCGCCCGATCCCCGCACTTCGTTTGCCGCTTTTTGCACTTTAATTTTTCGACTTTGTATTTTGGACAATCGCCATGTATTCTTCATCGGAACCGGAATACCGTTCGGCGCTGGATTTTCTCTACAGTTTCGTGGATTATGAGAAAAACGGGCGCTGGAAGTACGACGGCGGGCATTTCGATCTGGAACGCGTCGTCGCGCTCCTCGGCGCGCTGGGCAATCCGCACCGCCACGGCTGGCACGTCCATGTCGCGGGCACCAACGGAAAAGGGTCGGTGTGCGCCATGACCGCCTCCGCACTCCAGGAAGCGGGATTGCGGGTGGGGATGTACACCTCGCCCCACCTGGTCACCTTTCGTGAGCGCATCCGTCTGAACGGGACGATCCTGACCCCCGGCGAGGTCATCGAGGGAGTACGGCGCATTCGGCCCGCGGCGGAAGCCATTCCCGGGCTGACCTTCTTCGATGTCTGGACAGCGTTGGCGTTCGACCATTTCGCCCATGCGGGGGCGGACGCCTCGGTGATCGAGGTCGGCATGGGCGGGCGGCTCGACTCCACCAACGTGATCACCCCCGCGGTTTCCGTCCTCGCCTCCATCTCCATGGACCACCGGGGAAAACTCGGGAACACGGTCGCCGAGATCGCCGCGGAAAAGGCGGGCATCATGAAACCGGGCATCCCGTCGGTGGCCGCGCCGCAGCGTTTCTCGGAAGTCGAACGGGTCCTGGACGACCATGCCCGCGAAACCGGCTCGGAACTCATCCGGGTCGGGCGGGATGTCTTCTGGGAGCGCAATTCCGATGGCTCCCTCCGGTACAGGGGGAAACACTGGCGGCTGGATTCGGTCGCCCTTCCCCTGGCGGGGGCGTTCCAGTACGAGAATGCCGCAACCGCGCTGGCCGTGCTGGAGATTCTCGCGGAGCACGGACACCCGGTCACTTCGGAAGCCGCCAAACGCGGCATCGAGAAAATCCGCTGGCCCGGACGGCTGGAAACGGTGTCGCGCGCGCCCGAAGTCCTCGTGGACGGCGCCTGCAATGCCGGGGCGATGGAAGTGGTTCGCGATTATCTCCTCTCCCGGAGCGGACGCGAACGGACAGTGGCGGTGGCGGCCATGTGCCGCGACAAGGACATGGCGCATGTGCTCTCCATCCTGGGCGAAGCGGCATCCCGCGCGGTATTTACCCAGGTTCGCAATCCTAGGGCCATGCCCGCCGCTGAACTGGCCGCGCTGGCTCCGGAAGGGATGGAAACCGCGGTCGAGCCGGACCCCGACGTGGCGTTCCGAAGGGCGGTGGATCTCGCCGGACCGGAGGGGACGGTGATCATCGCCGGCTCCCTTTACCTGGTGGGAGAAGCGCTCCGTCTGTATGGGCTTGGGGAAGAAGAATAATCCGCCCATCCCGCGCACCCCGCCGGTCAGATGCGGCTTCGCCGCGTCATGAAGCCCCTCCGGGGCCGTCCGGTGCGCGATGCGGGTGTCATGAGCGCCCGGTGAAGACGAGGGGTGATCGCTTCGGACAAGTGCATTCTTTTCTCTGCTCCACTCTCTTTTCTCTTTCTCCGTATCCTCTGTGTTCTCTTTTTCAATCTCCATCTTCCCTGGGGGGGCTTATGCTCACCGGCAAAACCGTCGTTCTCGTGGTAACCGGCGGAATCGCGGCGTACAAAAGCGCCATCCTCGTCCGTGAGCTGCGGACGCGGGGGGCCGAGGTCATGACGGTCATGACCCGCTCGGCGCGGGAATTCATCACCCCGCTCACGCTGGAAACCCTGTCGCGCAACCCGGTGGCCACCGATACTTTCGATCGCGGGAACCGCTGGGACCTGGAACACATAGCGCTCGCCGACCGCGCCGATCTCCTGGTGGTCGCCCCGGCCACCGCCAACATCATCGGGAAGGCTGCCTGCGGAATCGCCGACGACCTGGCGAGCACCACCATCCTCACCATGCTCTCCACCGTGCCGGTCCTCCTTGCTCCCGCCATGAACAACCGCATGTGGGAGAATCCGATCGTACAGCGGAACGTCGCGACGCTCCGGGAATACGGGGTACGGTTCGCCGGTCCCTCGGAAGGGAAGCTGGCGGATGGAAGGCTCGGCATGGGAAGAATGGCGGAGGTGGAGGAAATTCTGAAGGCTGCGGAAGAGATGGTACCGTAGCGCCTTGTCAACTGGACAGTGTTGTGTGGATTGCGCTTCGACACTTCGACAAGCTCAGTGTCCGCAGGCTTTACGCCCGCCGCTGGCTGAGCTTGTCGAAGCCGGGAGATTGAACAGAACGAACTCGGCATTATTGCGTTGATACTCCACAAGCATCCGCATCCACCCATTTCCCCAGGAGGAGCACCATGCGTTTCAGGGCGTTTCTGACCGGTCTGGCCATTGCCGGTTTCGCGGCAAGCGGCGTTTTCGCCCAGGATTCCTCGTTCAATGGGCTCGGCATGAACATGGGCAATCTCTCCCGGCTCTCCAAAGCCAAGACCCGCTCCATCAGTCCGGAGAACTTCACCGGCGAAAAGGGCAAGGCGGGCATGTCCGTGGACGGCCTCGCGAAGAATGCGGCCCGCGATCTCGGACAGGGCTGGAAAGTCTCCCCCTATATCCGCATCGAGCCGAAGAAAACCTTTACGCTCGCCGAAATCCAGGGGCCCGGCGCAATTCAGCACATCTGGATGACCCCCACCGGCACCTGGCGCTACTCCATCATCCGTATCTACTGGGACGGCGAGTCCGAGCCATCGGTGGAAGCGCCAGTGGGTGATTTCTTCGCCACCGGATGGGGAAAATACGCCCAGCTCACCTCTCTCCCGGTCTGCGTCAACCCCGGCAGCGCGTTCAACTGCTACTGGCCGATGCCGTTCCGCAAAAGGGCGCGCGTCACGC
>CAYRTQ010000112.1:0-8189 GCA_964426865.1 uncultured bacterium
TTCCCTTGACACAACCCGTCGCATTGGCCACCTGTTCGAAGTTGTTCCTGAAGGTGAATTCCGAGGGCTGGTAGTGGGCGAACAGGAGCGCCCGCATGGATTTCGCGGCCGCATCCTTCAGGACTTCGTCCAGCCACCGGAGCTGTTCCCCCTCGATGCCGCAGACGAGCGCCCCCTCCTTGTTCGGGACCATGATATTGAGACACACGAGCCGCCAGCCCTGGATATCCACGAACCGATGCAGCGGTCCGAACCGTTTTTCCCACTCATCCAGTTCCGATTCATCCTGATAATGGGCATCGGGGCTCTCATGGTTCCCGATGAGCGGGATCGCCTTGTGTTTCAGAGCATGCAAAAAGGTTTTCTCGTAATCGAGCTGACGGATATACTCGTCATGGGGCGGCTCGAAAGCGGTTCCGGCGTTGATGAGATCGCCGCAGTGGATGGAAAGATCAGGCGTCTCACGGTTGAGGTTCACAACGAGGTCGCGCATCCGCTCCTCGGTGTGGCGCATTTCTTTCTCATCCCAGTTTTTGAAATGGTTGGGCCAGAAATGATGGTCGGTGACGAACGCGAGTTTGAACAGCGCCCCATCCGGCACAAAGCGGGACGAGTAGAGGAGGTCACTCTTGGCGGAAGCCGGGGCAACCATCGCGGCGCCTGACGCCATCGCGCCGAGAGCGAGGAACCGCCGCCGTGAGAGAGTGGTGGTCATGATGTAAGGGTCAAAGCCGGTTTTTATTTGCATGTTGTTTCCTGGTGAAAGCGTTGAGAATATTCCGGTTAACCCGAAGAAAACATATGGAACCGATACTCGCAAGGAGAATCTGAGCGCCCGGCGAATTTCCCGGGACAGGGAATACCGTGGCGGGCCTCCGGCATAATGCCTTCTCTCATGGGAGCTTTTTCATTATCTTGTATTCTATATCCTGTATCCAATCGCGGGAAAAGTGTAAAAAGGCGCTTTCGTTTGGTAAAGAAACTTCCTGCGCTCTTTCGAGCACTGCCGTACTTTTCCTGAACGCCCGGAAAAGTACCAAAGAGGGCTTTTCCTGGACAGGCCCCTTCCCCACTTTCAACCGCACAGTATCGTTTTTACCCACGGAAAGCCGCGAAGAACCCGAAAAATCGACACACAGAGGCGCGGAATGCAGGGAGAAAGGCATAGAGCCGGAAAAGATGAAAAAGGAAGCCCGAGAAACCGTGTTTCTTCGGCGCTTTGCCGTTTTGCTGCCGTGTATCTCCTTCTTTCCACTCCGGTGTTTGCACAGGAGGTCGGGATGAAATACAATCCATTGACTCCCGAGGAAGAGCGGGTCATCATACATAAAGGGACCGAACGGCCCTTCACCGGGAAATATGTCGGCGCCAGGGGGAAAGGCACGTATATCTGCAAGCGGTGCAACGCGCCGCTCTACCGCTCCGAATCGAAATTCGATTCCCGGTGCGGCTGGCCGAGTTTCGATGACGAGATTCCGGGCGCGGTGAAACGCATTCCGGACCCGGACGGCGTCCGGACGGAAATCACCTGCGCCAACTGCGGCGCGCACCTGGGGCACGTGTTTACCGGGGAGGGGTTCACCGGGAAAAATGTTCGTCACTGCGTGAATTCCATTTCCATGAATTTCGTGCCGGACGAGGAGAAGAACGCGACGGAAAAGGCCTATTTCGCGGGCGGCTGCTTTTGGGGAGTGGAGCACTTTTTCCGCAAGGAGGAAGGCGTTCTCTCCACCCGTGTGGGATACATGGGCGGGCGCACGAGCAACCCGACCTGCCGCGAGGTGTGTACCGGGACCACCGGGCACGCGGAAACGATGGAGGTGACATTCGATCCCTCCCGCACCACGTTCGAGAAACTGGCCCGGCTGTTCTTCGAGATTCACGATCCCACCCAGAAAGGCCGTCAGGGACCGGACATCGGGGACCAGTACCGTTCGGCGATTTTCTACACCGGCGAGGAGCAGAAGAAGACCGCGGAACGGCTCATTGAAATATTGAGGGAAAAGGGCTTCGCGGTGACCACCGAACTGACCGAAGCCGGAACGTTCTGGCCGGCGGAAGACTACCACCAGGACTACTACGCGAAAACCGGGAAGCGGCCCTACTGCCACGGGTATACGAAGCGGTTTTGAAAAATCCGGGACAGCTCTTCCGCCGATTATCCAGGATGGATGCGCCACGACGGTTTGAACCGGCCATTCGAATGATGAGAGACTGATAAAGCAGATTCTTTTCATCAGGAGTACATCGTTTGTTCGTGCCGTGCAATCCGGCATGCCCATCGCCGCGCGGCAGGTCAATGCCAATCGGGTACGCTCTGTCGCGATATCCGTGAACGGCGCGAACTTTTTCCCGGAAAGCGGGAAAGTATGCTTGACGCGGCCCGGGAAAAGGACGTTTTTTATAAGCCATACCTGGAGAGATCCCATACTCGGCATTCCCACAAACCATATTCCCGGCCCGATCGCACATGTCCACGCTCTACGCCTCCCTTGCCCTGCCTTTGCCCTTGAATGCTCTGTTCACCTATCGTGTCCCGCCCGATCTGGCGGCGCTCGCCGAGACGGGACGCCGGGCGCTGGCGCCGTTCGGGCCGCGACTGCTCACCGGATTCATTGTCGGGATTTCCGGCGATCCCGGCGATCTCGCGCCGGAACGCATCAAGGACATCCAGGACATTCCCGATGACGAGCGCGTGTTCGATTCCCCCATGCTGGAACTGGCTTCCTGGGTGGCGGATTACTATCTCTCCTCGGTGGGCGAGGTACTGAAAGCGGCCATGCCCTCCGGAACCATGGTGCGCTCGCGGGTGCGGGTGTACCCGTCCGGGACGCCGGAAGCGGATGTGAATTTGAACGGCGTCCAGACGGACGCGATGGAATACCTGCGAAAGAACGGGCCTTCCCTGCTGCGGACCATGACCGGAGCGTTGGGCGAGGGTGCGGACGGTGCGGTGCGCGCGCTGGAACGGAAGGGACTGGTGCGTCTGGAACGGGAGATGAGCACGCCCTCGGCACGCCCGAAAACCGAGCGATACATCCGTCCGGTCGAAGGCGCGGAGATGGCGGTTTCCCCCCGTGCGCGGAAACAGGCGGACTGCCTGGAAGCGCTCCGGAAGTACCCGGAGGGCATTCCGCTGGCGGAGTTCGTGGAGCGTCACGGCTTCTCGCGGGGAGTGCTGAACGCCCTGTCCGATGCCGGGCTGGCGCAGTATGATGAGGTGGAGGTGCTCCGCCGTTCAAAGATGCTCGATCAGGAGAGCGCCCGCACCGACCATCCGCTCACCCTTTCGCAACGGGAATGCCTGCGGCTCATCACGGAGGAGTGCGAAGGCGGAAACCCCCGTCCCACGCTCCTGCAGGGAGTCACCGGCAGCGGCAAGACCCGGGTGTACATCGAACTCGTCCGCGCGGCGCTGGCACGCGGCAAGGGAGCCATCGTCCTCGTTCCCGAGATCGCGCTCACCCCGCAGACCGTGCGATTTTTCACCTCGGTATTCCCCGGACGGGTTGCGGTGCTCCATTCCGCCATGAGCCCCGGGGAACGGTTCGACATGTGGCGGCTCATCCGTGACGGGCGCTGCGATGTGGTGATCGGGCCGCGCTCGGCGGTGTTCGCGCCGCTCGCCGCGCCGGGGGTGATCATCGTGGACGAGGAACACGACCACTCCTACAAACAGACCGACGCCTCGCCCCGGTATCACGCCCGGGATGTGGCGGTGGTACGGGGGAAGCTGCTCGGAATCCCGGTGGTGCTCGGCTCGGCTACGCCCTCTCTCGAATCCTGGCACAACGCCCGCAACGGCAAATACCTGCTCGCCCGCCTTCCCGAACGGGTGGATTCCCGTCCGCTCCCGGAAGTGACCGTGGTGGACATGCGCACGGAGCGCGAGGCGGGGAATTATTCCTCCCTGTCCACCGTTCTGCGGGACGAACTCGACCTTCGCCTGGCGCGCGGGGAAAAGAGCATCGTGCTCATGAACCGCCGGGGATTCGCCACCGGCATCCGCTGCAAGGCCTGCGGATACACCCTGACCTGCCCGGACTGCGCCACCGGCCTGGTCTGGCACGCCTCGCGCCGTCTGGCGGTCTGCCATCTCTGCGGCCATGAGCGCATCGTGCTCCAGCACTGCCCCGCCTGCGGCTCCGAGGACATGAGCTATACCGGACGGGGGACCCAGCGGGTCGAACTCGAACTGGCCAATTCCTTCGAGAAATCCGGGGTTATCCGCATGGATTCCGACACCACGCAGGCCCACGATTCCCACTTCCGCCTTCTCGAGGAATTCCGCACCGGCGAGGCGCGCATCCTTCTCGGCACCCAGATGGTCGGCAAGGGGCTGGATATCCCGGAAGTCACCCTTGTGGGGGTGATCGCGGCGGACGCTTCCCTCTCCCTCCCCGATTTCCGGGCGGCGGAACGCACGTTCCAGCTCATCACCCAGGTGGCGGGCCGCGCCGGACGAGGCGAGGTCCCCGGAAAGGTCATTGTCCAGGCGCTCACCCCGGACCATTACGCCGTGGAAACCGCCTGCCGTCAGGATTACGAGGCGTTCGCGGCGGTTGAACTCCAGTCCCGCGAGGAGGTCGGTTTTCCGCCGTTCACCCGTCTCATCCTCATCGAACTCACCTCCGAGGACTCCGCCGCTCTCGCCGCGCGGGCGGGCGACCTGACCGCCTGGTTCATCGAGAACGCGCCTCCCGAAACCGAGGCGCTCGGTCCGGTGGAGGCTCCCATTGCCCGGGTGCGGGGCAGATACCGTATGCACATCCTCCTCCGCACCCGCCGTATCGCCGCTGCGCGGGTCCTCGTCCGTCACGCGCTGGAACACCACTCCGGCCCGGAAACGATCTCCGCCGATGTGGATCCGGTGGATATGATGTGAGGGAAAGGAAGAAGACGGGAGCCGGAGAGAAAGCGGCGTCGGAATTCGAATGTGATGACGCCGGGGTTGCCTCGATCGGGGAAGAATTCGAAATTGTCTGAACGCCTGTTTTAGTGATTCGAATGATTGAACTGATGAAAGGCTGATAAGGCATTTCCTTTCATCAGTTTTTATCATTCGAATCACGCGCATCACCGGTTCAGACAGGTTTCAAACACTTTCTTCCCCGGTTGATCGCTCATTCGTATCAGGCAGATATCAAACACCATATTTCCGGTGTGGCCGTTCATTCGCATGAGAATTTCGTCTGTTACGGCGAAAATGACCGAAGAGCCGGAATAAATATTCTCTTGCCCGCGTGATGCAAAAGCGCCTATGTTGATTCAGATATTTGGGAGTCGATGGGGCGATTTGTGCATGTTGCGCCGGTCGAAAATACTATGGAAAAGGGGCTGACAGGGATGAAACGCATTTGCACCGTGGTGTTCCTGATTCTCACGATGACCGTTTCGATGGCCGGAGCGCTGGAACGCCCGGGTTTGGAGTTCAAGATATTCCAGTTCCCGCCGAACGCCATTCCGGTCATCGATGGCAAGACTGACGATTGGAAGATGGTGGGCGGCGAATATGTCATCGGGTCCAACCAGCTCTCGGACACGGAGAAGGGCAAGGGAACGAACATCGACCCGAAGAATTTCAACTGCACGGTCAGGGTCGGCTGGGTGAAAGGCATGAACCGCCTCTATTTCCTCTATGAGGCCTATGACGACTTCTGGAAATTCGACACCACCGATCTCTGCAACGACATCTTCGAGGTGGTGGTGGATGGCGACCTTTCCGGCGGCCCCTTCATCAAGCAGAGAAATCCCAACGTGGACCATCTCCCGGTCACGGACCTTCATTTCCGATTCCACGGCGTTCACGCCCAGAATTACCACATCTTCACTCCCGCCTCCGGCAAGGACTGGTGCATGGTCTGGGGAAGCGCGCAGTATATCAAGGCCCTCCCCTATTCCAATTACGCCTACAACTATAATTTCAAGAACGGCCAGGACGGCAAGCTCATTCTCGAATTCTGGATCACGCCGTTCGATTACGCGCCCTACGATGCTCCGGAGAAGGCGATCGAGTCCAGGCTGGAAGAGAGCAAGCTCATCGGCCTCTCCTGGGCCATCATCGACTACGACAAGGAGGCGACCCGGGAGGGCGAGCACTCCGCGTTCATGAACCTTGCCCACAAAAATTCCATGGACGGGAACGCCAGCGATCTGGTGGCCTTCCGTCTCATGCCGCTGGAAAAACGGTTTCACAAGCCGCTGGAGGTCAACTGGACATTCACCGTGGCGGATATGGACCGTCGGGTGGTGGCTTTCAAGGACCAGACCTGCGGCAACGTGACCTCCTGGAAGTGGACATTCGGCGACGGCGCGACTTCCACCGAGCAGAACCCCATCCACCAGTACTCCAAGCCCGGCGAATATGTCGTGGTCCTGTATGTGGACGGCCCCGATGGCAAGGGTCAGTTCTCGCGGGTGTGGGATGTGACTTTGAAATAGGCCGTGAGATGCGCCGGGTACAGCCCTGAAAGCACAACGCCTGTCTGAACGCCCGTTCTGATGATTCGAATGATGGGGATGATGAAAAGCTGATGAAAGCATTCTTGATCAGCCGTCCATCATTTTATCACGCGCATTACCAGGACAGGCGTTCAGACCGTCAGTTTGCCCGCTGGGCTGTTGCCTTTTCTTCAGTCATGCGGGACAATGTAACTTCCGGCTGTTCCGCCCGCAATATCCCATACCATGTCCTTCCAGCTCCAGTATGTCCCCTTTCTATTGGCGTCGTACCATTCCTTTCCCCCGCCGATCGCGATGGAAGCGGAAATTCCCATGATCGGCGCACGGTCGTCGCGCATTCCATTGTTCCTCAGCGCGAGAGTGGTCCCCGCGCCGATGACTCCTCCCGCCACAAAATGATACGCCTTGTCTTTCCCGAACCAGGGATCGTCGCTCCGGAAAAAGGAGGAGCACCCGGAAAAGGAGAGAACGATCAGGACAAAAACCGGTATGACCAGGGTTCGGGACATAAGAATTCCTCTGCGGTTCGTTTTCATGAAACGGGATTATGCGGAGACCGGAACCGGCAAACAATGTATGGTTCTTTCCGCGGTTTTGCTCAGATATCGAGTATTACAAACGCCCGCCAGCCCTCCGTGGTTTCCTCCACGGCAAACAGGTGGAGCGTGACCGCTTTCACATCCACGATGAGATGGTGTTTTTTCGGGTCGATTTCCTCCCCGTACGCCTCCGCCCGCAGGGTGAACCGGTCTTCCGCGGAGCCGATGTCCGCTTTCGCGATCCGGAGCAGCAACTGTTCGGCGTCCTTGTAGAACACCAGTTCGTTCAGCAGGCGGAAAAGGAGAATGTCCAGCTTGTCCGCGGAAAGGTGGATATCGAGAGTGCGCGCGGCCCCGATGGACTCCGGATTCTCCACCATGACCCGCATGAGAGCGTCGGAGGAGGCAATGAACACCTCTTCCGGGCTTTTTCCTGTGGCCTCGAACGCGACATCCGCGGTCGCTATATCTTCACGGTATTGGTAGGGCATGGTATTTATCATCCCTGGAAAGAATGGCGGAAGGTATACGGCATATGCGGTGTATGGCTTTTTATCTGTTCCCGCTGTGTTCTTGCGCCGGTTTCTCTACCCTTTGATGTTTCCGATGGGGAGGAATCGCACCACCCGTTTGGTCAACCCGGCAAGTTCGGTGGCTTCCACCACGTCATCGATATCTTTGTAGGCCATCCCCGCCTCTTCCGCCAGCCCGGCCCAGGAAGCGGTGCGGATATAGATGCCCCGGGTTTCCAGATCGTGCTGAAGCTGTCTGCCGTTCACCAGCTTCTTGGCCTGGGTGCGGCTCATGGTTCTCCCGCTGCCGTGGGCGGTGGAGTAGAACGCCTGTTTGCCGCTCGCCACTCCCGCCAGAAGATAGGACCCGGTTTCCATGCTTCCGCCGATGATGACCGGCTGCCCGACACTCTTGTAGACCTCGGGCACGTCCGCCATCCCCGGGCCGAAAGCGCGGGTCGCCCCCTTGCGGTGGACGAGCGCCTGACGGCGAATGCCATCCACCTCGTGCTCTTCCAGCATGGCGGTGTTATGGGCCACGTCGTAGACCTGATGCATGCCGAGGTCCTCCGCGGAGCGCCCGAAAATATCCGAGAACGCCCGCCGCACCTGGTGCAGGATAACCTGACGGTTCACATAGGACATGTTGATGGCGCAGTTCATGGCGGCGAAATAC
>CAYRTQ010000112.1:8199-12605 GCA_964426865.1 uncultured bacterium
GGGGATTCGAAGGGCGCGCAGGCCAGCTCGCGGTCAGGGACGCTGAGACCGTACTTTTTGCCCATGGCGCCCAGGAAAACATCGAGATAGTCGGTGGCCACCTGATGACCGAAACCTCGGCTCCCGCAGTGAAACATCACCACCACCTGGTTGGGGATATCAACGCCGTAGATTTTGGCGATTTCACGGTCGTAGATATTCTCCTCGCGCACCACCTGAATTTCCAGGTAATGGTTCCCGAGCCCAATGTGCCGATCTGGTTGTAGCCGCGTTCCACCGCCCGAGCGCTCACCTTCGAGGCATCGGCGTGCGGCACGCGCCCCCGTTCCTCGGTGCGCTCCAGGTCCTCCGGCCAGGCATAACCGTTGTGCAGGCACCATTCCGCGCCCTGTTCCACCACGGTGCGGAACTCCTCCTGTGAAAGACGCACCAATCCCCGGCTGCCCACTCCGGTGGGGACCCGCTTGAACAGGTGGTCCACCAGGTCGTGCAGACGGGGCCGCACCTCCTTTTCGGTGAGATTGGTCCGCACCAACCGCATCCCGCAGTTCACGTCGAATCCGATCCCGCCGGGAGAAATCACTCCCTCTTTCGGGTCCATGGCCGCGACCCCGCCGATGGGGAAACCGTATCCCCAGTGACCATCGGGCATGCAGAAGGCGTACTGCATGATCCCCGGCAGGGTTGCCACGTTGGTGATCTGCTCGAACACTCCCTCGTCCATGGCATCGAGCAGTTTCTCCGTAGCGTAAATCCGCGCCGGCGCCCGCATTCCGGCCTTGTAGCCGGGGGAGATTTCCCAGAGGGTGTCGGTGACTTTTTCTATGGATGAAATGATCGCCATATCGCAAATCCTCGCTGGAAAGTCCGAAGATACATATATGCCGGGATTCCCCGGAATGAACGGAGGATATTTTAGGGTGGAATGATCCGCCGAAACGAACGGTGAAAATCGTCCTCTATGAAAGATAGGTCTCCGGAGGGCGGAGAGAATACGATTTTTTCGTATGACGCTCCCGGGAATAATCAGAAAGGCGCGGAGAGAGATGTTTCTCCCCCCGCGCCTTTTGTTCCGCCGGTTTCCATGGTGAAACGGCGTTATGCCTCAGACCTTGAATTCGGTAACCCAGAAATCGTGCAGGTTGCAGAAACTGGTGGCCCAGAGCTTCCCCTTGGTTCCTTCGGGCAGTTCATAGGAGGATTCGGCGGAAGGGTCGGTGTTGGTGAAATTCTTTTCGCCGATGAATTGGCCCTTGGAGGTCACCAGGGTGTGACGGACGATAAAATGTTTCTCGGTCATGGGATGGGGTGTCACGATGGTGACAGTTTTGCCCTCCACGGTCACTTTCGGCGCGTGGGTACCCTCCTTGCCCGCCCAGCGCCCGGGCGCATCTTTCGTGTAGATGAGTCCCGCGGGGAATTTGGCGGCCGCATTCGCCTCCCCGGCGCCGACCGTTACCGCCGCCCCGGTGAATACCAGCGAACCTTTCAGAAATTCTCTTCTCCCCCTCATGGCCGTTCTCCTTTCGCTTTCAGGCATGAAATTATTTTCCCATGTCTTTTCACATCCATATGCGCCCCGTTCGGACAAGCCCGGGACTACGGGTAAAATACGAAACTCCGGGCATGGAAATCAATCAGAGAAAAACGTACCGTCCCCCGCCCGGATTTCCGCAAAGGAGAAGGCGGGGCATTCTCCACCGCCGGGGCCCTCACCCGGCCTGCGGCTACCCTCTCCCCCGCGAGATGACGCGCGGGCGAGGGAAAAGAGCGCTTACGGCAAGGCTCAAGGGGAATACCCGCTCAAAAAGGATAATTCTCCGTGCAGCTTTGCGTTGGCTCCCGGCCTTCTTTTGAAAAGCCATTCTTTCCCCCTCTCCCGCGCAGCATTTCGCGTGGGAGAGGGGCAGGGGTGAGGGCAGGCTCTTGCGGCGGTCGGAGAACCTTCGGCTTCCTCCGGACACGGGAGGGATAGTTACGAAAAAACAGCCGGTTCCGGTCCTTTTCTCCGGGAAACTTCCCTCCCGGTTCCGGCGTTCAAAATACAAGCCGCTCCGTTTCCCTTCGAGTCTTTCCCGATGCCCCGGTGAGGCCGTGAAAGATGTGGGAAACGGATATAGCGGGAATTATATTTCCTAATAACCGAAGCGGCTGGAATGCCGGTTGCCCCGCGCAGAAACAGAGCCACCATTTGCTGAGGGGGAAGTATATGCTGAACATGAACAAGTTTACCTTGAAAAGTCAGGAAGCGCTGGAAAGCGCCTTTCATCTCGCCGAGGAATACAGTCACGCCCAGGTGGAGCCGGAACATCTCCTGCTCGCGCTTTTGACCCAGGAAGAGGGAGTCACCCGCAGCATCCTGTCCAGGCTGGAGGCCAGTCCGGACGCGGTGGAGCGGCGGGTGCGGGAAGTGCTCGCCGCCATGCCGAAAGTCAGCGGCCAGCAGCAGGTCTATCTCTCCCCGGCGCTGTCCGCCGTTCTCCAGGGGGCCCAGCGTGAGGCGGACCGTCTCAAGGACGAGTTTGTCACCGTGGAGAGCCTGCTTCTCGCGCTTGCCCAGGAACGCGGTTCCCGCGCCGCGGAAATTCTCGGTTCCTTCGGGGTGTCCCGCGAAAAGATATATGAGACCATGGTCGCGCTCCGGGGGAACCAGCCGGTCACCGACCAGGACGCCGAATCCAAATACCAGGCTTTGGAGCGGTTCACCCGCGATCTCACCAAACAGGCCCGCAACAACGAACTGGACCCGGTCATCGGACGCAACGACGAAATCCGCCGGGTGATGAAAGTCCTCAGCCGTCGCACCAAGAACAACCCGGTGCTCATCGGTGAGCCGGGGGTGGGCAAGACCGCGGTGGTGGAAGGCCTGGCCCAGAAGATCGTGCAGGGCGACGTTCCCGAATCCCTGCGTAACCGCCGCATTCTCATGCTGGATCTGGCCGCCATGATTGCCGGAAGCAAGTTCCGGGGCGAGTTCGAGGAGCGCATGAAAGCGGTCATCCGCGAGGTGGAGGAATCCAACGGCGCCATCGTGCTCTTCATCGACGAACTCCATACCCTGGTGGGAGCGGGGGCGGTCGGCGGCGCCATGGACGCCTCCAACATGCTCAAGCCCGCTCTGGCCCGCGGGAAGATGCGCACCATCGGCGCCACCACCATCAAGGAATATCGCCAGAACATCGAGAAGGACGCCGCGCTGGAACGCCGTTTCCAGACCATCCTGGTGGCCGAACCGAGCGTGGAGGAGAGCATTTCCATTCTTCGCGGGCTGAAGGAACGATACGAAATCCACCACGGCGTGCGGATCACCGATGACGCGCTGGTGGAGGCGGCCACCCTCTCCGGCCGGTATATCACCGACCGGTTCCTTCCGGACAAGGCCATCGACCTGGTGGACGAGGCCGGGGCGGAACTGCGCATCGAAATCGATTCCATGCCCTCCGAGATGGACGCCATTCAGAAGCGCATCACCCAGTTGGAAATCGAGCGCGCCGGAATCCGTCGTGAAAAGGACGCCTCCGAGCGTCTGAAACCCATCGAGGCCGAACTGGCGCGGCTCAACGAGGAATTCACCGGTCTCAAGGCCCGCTGGGAAGCGGAGAAGGCCATTCTCGACGAAATCCATTCCCACCGTGAGCGTCTGGAGCAGCTCAAGGCCGAGGAAGCACAGGCCCAGCGCGAGGGCAATCTGGAGCGCGCCGCCACCATCCGTTACGGCGAACTGGTGGAGCTGGACAAGCGGTTCCAGACCGCCAACGCCCGTCTCGCCGAGCTCCAGAAGAGCGGAAAGAGCATGATCCGCGAGGAGGTCACCGCCGAGGATATCGCCGAGGTGATCGCCAAATGGACCGGCATCCCGGTCTCCCGTCTCATGGAGGGGGAGCGCGAAAAGCTGGTCCACATGGAGGAGCGCATCCACGAGCGTCTCATCGACCAGGAAGAGGCGGTCCATGCGATCGCCGACGCGGTCCGGCGCAATCGTGCGGGTCTGGGCGAGCCCAACCGTCCCATCGGGTCCTTCATGTTCCTCGGGCCCACCGGGGTGGGCAAGACGGAACTCGCCCGCGCTCTGGCGGATTTCCTGTTCGACGACGAAAACGCCATGGTGCGCATCGATATGAGCGAGTACATGGAGCGCCACACCGTCTCCCGTCTCATCGGCGCGCCTCCGGGGTATGTCGGCTATGAGGAGGGCGGTCAGCTCACCGAGGCGGTCCGACGCCGTCCCTACCAGGTCGTCCTGTTCGACGAGATCGAGAAGGCCCATCCGGAGGTGTTCAATGTTCTCCTCCAGGTGCTCGACGACGGTCGGCTCACCGACGGCCAGGGGCGCACGGTGGATTTCCGCAACACCATCATCATCCAGACCTCCAATATCGGCTCCGAGATCATCGGAAGCCTCGGCG
>CAYRTQ010000113.1:0-2842 GCA_964426865.1 uncultured bacterium
ATTCTGTCTGGAAAACATATACGGTCGCGGATGGTCTTGGAAGCAACAAGATTACATCCATTGAAGCAGACAAACAGGGTGCGGTGTGGGTGGGCACATACGATGGTGGCGTATCGAAGTTCGATGGTTCCTCGTGGAAAACGTATACAACTTCGGACGGCCTTGCGGACAATTACATCACCGCAATCGCCACAGACTCCTTGGGGGATATGTGGTTTGGCACCAACCATGGTCTTTCCGGATTTGATGGCTCATCGTGGACAACGTATGTCGGCGCCAATGATCTCTCAGTCGGAGCGGTGACGCTGGATTCTCATGATGCAGTGTGGGCAACCGCACCATATTTCAAGGTTTCGAAATTCGACGGTGTAAACTGGACAACCTATAATACGCCTGCCGCACCCCATACCGCGGTATCCGAACTCAATGGGACGGATTACCCCGCATCCTTCGGTATCCGGGCGGCTGCCCCGAACCCTTTCAATCCCTCCACGGCTATCGATTTCACCCTTTCCCGTCCGGGAAAAACCACGCTCAGCGTGTACAACGCTTCCGGGCAGTTGGTCGAGACCCTGGTGGATGGGGTAATGAGCGCCGGGAATCACCGTATTGTCTGGAACGCGCACCGGGCCTCGGGCGTGTACCTGGTGGCCCTTGAATCGGGAGGGATGAAGGATACGAGGAAAGTGACCCTGGTCAAATAACCCTTGCGTGTTCAAAGGTTCTGGATATACATATACAAGGGGTATTTTCACGCATTTACCCGAACTGAAAAAAATGTTACAGCGGCCGTAATGGCTTTCAGAAATAGAAGCAGTACATGGATATAGCGGCGTTATTGGCCACCTACGGGTATCTGGCGCTTTCCCTGGGAGTGTTTATCGAAGGGGAAACGGTTCTTATCATGGCCGGAATCCTGGTGAAGCAGGGGTATTTTCAGTTTCCCTGGCTGGTTCTCTTCGGTTCCCTGGGAGCGTTTGTCTACACGGAACTCCTGTTCGGCCTGGGGAAACGGGGCAAGATCGGCCGTCTGGAACGTATTCCCCAGTGGCAGGTGGCCACCGCGAAAGTCCTCCTGCTGCTCAATACCTACCAGGCGCTGCTGATCATCGGATTCCGATTCATCTACGGCATCCGGACGGTGCTGCCCTTCGTCGCGGGAATCAGCGGGTACAGCCCGCGGAAATTCATGCTGTTCAACGCGCTCGGGACAGTGATCTGGACCAGCGCCATCGGTTCTGCGGGATATACCTTCGGCCAGGTGGTGCAGAGCCTCGCGCCGAATATGGCGAAATACCAGATGCTGGCCGCCCCGGCAATCCTGGCGACCGTGGCGACAATCATGACTGTGCGCAAGAAACTGGCCGGAAAAAAACCTGGCGCGGTGAACGGAACGAAACTCGAAGAAGATCATGCGAATCCGCCCGTTGGCTGAGCGTCCCGAGAAAGGCGCGCACCCTTTCTTCGCATGGTGAACCCCAGCCCGGCATGAAACATCTCGTCCGCTCTTTCCGGAGAGGACTATGTACGTTTTCCCTTTGAACCCCTTCTCTTTTTTCATACTATACATATATATGGCCGACGAGGCCGGGGAGGAAACATTTCCAGCATGGCGAAACCGAAAGCGATCATCCTCCGGACCGCAGGAACGAACTGCGACGTGGAGAGCGCGTATGCCGCCGAAACCGCCGGATTCACGGCGGATCGCGTCCACATCAACCGGGTGGCCTCCGGCGAGGTAAAGCTGGACGACTATCATTTTCTGTTCATCGCGGGGGGATTTTCCTACGGCGACGATGTCGCGGCGGGAAAAATTCTGGCGCTGGAGCTGCACCAGCGGCTCGGCGACGCCCTCCTCCGGTTCGAGGAGCGGGGACGGCTCGTGCTGGGAGTCTGCAACGGCTTCCAGGTGCTCATCAAAACCGGGCTGATGCCGTTCCATTTCAACCGTCCCGAGGACATGCGGGCCACGCTCACCGGCAACGATTCCGGACGGTACGAGGACCGCTGGGTGCATCTCGGGATCGAACCGGACACGGTCTGCGTGTTCACCCGTAACATGAAACCCCGCATCGAGCTTCCCATCGCCCACGCCGAGGGGAAATTCCTGGTCAAAACCCCTTCGGATCTGCGCGAACTGGAGACCAACGGCCAGGTGGCGCTCCGGTATGTCTCCCGTGACGGCGGCGAGCCTTCCTACCCGGAGGATCCCAACGGCTCCATGGGCCACATCGCCGGGGTCTGCAACAAGCGGGGAACCATATTCGGACTGATGCCCCATCCCGAGCGCTTCCTCACCCGCATGAACCATCCCCGGTGGACCCGGGAAGAACTCCCGGATGAGGGCGACGGCGCCGTATTTTTCAAAAACGCGTTCGAGTACTGCGCGTCCATGTAATTTTCTTCGACGGAGCGGTTTGGGCGGGGCATATAATCCGATGATCCCGCCCGGATCGTCTTCCCATTCTCCGCCCGGCGGCTCCCGCCTGAAAACCCAGCTCGCATGGGAAGGACGCCATGACAAAATGGATCTTTCCGCTGCTTCTCCTTTTCCTCGTTTCCTGCGAATCCGCGGAAATGAAACGGGTCCGCGTCATGCCCATCGCCGACGTGGACCTCTCCGCGATACCCGACGGCGCATATCACGGCGGCTTCACCTACGGCAAGTTCACCTATGAGGTGCGGACCATTGTGAAAAACCACCGCATTGACGCCATAGACATCCTGAAAAACCGAGATTCCAAGTACGCGAAAAAAGCCGCGGGAGTCATCCCCCGCATTGTGGAAAAGCAAACTCCCAATGTGGACGCGGTTTCCGGGGCGACCACCACGAGCAAGGCGC
>CAYRTQ010000113.1:2852-12588 GCA_964426865.1 uncultured bacterium
GATTACCACAAGGCGGAACGGCTCCGGAACATGCCCATCGCCGAGGTGAATCTTGCGACGGTTGCCGACGGGTCCCACCGGGGGACATTCACCTGCCGCGGTTTCACCTACGAGGTGGAGACCACGGTTCGGAACGGCCGCATCGAACGGGTGGACATTCTCCGCAACCGTGGTTCCCGTTCCGCGCAAACGGCCGCCGGGGTGGCCGGACGCATCGTTGAACGGCAGACCCCCAACGTGGAGGTATTCCCCGGTGCGGCCATCACGAGCAAGGCGCTCATGAAAGCGGTGGAGAACTCTTTGACCGAAAAGAAGTGATGCGGTATGCGGTTGTTCTATACATTGGGAACTCTCGCGCTGATTCTGCTCCTTTCCCTGAACGGGTGCAACCGGGCGACCGGCCCGTCCGGTTCTCCTCCGCGCTCCGGAGACCGGTTCGAGAAAATGGAGCGTCAGGTGTTCGATGAGATAAACCGGTATCGGGTTGAGCAGGGGCTTGCCGCGCTCGCCTGGAGCGATGCGGCGTCGGAACAGGCCCGCACGCATACCCGGAACATGGCGGAGGGAAAAATCCCGCTCGGCCATGAGGGCATGAGCCAGCGTTTCGACGCCCTCGTCAAGCAGCTCCGGATCACCGCGTTCGCGGAGAATGTGGCGCTCAACAAAGGGTACCGCGACCCGGCCCACGATGCCGCGAAAGGCTGGATCGACAGTCCGGAGCACCATGACAACATAGTCGGGAATTATACCCTGACCGGTGTGGGCGCGGGAATCAGCGCCGACGGAACATACTATTTCACCCAGATATTCCTGCGGTAGAAACCCGGTATATTCGAGGAAATCCGATGCGTAATTCATTCAGAATACTCCTGCTCGCATTGTTTGCGGCAGTCGTGAATCCCGCGTCTTCCGAACAACCGGCCACCGGCTCCGAAACGGGCTGCGAGGCCATCGAACAGCAGATCCATTCCCTGGTGAACCGTCAGCGCCAGTCCCAGAAACGGCTCCCCCTGTCGATCAAGGGAGCGATCACCGCCCAGTGCCGTCTGCACAGCCGTAACATGGCGCTCGGCCTCGTTCCCGCGGGGCACCAGGGCGTCGCGGAACGGGCCGGGTCACTCCAGCCCGCGATCACCGTGCGGACCTACTCGGAAAATGTCGCGGTCAGCCGCGGATACAAAAACCCCGCACGGGATGCGGTCGATGGCTGGATGAAAAATCCGGAGCACCGCAAGGCGATCCTCGGTGATTACGACCTGACCGGCGTCGGGGTGGCCATGACCGCCGACAGCACGTTCTATTTCACCCAGATGTTCGTCAAGTCGCGATGAACCATTCGTTCCCCGATCCTTTTTCCTCATAACCTCCGGTATACTCCCATGAATGAAGATAAAATAAAAGCCATGATCATGGAATACGTCCGCACCGTGCAGAAAGGCAAAGTGCGGCGTCGCGAACTCTACGGACGTCTTGGCCTCAAGGGCACGGATTATTCCGAGTTCAAACGCATCATGACCGGGCTGGAGAAGTCCGGCGAACTGGTTCGTACCCGAGGGCGGACCTTCACCATGCCCTCCGCGACCGGGGTCATCATCGGCCCATTCTTCGCCTCGCGGCACGGCGGCGGATTCGTCCGCCCGGAGGAGGGGGAATCCATCTTCGTCCACCGCGACAATACCGCGGGAGCGCTCCCCGGCGATATCGTGCAGGTCCGTCTCATCCGCAAGGGCCATTTCGGGCTGAACAGGGCGGGCGAGGTGGTGAAAATCGTCGAACGGACCACCAAGCCCATCATCGGCGTCTACCACCGGGTGGGCAAGGCGGCCTATGTATCCCCCGAGGAGAATGTGCATATCGAGGACATGCTGGTCATGGGCGGCGAGGAACTGGAGCCGAACGACGGCGACCTGGTGGTCTGCCGCGCGGAACCGGAGGCCCCGGCCTACACCCATCCCACCTGCGCCATCGTGGAGGTCCTCGGGCCGCCCGACGCTCCGGGCATGGACGTGCTGATCATCATCAAGCGTCACGCGCTCCCCATGCGGTTCCCGGAAGAGGTCATCGCGGAATCGCGGCGGATTCCCGCCGATCTCGACGAAAGCGTCATCGCCCGTCGCCGTGACATCCGCGACATGGCCACGTTCACCATCGATCCCACCGACGCCCGTGACTTTGATGACGCCATTTCCATTTCCCGTCGCGATGACGGCGGTTTCGACATCGGGGTCCACATCGCCGATGTGGCCCACTATGTTCCCGATGGCTCCGTCATCGACATGGAAGCCCGCGAGCGCGGCATGAGCTGCTATCTGGTGGACCGGGTCATTCCCATGCTCCCGGAGCGCCTCTCCAACGAGCTTTGCAGTCTGCGTCCCGATGTGGACCGTCTCACCAAGAGCGTCTTCGCGCAGCTCGACCGCGAGGGCAATGTCGTCTCCTACGACATTGCCAACACGGTCATCCATTCCCGCGCCCGTCTCACCTACGGCCAGGCGCAGGAATACATCGACGGCCGCATGGAAGGCGCCGCCCGGGAAATCCCGAAGGAAGTGGGCGAGTCGCTCACCGCCCTCTCCGAACTGACCGATATTCTGGTCCATCTCCGCATGCAGCGCGGGGCGCTGGACTTCGACATCCCCGAAACCGGGGTCGTCCTCGACAGCGAGGGAAAACCGATCCGCATCGTGCGCCGCAACCGTTACAAATCCCACCGCATGGTGGAAGAAGCCATGCTCCTCGCCAACACCATCACCGCCCTGGCCCTGGCCGACGCCGATGTCCCCTTCCTCTATCGCATCCATGACACCCCGGATATGGAGAAAATGGCCGCCTACGCCGACATTGCCCGCGCCCTCGGCTTCGAGTTCCGCCTCTCCCACGCCGACGACCCGGTCTATCTCCAGTCCTTCATCGAAACCGTCCGGGGCCGTCCCCAGGAGCGCGTGCTCAACATGCTCCTCCTTCGCTCCATGAAAAAGGCCTCCTACAGCCCCAACAACATCGGCCACTACGGCCTGGCACTGCCGGTCTACGCCCATTTCACCTCACCCATCCGCCGATACCCGGACCTCATCGTGCACCGTCAGATCGACCGCGCCATCCTCCACGCGGGCGCGCATTCCAAAGCCCACGACGTTCCCTTCTATGCGGACCTGGGCAGCGCCATCACCGCCTCCGAAATCCGCACCGACGCCGCCGCGCGCGATTCCGTCAAGATGAAAACCGCCGAGTTCATGCACCAGCATCTCGGAGAGGAGTTCCACGGTTCCATCTCCGGCATCATCCCCATCGGCTTCTTCGTGGAACTGGACGAGTTCTTCGTCGAAGGCCTGGTCCATGTCTCCACGCTCGATGACGACTTCTACGAGATCGACGATCTCGGGGTCGCCATGACCGGACGGAACAAGGGCCGACGCTTCATGATCGGCGACCGGGTCAAGATCGTGGTGGCCCGCACGGACAAGGAACGCGGAGAGGTCGATTTCATGGTGATCGAAACCCTGAAAAAGCGGGGGAAAGCGAAAGAGAAGGTGGGGATGGTGGTGGAGAAGGAGATATAAAAAGGGAACGGGATCACACCCGTGGAAGTTGTTACCGTCAGCGCAATACCCGGACCGGCGACGGTCCGGGCCTTCTTTATGCGCGGCAGTGGATATCTTCCGGCTTGAGGATGGAAAGATCGTGAGCACTGGGCCGTGTTGCAGGAAGTACCGGATGGGTGGAGAATGAGAATGGGATTGCGTGAAAACATCAAGGAAGTCTTGGCAGTCAGTACCTCTTCGTACTGTTCTCAATGAATTTTTTCAGATATGGCGAATACTAATTGCTCATTGTTTATCTATATCGAATAGTGTCAGTTGTTCTGGATTGTTTCGCGATTTCTTTATAGAATGAGTTTCCCCAAAGTCTTCTTCTAACTTATTTAAGATCTGGCTCGGCACAAGAGTTCGCATTTTAGGTAAACGCAAATGTGATTGCAAAAGAAACTGCCTGTGTTTTGGATTTATTGTACATTTCCATATGGGTCTCTTCCCCCACAGCCCATATTCAACGGGCCCACCGCATTTAGCACATGTGATGATGCCATTAGTAAGTGGTGGCTGATTAACATTTCGACTATAGCATCCTTCTTGAATACAAGTCCAATAAAATGGTTCACCCTTGCCCTCACGTGCAATTATTTCATCTCCACAAATAGGACAAGCAGGTGAACCATTACAGTACTCCCCAACAAGATCATCTAAAAGGACCGTTTTCGCATAATCTAAGGCAACCTTTTTGTTATGGCGGCGCTCCATAATTTCTTGTGTATTACTAAAACTTAGAGGATTCAATGACCCAGCCCAAATTACCTCATCATCAATGAACACCAACTTTTCATGCATTTTCTCTTTATGTACCACAGTAACGCCCCAAGTTTTCAAAGTATTCTCCAGAATTCGGTAGTTAGCAAGCTCTTTTTTATTTCTGTCACTAATAGCTTTCGTTACAATATACATTTTAACATTTCGCTCAATTGCTGCCTTTATCTGTGGTTCAAGTTGCCCAAGTCTATCTTGGGTAATAAAGGCAGAGTATATTACAACTCGATTACGTGAGGATGCCAAGTCGTACATTAGTAACTTATAAAAATGGTCTTGTGTGACAATCACTCGATCGCTATGGGGTTCAATTATACCGCCAAGTATCGTCCTTTGAGCTTTGGCCGCCTTTGCTGCTAGACCTTCAGGTGCAATATCTCTGGCATCAACAATCGGATACTGCTTTCTCAAAAAGGGTATGAATTCTTTGCCCATAAATGCATGCCTTGATTTCTTTTCTATATAGTTAAAATCTCCCACTACGATAAGTCTTCGTTTAGCACGGGTAATAGCAACGTTTACAAGTCGCTTGACTGTATCATCATTTTTTTGCATGAACATGCCTACCCGCCAATGGGGTTCATCGTTAACCAAATCAAATATAACAACATCAGCTTCAGATCCTTGAAAAGTATGTGCTGTGCCAGCAATAACATCCTTATCTAAACCCTGTTCATGAATTAGAAGTTCAAGTAGTTTAGCATGAGGACGATAAGGACAAACTATTAGAATTCGTCTTTTATCTCGATTTATCAGCTTTTCACGATCGGATTTAAGAATTTTCTCAGCAAGATCTACACAGAGAGTTGCCGATAAAAAGTTCAACCTGCTGGCACGTGCACCTCGCGATACACTTGTGACCCATGCGCCTAAAGATGAAGTATCCACCAATAAAACGGGATGATCGTGCCCCCAATCTTTCCGATACCATTCATTTAATTTGTCTTCCCCGGCGCTATGCATCCCGTCCGCATCTTTCAGTTTTTCATCATAAATCAAATAATTCGATATTTGACTTATCATTGGATGCATTCGGTGTTGCTTCAGCAAGTCTATCCTGCGTTTCGTATTGTCATATGGACCAACAAGTGATGTCATCATGAATATATCACTGCCAAGCCATTTACGGGGAAGTACACGTTCAGAAATAACAATCGGAGGTAATTGCTTGAAGTCACCGACTACAACTGCACTTTTTATGGCTATACTCGCCGCAACCCATAATGCTGGGATAGGAGCCATTGATGCTTCATCTAAAATCACCGTATCAAATCGGCGGTTCTGAATAGAATCCCGCAAGTAAGCCCGTGTTAACGTAGTCGCAACTACAACAGCTTCTGAAATAATGATCTCCTCGATCTTCTTGAGTGATTCCTCAATCTTCTGTATTTCAATATCAAGGAAGAGTATTCTATTATTCGTCTGATCAAGTACATCCTTGAGTTTGGACGGTACTTCTCCAGAAATCTCAGTTTTTGCTTTATGATACGACTGTCTGATAGAGAATAACATTTCTTCTGCATTCGATGTACATTCTGATGATAGATTCCACTCTCTTAGAACGCTCAAACGGTTTGAGAGGGTGTTTTCGAGCTTGTTCCGACTGCTAGCAGACGCGAATAGAAGCTGGTCAATTCTCAGTTTTAGGGATTTGAGTTCACTGAAATGCTCGTTTACCTTTTGAAGCACCGTTTCTGGTTCTGTCGAATACCTCATACGAAATGCGTCTATTTCATCCTTGAATTTGGATTGTTCAGTTTGTAACTTTGTGAGTACTGTTTTCTTGGCAAAAACTATTTTCTGGTGATTAACATGTGCGGATTTTAGTCTGGCAACTTCAGTCTGCTGTATCTCAGGCGACGGTAAACCTCGCCATTTTCTTGTCAACCAGCCCACCGACAAAATTTCCTTCAATATGGCTTCGGCGTCAGACAGTTCCTTCCCGGCTACTTTTTCCCGCGTTTCAGCAGAAGATAATTCTATCTCAGAGTTGCTTATTAGTTGGTCGAGCTCAGCATTCCTTAACTTTGCATTATTGGCATTTGCCGCAGCATCTTTTGCCATTGTCCATTGAGCGGAATGGGAGAGAAACATTTTTTGTCTTTCACGAGCTTGCCCAAGTGATACTTCCATGCTTTGAAGCGAATTGAGTTGAGTATTCATAACTTCAATATCTTGAGTGGCCTCAACCACCCATTCACAGAGATCGACAAGTCGTGATATTTTTTTCACTTCAATAATAGCTTTTGCCCGTTCCTCTTTATATCGCTCTAGCTTGTTAGAAAGCTCTGCGGAACGCCTATCTGTATGTGTTTTAAGCAGAACCTCTCTATATTTTCCACTTTCATTCAGGAGTTGCTCATTCTTGGGAACCCCTACACGTAGTATACGTCCTTTTTCCAATTCACTTATATCAACAACATCTGCTATCCTGAGAAGCGCTTCATCTACAGCCGCATTAGTATGGGAAACCAAAAGAAACGACCTTTCTCTGCTGAATAGTTGGACACCTATTGCGCCAATAGTTTTGGTTTTCCCAGTACCTGGTGGTCCCCAAATAAAGGTAATATCACGCCCAAGACTGGACGCAAGCGCGTCCAATTGTTGTTTATTGAGTTGTTCTTCTTTCTTTTTTCCTTTATTTACAAGGCATATTTCTGTATTTGGTATCGGACAGCCGTTTGCAGGAGAACAATTAAGAATTCGTTCCGAAATAGGACAAATAATACTGGCTTTCTTTTCGATACGCTCAATAAGTTTCCGCATTAGAAGAGTAAGGTTACTTTGAAGTTTGGCAATGGGAATAAACTTCCCCATGTCCATTGAAATACTCAAAGTTACGTTCATACCTTCAATTGAAACAACCGCTACCTCTTTTGGAGCAAAGTTGGGAATGTGTAGCATACCTGGAGCATCTCCAGGTAGATTTAGGGCGGTTTCTACTTCAAAGACATACTGATAGCTACCACCAATCTGAGCAACTCTGTGACCGTTAACCAATGGGATAGCAGCGCTTGCTTCATTACGGATAGAAGCTGCAATTTCCTCTTGAAGGGCCGTTCTAAATTCTGCCAGAAGTCCAGTTAGAGGCACTTCTTCCATGTAAGCTTCAGGAGTTGAATGATTCATTTCACAAGGCTCCTTCAGAAAAAGCTAAATGCGTTATTTTCCAGCAAGTTCTTTTCCCAAAGCCCGTTTCTTCACCACCTCTCCCCGCACTTCCCGCACACCCTGACCTTTTTCCTCGACAGAACCGGAATTCCCGCGAAAAGCGAGGCGATGAACGCAAAAACCGTCTTGAGCGAAAAAGGGTTGGTGACAATATGGCTCGACCCGCACCGGGGACAGATTTCACCGGGAGACGTTTCCGCCGGAGGGATTTCCGCCTCCGGCCGCCCGCATCCGAGGACTCTCATGGCCCGGTCGTAATCCTCGTCACAAACCTGGAGCCGGGCGCCTCCGATGGCCGGAGTGTAGATCACAAGGCCGGTGGCGTTCTCATCGACCACCACGGCGGGGATGCCCTCGGCTTCCAGCATCCCTTTCACCACGTGGGCCTCCTGCAAATCCATGAATGTGGCTATTGTTCTCATAATGAAAAAGTATCTTTCGCTGGATGGACGGCGATTGTTCCCGCTGAAACGATATATGGATATATGTGAATAAAATACACGTATTTGCTCCCCTGTCAAGCGAATTCCGCCCATGAGGCAGCCCCGCCGCTCCCCCTCCACTATCCCTTGTTTCCGAGCGAGTTGCATCGTATGTTACCGGTATACTCCCGGTTCATTCGTCCCCGCTTTTGGATTTGCACATCGGTATTCGTAAAGGGGTGGCGCCATGAAACGTTTGGGAATCACTCTCCTTCTGACGGTTTGGGCCGTTCCGTCCGCGGCGCTCGCCGCACCTTGGGCGGTTACGATCGGTTCCAGCATTACGGTCAACCAGAGCGCGTACAGCAACAACTGGGCGGGCGGCGAAACGGGAAGCCTGACCTGGGCGCTCATGTCCAACAGTACCGCGAACAAGCCGCTCTCCCCCCTGGTGAACAACAACAATACGCTCAAGCTGTATTACGGCCAGACCCACACCCAGGACAAGGCGACCCACCACTGGCGCGTCCCGCAGAAATCCACGGACCTCATATTTCTCGAATCGGTTTTCCTGTTCAATCTTCACCGGTATTTCGATCCGTTCGTGTCCGGACGGGTGGAAACATTCTTCACCGACCAGCGTGATTCCACGGAAACCCTGTATGTCAATCCGTTGACCATCACCGAGAGCGCGGGGCTGGCGCGGGTGTTCCTCAAGGATGAGCGACGCCTGTGGTCCACCCGTCTGGGCCTCGGCGTGCGGGAGAACATCGACCGCAATTATCTCGATCCGGCTACCCTGCTGCGAAGGTCGAACACCGCCACCGACGGGGGAGTCGAATTCGTGCACGAATTCAAATCCCCGCTGTCCGGGGGAAGGTTGACCGTTTCCAGCACGCTCATCGTGTTCCAGGCGGTGGTGAATTCACAGTCGGACGAACTCCGGGGCCTTCCCGGCGAGAATTTCTGGAAAGCCCCCGATGTGAATTTTGAAAACATATTCACCGCCAGCATCACCAAATATGTCATTGTGAACCTGTACACGCAGCTCCTGTACGACAAGCAGATCCGTCTCGGCGGAAGGTTCAGGCAGAGCGTGGGGCTCGGTCTGGCATACAATGCCACACGGTGACCATACGCGCCGGGCCCGGATGCAACCGGGGGGGGGATGCATCGATGATCCCCCGCCCGTTCCTTCCGCGAAGGGGAGGTCTGGTCCGCACGGCAATTATGGTCACACATCCATCGATCCTTCTTGCCTTTTTCCTCCCGCCGCCCCATATTGAAGGTACCGATACGGTTCCCCCCTCCCTTTGAATCTTTGCCGAGAGAAGATCATGACCCCCGATTCCCTGTACGAATATTCCGGCTCCATACACGTCCACTCCAATTACTCGGACGGGCTCCGTTCCATTCCGGACATCGCGGGAATAGCCGCGAAGAGCGGGCTGGATTACCTCCTGTTCGCGGACCACATGACCCTGGAGCCGCTCAAGGCCGGGCTGGACCGCTGGCATGGCCCGGTGCTCGCCATTATCGGGTATGAGATCAACGACAACGACAATCGCAATCACTACCTCGCGTACGGGTTGAAAGAGATTCTGCCGCCGGGACTTTCCGCGCACGAATACGTCCGCGGAGTCCGCGAAGCGGGCGGCATGGGATTCATCGCCCACCCGGACGAGAAGCGGACCGCGATTCCGGAAATCCCCCCCTATCCCTGGACCGCCTGGGACGCGGAGGGTTTCGACGGCATCGAGATATGGAACCACTCCTCGGAGT
>CAYRTQ010000114.1:0-12531 GCA_964426865.1 uncultured bacterium
TTCCAAAGCCTTGCCCGAAGCGCTCTTTTCCCTCGCCCGCGCGTCATTTCGCGGGGGAGAGGGTGGCCGAAGGCCGGGTGAGGGAATTGGCGCCCCCGGTCCCGCGCGCAGGATTCCGCCGTCAATTTTCCATTCCGCTGTTGATGATGTCGAGGAATCCCTCCTTGAGTTCCACCAGCGTGGGAGTCTTTCCCCAGTCGTTGTGGTACCGGGAGATGGCGGTTTCGAGATAGTCATGCGAAATCCCGCCCTTCTTTCCCGGCTTGGGGAGGATAACCATGATGGCGATAAGCTTGCGGTGGGTGAGATAGCTGGAATCGAACTCGTCGTTGTAGTTGGTCCGGAAGATGCTGGACCCGTTCCCCTTCAATTGCGAGTACCCGTTGAGGAGGCCGATGTTCCGTCCGTCGTCGGTGAAGAACACCGGGACCTTGTTGGCGATGAGGACATTGAGCGCCCGCACGGAGCAATCCTTGATCAGGTAGGACTGCAAATTATAGCGCAGGGCGAATTCCCCGAACATCTGCATCCGGGTGAAGGTTTTCATGAGGTCCGCGTCGATATCAACGTCCGCTTCCATCTGGACGCGGGTGATTTCCTGTTGTTGGTCCAGCTTGAGGTATTCCAGTTCGCCGGGAAACACCCGGTAATACGCGAGGGCCTGTTCGAGCGCCCCGAACTGGTCGGCGGCGGGCAGTTCGATATCCGATGATTTGGGCAAATCATCGGGATTGACCGTGTTCTCCCGCAACACCGTACCGATGCTGGCCAGCTCGGAGGGCGAGGGAATATAGGTGACCAGACGCTTCATCTCATCCCGCACCAGACGCCCGATTTCCTCGGCGGAGGCGGTTTCGCTGAAAGAGCCGTTGACGATGCGCTGGATTACATCGCGCTCCACCTCAAAAAAGGCGATACTGAACCCGAAGTTGCGTGAACTGCGGGTCAGGGTCGAATAAATGACAATGTCCGCGCCGAGCGCCTTCCCCACCTCCACGGCGGTAACCCGGTTGTCTATGCCTTCGTTGAGTTTCTTCTGTTTCAGATATTCCTCGGACTTGATCCGGTCCACGATTTCCAGCCCGCCCTTACGGTTCAATTCCCGGGTAATGCACCCCGCAAAAACATCGCCGACCGCCCGGTAGGCCTTGTCGGGGACCCACGGCGAAGAAACCAGAATTTTCACCAGCTTCTGCTGCTGCGCGTACGCCCCCCAGGGGAACGCACAGAAGGCGACCAGCGCCAGAATCACCATTCGCATTGTAAAAACTTCCCTTTCGCGTAAACAATATCCCATCGATCGCGTGACATGGAAAACATGATGGAAAACATACCACCGGGAGCAGTAAAAAACAAGCGTTCAATCAAGTCAATCACCCGCTTCCACTCCGCTGTCCCCTATTCCCGAACGGCGCATCAGAAACACGGAGAGCACGCCGCCCGCTCCGGCGACATGCTCCCCGCCTCTCACCCCCCGCCGGACATTCATCCGGCGACATGAGATATCATCTGCGCCCGATCCCGTACGGGCGCACGCTATCTTCAGCAATATGCCGATCGTCACCACAATGTACCATACCCGTCACTCTCGCGGACATGGTTTTCATCTCTCCGGCGATCATGCGCCCAGAAACTCCGTCATCACTTTTTCACCACCAGGAAGGAGGACGCGCCCTCGCGCCATACATAGAGCAGCACCGGGCCTCTCGCTTTCCGGTACTCTCCGGTGAACGCGGCCACCGATTCCACCGGACGGCGGTTCACCTCGCGGATGACAAATCCCGGCTGAAGCCCGGCGTCCCCGGCGGGACTGCCCTCGCGGATATCGGTCACCACGACCCCCCGGACATCCGTGGGGATTCCGTGGGACTGCCGCATTTCGCCGCTGAGCGAGGCGACTTCGATGCCATCGAGCGATCCCTCTTCCGGACGCTGCTCCACCGCGGCCGTGCGCTCATCGTTCGGGCGTGCGGCCAGACGAACGCTCACATCCTGCTCACGGCCGTTGCGGAGAACCCGCAATTTGACGGTCTTGTCCGCGCCGAGCAGGGCGATACGGTTCCGGAGCTGGCCGGAGTTTTCGACCCTGTCGCCGTTGAGCGCCAGGATGACATCGCCGTGCTGGAGACCCGCCCGCTTTCCCGGGCTGTCCTTCAGGACATCGTTGACCAAAGCGCCATTTCCGGATTTGAGACCCAGAGCGTCCGCGACCTCGGGAGTGACATCGCCGACCGAGACTCCCAGGTAGCCGCGTACGATTTTCCCTTTGCCCTCCAGCCCGGCCATGATGGTTCGTGCCATGTTGGAGGGAATGGCGAATCCGACACCCTGGCTACCGCCGGACTGGCTGGTGATGGCGGTGTTGACACCCACCAGCTCGCCGCGAAGGTTGATGAGCGCTCCGCCGGAGTTGCCGGGATTGATGGCGGCGTCGGTCTGGATGAAGTCCTCATAGTCCGCGAGGCCCATTTTGTTGCGGCCCTTGGCGGAAACGATGCCCATGGTAACCGTGTGGTCGAGACCGAAGGGATTCCCGATAGCCAGGACGATCTCCCCGAGCCGCAGACGGTCCGAATCACCGATGGGAAGCGGTTTCAGGTCCTTCGCCTTCCCCTGAATACGGATGACCGCGAGGTCGCTCGAAGGGTCGGCTCCCACCACTTTCGCGGTGTAGGTACGGTCGTCGCGGAGAGTGACCTTGAGTTCGGACGCCCCTTCCACCACGTGGTTGTTGGTCAGGATGGTCCCATCCGCATCGACGATCACCCCGGAGCCGAGGCTGCTCTGCTTCTGTTCCCGGGGACGGCTCTCTCCGAAATCCTGACCGAAGAAGCGTCGGAAGAACGGATCATCGAAAGCGCCCCCCAATGAACCGGGGCTAGTGCGCACGATACGGGTGGAGGAAATATTGACGACGCTGTCTATGGTTTTTTCCGCGGCATCGGAAATGGCGGTGCTCCCGAGCGCCTGTCCGAGCGCCGGATTACCCGCGATGGACGCGGACGCGTTCTGCGCATGGCCCGTAAAACCGGCATGCCCCTTTCCGGGGAAGCGGTCGCAGGCGACAGCGCCGGACAGGACGATCGCTGCCGCGAGCAGCAGGGCGTACGGAGCGAATGGTAATCTTTTCATCGTTCAACCCTTTCAGTCTGAACGGTACCCAGCATAAGGTGCGGCCCGGGCGGACGGCGTCCCGTTCGTCCGGAACCGAAAGCGGCATACAGGTAACGGCGGCCGTTCTCAAGAATTTAACGTTGATCGACGAACGGAGTTCCTTCCTCATTCATGTCCGGGAAGGAATTTTTATCGCTCCATGCGAATATCGGGAAAAAGCCGTTTTCAGGAGAAAGGGGGGAAAGCGGGCGAACCGGGATTCACCGAGGGGAAGGGAGCTGTTTACCGCTGAATTGAAAGGTGACAGACCGGCTTTTGACATGAAAACAGGGGCAGATGAAAAAATCATCCGCCCCTGTTTGATTTTGTCCCGGTTTCCGGGCGGCCTATACGGACTGTTTCGCCGCCTGCCGCGCCGAGATGGGATCCAGGTATCGCTTGCGCAGACGAATCACCCGAGGGGTGATCTCCACCAGCTCATCCTCGTCGATGAACTCCAGCGCCTCCTCCAGGGAGAGAATCTTGGGCGGGTAGAGCTGGTAGTTCTCGTCCTTGCCCACCGCGCGCATGTTGTCCTTCTTCTTCTCCTTGGTGGGATTGGCCCACATGTCGTCGGGACGGGAATTGCGCCCCACGATGCGTCCGGAATAGACATCCTCGCCCGGATCGACGAAGAGCATTCCGCGCTCCTGGAGGTTCTCCAGCGCGTAGGCGGTGGCGCGTCCCCGACGGTCGGCCACGATCACCCCACTGGTGCGTCCCGGAATCTCCCCGGCATGCGGCTCCCAGCCCAGGAAAAGGCTGTTCAGGACCGCGGTGCCCCGTGTCTCCACCATGAGGAACGAGCGCAGGCCGATGAGTCCCCGCATGGGGATGTCGTACTCGATGCGCACCCAGCCCGAGGAATGATTGCTCATGCGGGACATGCGCCCCTTGCGCGTCCCCAGCGCCTGGGTGATGGTGCCGATATGGCCCTCGGGACAATCGATCACCAGATGCTCCCAGGGCTCCAGAAGCACACCGTTCTCACGGCGCATCCGGACGGTCGGTTTCCCCACGGACAGTTCGTACCCTTCGCGACGCATGGTCTCAATGAGCACGGCAAGCTGCAACTCACCGCGTCCCACCACCTTGAATTCCTTGGCGCTTTCGGTTTCCTCCACATGCAGGGAGGGATTGCCCTGGATTTCCTTGAACAGGCGCTCGCGTATTTCCCGGCTGGTCAGGTATTTGCCATCCTGCCCCGAAAGCGGCGAGGTGTTGATGGTGAACACCATCTCCAGCGTGGGCTCGTCAATGCGGAGCGGAGGCAGCGGACAGGGATTCTCCGGGTCGGTGAGCGTGTCCCCCAGCTTGATTCCCTCGATGCCCGCGATGGCGACAATGTCGCCCGGCCCGGCGGAGGTCACCGGCTTGCGGTGCAGCCCCGAAAATCCGAAAAGCTGGGTGACCTTCGCCTTGCGAGGCGTATCCCCTTCCTCGCCGCTGTCCATGAGTACGTTCTGGCCCACCGCGATGTTTCCGCTGGCCACCCGACCGATGCCAATGCGCCCCAGGTAATCGCTGTAGTCCAGCGTGGTGATCTGGAGCTGCAAAGGCAGCGCGTCGTCATAGACCGGCGCGGGCACCCGGTTCACGATGAGTTCGAAAAGCGGCTGGAGATCCTTCCCCGGAACCTTGGGATCGAGTGTCGCGATGCCGTCGCGGGCCACCGCGTACACCACCGGGAAATCGCACTGCTCCTCCGAGGCGTCCAGGTCCAGGAAAAGCTCCAGCACCTCGTCCAAAACCTCGTCGATGCGGGAGTCCGGACGGTCGATCTTGTTGATTACCACGATGGGGGAAAGGCCGTTGAGCAGGGCGTTGGAGAGCACGTACCGGGTCTGCGGGAGCGGCCCCTCCGCAGCGTCCACCAAAAGCAGGCAGCCATCCACCATCTTCAGCACCCGCTGGACCTCGCCCCCGAAATCGGCGTGTCCCGGGGTGTCCACGATGTTGATGGTGGTGTCGCCGAAGGCCACCGCGGTGTTCTTGGCCATGATGGTGATGCCGCGCTCACGCTCCAGGTCCATGTTGTCCATGGCGCGCTCCTGCACATGCTCGTGGGAGCCGAACACTCCGGACTGACGGAGCAGCGCGTCCACGAGGGTGGTCTTGCCGTGGTCCACATGGGCGATGATGGCGATATTGCGGATATTCTTTCTCGTTTGCTGCATTTATGTAAACTCCTGTGTAGTATATGGCGTCAATAGATTAGTAAAATACTATTTTCTGATGGAAAAGGAAAGAAGAAAATGAGGGGAAGGGGCAAAGGGAAAAGATTGGCTTGGTTTTTCCGGATTTGAACTTTCGTACTGATGGAAATAGATATTGCTTTTTCGGGATGGCTTGATTTATTGTATGCGCATATCTCAAAAAATATCACTGATTCAAAATTGACGACCAATTTACCATAGCCTTGTAGGCGGGTTTTGAGAATGAAAGTCTTATGCCGACCGCATAACATCCCACAAAAAGCGTGGCTCTCGGCATTACCATTTGAGAAGATAGCCTTTACTGTGTATTAGCGAAGGCCCCTGGGCACGTTTTATGCGAATAGAAACGAGATCCCCGCTTCTTAAGTGGATCAGAATAAAAATTATAGCAAAAGAAATACACATGCCCAAACGGCATGCATTGACACCAGAACTGCTCTTGTGCTCAATCAAGGTCACCTGACATATACTAGAATTACATGCAAGACATATACTTAATAACCGGAGAAACTATGTCTACTGAACTATTGAACAATTTGCCTCACTCTGATGAAGTATGGCGTGGAATCGGAGGCCATTTCGACTCGCTTGGTCAAATTGTATGTGAGTTCATCGATAACTCGGTATCAAATATCATAGCCAACAGTCCGGCTGTCCGAAGCATTGCGATCAAGTTCGTCGATGAGAACCACCGTGTGCGTATTGTAGTCGAAGACACTGGCGCTGGCATTAAGGACCTAGCTAATGCCTTTCGCCTCGGAGGCAAGGACGCCAAGGAGGGTCCACTCAATGAACACGGCTTCGGCATGAAGCATGCTTTAGCCTCTGCGAATCTGGACAACGATGATTGGCTTGTGTGCACTCGCACCAGCAAAGACTTGGAGGAGAGGCAGTTTAAGCGCATCAAATCTCCATACATAATCCAGTCTCTTCCTGTTGAGACGGTTGAGGATTCTGAGTCCCGATGGCCAGGTCAATTCTATGGATCGGGGACGTACATCGAATTTTCTACCTCCCGCACCATGTTCAATACGCTACGTACGGGAATTTCCGGGAAACCCGCGTTCGGCACGTGTGTCGGCTATTTCATCGAAGATATAGGATTCATATATGCCGGACTTATACGGCGGAACGTGGCCTCCTTCACCGTAGCTTGGCATTCCTCCGGCACCCAAGAGACCAAGACGGTGGAGGCAGTTGTTCCTGTGTGGGAGCAGTATTACAATCCACCGGGTACAGGTACAGAGGAATTCGACCTTGGAAACGGCAAAGTTAAGCTTCAGTATGCGTTCGGCGCAATGAAGGAAGCTCCCTATAAAAGATATTACAAGCGGAACATGTCTAGTTCTGGCCTAGAGATTCGGATTAACGGACGACTCATAGAGCATAACCTCTTCAAGGAGGTGTGGCACATCGAACGTCACAATATGTACAACCACTTGCTCGTAACAGTCGATGTAATCTCGCTGGATCCCAATCGACTACCTGCGACTCGTACTTCAAAGAACGGTCTGCGACAAGGTGATCCACTCCTTGAGGCTCTGTATGAATGGGTGAGACGCCATATGCCTGCACCCAAAAAGAAGATTCAAGAGGATCCGGAGGAGCGGGATTTATTCGACGAACTCGCAAACCGCAAGAAGGTACATGTTCCGGATCCGAAGGTAGTCGAAACAGAGCAGTACGTTTATAACACGATCGGCGAACGTATCCGTGTCGACCTTTATCTCGCCTACGGGGATAGCGTCATCCTCTACGAGGGAAAGAAGGATATTACTACCGTAAAGGATGTTTATCAGCTGAAGATGTACTGGGATGGAGCAGCAATAGATGGTCTTAGGCCAACAAATGGTATCCTCATCGCTAGTCGGCACCCTGACTCAGTCATAACAATGGTGCACCATATCAACCGGATGACCGACATAAACGGACAGTGTTACTGCTTCCGCACTAAAATCTGGCGCGATGAGGGCATTGAGTATCCTGGATAAAACGGAAACATATCTATACTAACCAGTTGTTACAGCCGATCGCTACCACGGCGTCTGACCATGTCATTGGAAACAAAATAAGGAGTACCAAGACTTCTATGAATCCAATTGTCAGGCTTGCAGCATCCGCAACACCCGGGGACCGCAAGTTCATCCTCGTTGCTGGTGCAGGCGTTTCTAAAGATGCGGGTGTTCCAACTGCGTGGGATTTGATGCTGAAGACAGCAGGATTACTGTATGCATCGGAGGTCGACAAGGTAGATCCTTTAATAGACCTCAAGAAATGGTTCCTACAGAGCGAGTATGCTGAACTCCCGTATTCCGAGCTGATTGGACAAATCTATCCTAACTACCCGGATCAGCAGCGATTTCTGAAGGAGTATCTGAACGATCACAAGACAGGTGAAGCCCACACGTTAATAGCAGAGCTCGCCCGCCGAGGAATAATTCGTGCTGTAGTCACGACTAATTTCGACCATTTCATCGAGAAAGCGTTGGAAGATAAAGGCTTAGAGCCTCAGGTAATATCGACAGAAGAAGACCTGATGCATTCTGAACCTCTGATTCACTGTAAGGCTATCCGAGTATATAAACCCCACGGCACACTTGGACGTGGCGCTTTGAGAAATACTCCCAGTGATCTTGAACGGCTATCCCCCAAGATGGAATCAGGGCTTGTTCGGATTCTGAGCGATCATGGCGTAATTGTCCTTGGCTATGCAGGTGAAGATGAAGGAATGGCGCGTGTACTGGATCAACGCGACTGCAACTACTATCCACTTTTCTGGGTGGATCCGTTACCACCCGCGGGAAAGCGCAAAGAACTGATTGACAGAAAGCAGTACAACACAATCAGCTGTGATGGCGCGGGTCAATTTATTCGCGACTACTTGAAGTTGATTGACCGTCTCGATTCTCTTGCCCCAGAAACCGGCAAGGGACCCAGCGTGCTTGACCTACAATATGAGCTACGGGCTTTAAAGCAACCCATCCGTCCTATATTCAAGGAGTTCCTCCAGAGTCTTCTGGCTGATATAGAAGATAAACGACCGGACTTCTCGCAGTTTGAGCACTACGACGAAGCCATCGTCAACCAGATAGTGCAGAGCTTACCGCTAACATATCGCTTTGCAGAGGCAAGCGTGTCAGCATCCAAAGCTGAGAATATGGATGCGCTCAGAGAGATATACGACTTCTTCGGGGGCGTGCTCAGACTCCATGAGACTCCTGAGGGGTTTTCTCGGGTGTTCCGAGAATCTGATTATGACGGATTCCGCTTCATAGGCTATGAGATGTTCGTCAGCCTCGTTGCGTCGATCATCAGGTACGATCATTGGGATTTGCTGGGCGAGATTCTCGCTGAGGATTTATTTGTGGAGAAACAGCATCAGAGCCGGTACGAGAACTTCGTCCGTGTCAGTAGATTCGTGAATAGCCTCGACGAACAACGTAACCGACGTCTCAACCTCCAACGCATATCGGTCATGGCTGACATGCTGAAAGACCGCTTTACAAACACAGAACTCTCAGAACAGATCTCGCATAAAGAGTTTCTCGAAGCGGACTACTTCCTGTTTGTTCGTACAGTCTGCCACGAAGAGAATCTCCAATACCTGTACAACGTTTGGTGTCCACGCGCGAGCGTCTGGTTGGACCATGCACCAAGCTACATAGTAAGATCAGAAAGCGAGAAGTACTTGCGGCGAATCCTCCCTGCAACGGGATTCACCGACCCGGAGGAGTTCACAAAAAACCTTCAAGAGAAACACGGAGCGTTCGAGAGATACTTCCAGTCTGGCTGGAAGGAAAGTCCACTGCGTTATGTAGACTTGTCCAAGTTAGGCTCAAGGAAATGAACGTTTAAAAAGTCGTAGTTTGTGACGATTAATAACCGCTCGAGAACAACGATGTTCGGCGCAGAGGATATTACCGTATCTTGTCCATTTATTTGTGGCATATGCTGTGCAAAAAGTACAAGATATGCCACTCACACGCTTCAAGCGCTTTCAGCCCACCCCGCCTGGGCATCTCTTATATAACGGTGATCTTCACTACCCAACCGACGGAGGGATATATTCCAGGGAGGCATCCAAAATACTGCAACAATCCCCCTTTGGTATGTTTTTTGATGGACCATACGCTCCCATCCATCCACGGCATTTCCCTGACCATCCGGAAAGCTGCCTGATGTCGCCACTATGCTCTATCTTGACGATTCCCTCTCCGGTATTACAGGAATTCGTCTGAAACCTCTTGATTGCTGTTCACAAATATGCTAACTTACCTGATATGAATTTTACGGTTGAGTACTATAATAGCAGCGTCAGCGATGAAATTGAATCCTGGCCTGATGGAATCCTGGCCGATTTTGCCCGAATTGTGGAGTTATTGATGGAATTCGGGCCGAACCTGAGGATGCCGCATTCACGTGCGCTCGGTGACGGGCTTTTTGAGTTACGACCGAGGGGAAAAGAGGGCATTGGCCGGGTGTTTTACTGTTACGCATCAGACCGCTGTGTCGTTATACTTCACGCTTTCGTGAAGAAATCACGCAGTGTGCCCGAAAAAGACATGAAAATCGCTCGAAAAAGGATGAAAGAAGTTAAAAATGGCTGAAGAAAAATACCAACCGGTGCGGCACGATCACGAGGCGTTCCTCAAGAAGGCAATGCAGCGGAAGGGATTCAGGGAAGCATACGAGGGCCTGGAAGAAGAATACCTCCTTGCCAAAGAGATGCTTGCGGCGCGCTCGCGGTCCGGCATGACCCAGGAATCGGTGGCGGAGTGCATGAAAACCACCAAAAGCGCGGTATCGCGCCTGGAATCAGGCGGCAAACATGCGCCTTCCCTGAGAACCCTGAAAGCATATGCTCATGCGGTCGGATGCCGTCTGGAAATCAGGCTGATTCCGGACGCCGCCAACCGGAGTAATGCAAAAGGAACCGCACGCAAGTGTTCTGAGACGCCAAAGTCATAAAGCGATATTTGAGCCTGTTTTTGATGCTCGAAATCTATGGAGATAACCGATGCAACAGGAAGAAATATGGCGTGAACTGGGGTTACTCCCGCCCGAAGCGCAGCGGGAAGTAGCTGATTTCATCAGTTTTCTCAGGCGGCGCTACAAAGCTCCATGCAGGGAAAAGGCGGGGAAAAAGAAGTTGATGGAGGAACCGTTTGTAGGCATGTGGAGCAACCGTAAAGATTTGAAGGACAGCGGCGCGTGGGTCAGGAACATTCGTGAGCGCGAATGGGAAAGCCATGAATAAACCGGTTGTCTTCGATACGGATATACTCATCGATATCGCGAGGGGGATATCCGAAGCGGCGGCATGTTTGCAGCAGTTTAAACAAGCAGAGTGCCTGCTCGATTATCCGAATCCCTGAACAAGCTGGACATTACAAATGAAATGGGCATTGTTTTATGAGTGAATATGCCGTCATCCATCATGGCGTTTCGTTTGACCGAGAGCGGCTTTCTGCATTCTGCCGGAAGCGCGGGGTGCGGAAACTCTCCCTTTTCGGCTCGATACTTCGTGATGATTACAATCCGGAAAGCGATATCGATGTACTCATCGAGTTTCTTCCGGGACAGCGGGTGACCCTTCTGGATATGGTGGATATGGAAGAGGATCTTTCGGCCGTCCTGGGCGGGGTGAAGGTTGATTTGCGGACGCCGGGCGACCTGCATCAGCGGTTCAGGGACAAGGTCATGCATGAGGCGGAGGAGTTGTGTACCCATGAAGGATGCTGACCGCCTCGCTCACATGCTGGAAATGTCGCCGCCCGGATAAAGCCGGTATACCGCTCATCTTCATTCTTGCGAAACGGGAGAGTCTTCGGATTCTCCCGTATTTTGTATATCACATCGGAAACAGGCTCGCGATGCACTGCCCGGCGACCGGTTCCCCCCTGATTTCAGCGTTTGCGCGCTATTTCCCCAGAATGGCGTCGAAAGCGGGCAAGGCGGCGGCATAGATCGCCCGATGCCCTTCGGATGTGGGATGGACGCCATCGCAGGTCGCAAACGCCACCGTACCCAAATCAACGAGAAAGGCATTTTTATCCCCGGCCGCGCTCTTGTAGCCCTTGAAAGCGCGTGTCAATTCGGTCCGGCCCTTGCCGGACACGGGAATCATGACAATGATTTTCGTGTCCGGTGCAACCCGGCTGCGGATTTTGTCGAGCGCTTGGGTAACATCCACTTCCGAAGGAATGCCATTCTCTCCCAGGTTGATCAGCACAACCGAGGGTATCGGGTCCAGCTTCCCCTGGTGCAGACGGCTGGCGGTCGAGGTCCGGGAGTCGATCAGGGCGCTCAGACTGGGTATCCGGGCCAATCCCCCGCCCCAATCATATCCGCCATAGGCAAGACGCGATTCCCGGAAGCCATAATGGCGCGCGAGCAGATACCCGTAACTTGCGCGCCCGTCATCCGAAGCCCCCCAGGAATCATCCGAAGGCCGTCCCTGATTCTCCGCGTACGCCGCGCCATCGCCCGACATGATGGAATCGCCGATGTTCAGCCAGACAGGAACGGGATGTTTTGATGCCGTGACCGTTCCTCCTTTGTCGATGGAGAATCCGAGGATTTTTACCGCATTGGGGGGAACATCGCCCGTGTAGCGGTCCTCGAAGGGCGACATTCCCTTGATATACAGCTCAATGGCCGGGTCCGCGACGCCCGAGGACAGAGGCACGGTCGTCTCGTTCGCCGTGAGCTGATGGGTCCGCAGATCGCCGCCATTGACCGTCCAGGCGATGATCGGATAGCGGGAAGGGATTTTCGTGGCGATATTGCCGGTGTTCACGGACAAGGCCACCTGACGCGTGCCGTGAAATTGAAGCGCGATGGATGCGCCGATCACTGTCGAGGATATTCCATCCCCGCCGATGGTCCAGTTGTAAGCGGACAACCCCGCAAGGACGGCGGCATCCGTCGCGGGAATTTCCAGGGCCGCCGCACCGGACACATTCGCCAGTATCAAGCCCCACACAATGTTTCCGATCCGATTCATGTCTTGTTCCTTACAGGACGGATGGGCTGTTGATATGCCAAACAGAAAATGCCGGATACAACTTTGGTTGGCCGGCTTCGACAAGCTCAGCCAGCGGTGGGCGCTCAGCCAGCGTCGGGCGCTGAGCCTGCGGACACTGAGCCTGTCGAAGTGTCG
>CAYRTQ010000115.1:0-12108 GCA_964426865.1 uncultured bacterium
GGTCTCCATCTTCATCCGGTTCTCGTCGTCGAGGGTCTTTCCGGTGGAGATGCAGAGGAGCACTTCGTGGGAGTCGGCGTGCTCTTTTTTCAGGTAATGGGCGTCGTTGGTGGCGACCAGCCCGATGCCGTGGCGGCGCGCAATGGCGACCAGCTCGTCCCGGGCCTGGCGCTCCTCGGGGATGCCGTGGTCCTGCAGCTCGATGAAGAAGTTTTCCTTCCCGAAAATGTCCGCATACTCCAGCGCGACCTTTTCCGCCTCTTCGGGCTGCCCCTGCAGAATGAGCTGCGGAATCTCGCCGCCCAGGCAGGCGCTCATGGCGATGATCCCCCGGGAATACTCCCGGAGCAGGGCCTTGTCCACCCTCGGCTTGTAGTAGAAGCCGTCCAGGTAGCCCTGCGACACGATCTTCATGAGGTTGTGGTACCCCTCGTTGTCGGCGGCGAGGAGCACCAGGTGGTTGGCGCCGTCGTTGTTGCCTCGGGCCGCCCGCTTTACCGTCATGCCCTCGATGGCGACATAGACCTCGGAGCCGATGATGGCCTTGACTTCCGCGTCCTTGGCCTTGAGATAGAAATCGACCGCGCCGAACATGTTGCCGTGGTCGGTGATGGCGCCCGCGCCCATGCCCCATCCCTTTATCGCCTTTACATAGTCCTTGACCCGTATGGCGCCGTCGAGGAGGGAATACTCGGTATGGGTGTGCAGGTGGACGAACCCGCAGGTGTTTTCCATGATGAATGAATCCGTATACGATTGAGAATGAAGGGGTTACAGCGGGTGTGCGGTGTGTGTCGCAGCTATTTTTTTCCTGTATACAATATAGGACATTCAGGGAGAAAAACAAGGGCGAAAATGGGGCCGCCGCTTCTCGAACGGCTCCCGGTTTCAGGATCGCGCTTGCATGTATTCCGGTCCGATACTCCGGGCGCGGGCGCGAAAGAATATCGGCGATATCGGCGGCGGAAACGGAAAGAGGGGAGGCGCGGACGCTTCCCCTCTTTCCCGGTATGGACGGACCGAATCGCCCGCGTGTTACTTCCGCTGGCCGGTTTTGACCCCGGTGGTGAGCAGCGAGGAGTACTCGGTCGGGTTGTTCAGAACCTCAATGGCTTTCTGGAGCTGAACATCAAAGTCCTTGGAAGCGATGGTGCGCTCCGCCGCGCCGAACTTGGCGGAGGCGATTTCGCGTTTCAGGATGCGTTTGATGGTTTCGCTGTGGTCCCAGAAATCCTTGTCACGTTCGGCGATGACCGCCTTTTCCAGGCTGTCCACCATGGCCAGGAGCTTCCCGTTGTAGTTTTCCCGCTTGAGGCCGTCCCGGAATTTCTTCAGGTTCGTCTCGCCCGGAATGGCGTACGTGAAGTCCTTGTTGGTATCGACATAGGTCTTGAATTCGTTCATGAGCTTGTCGTCCACGGTGAAATCACGGCTGAGGTTCGGGTGCGCGTCGGCATAATCCCCCGCGAACTCGAAGAACACGCTCTGGGCGAAGAGCTGGCCGACATAATTGCCCACCGGCTTTTCCTTGATCGTGATGTCCGGGGTGATTCCGCCGCCGCCGTACACCACGCGCTTGTTGTCGGTGAGGAATTTCGGACGGTTGTTCAGGCTGTCCTGCTGGGCCTGCGTTATTTCGGCCTCGCTGGTATCTTCCTCCTCCATGCTTGCCAGGAGGATATCTTCCAGCTTGCGGTCCTTGTGGATGCTGCGGCCGGAAGGGGTGTAATACAGCGCGGTGGTGAGCTTGAGCCCGGTCCCGTTGGGCATGTCTTCGTACACGGTCTGCACGGAGCCTTTCCCGAACGAGGTCTCGCCGATGATCACTCCCCGGTCATGGTCCTGGATGGCTCCGGCCACGATCTCGGAGGCGGAGGCGCTCCCCTGGTTCACCAGCACCACCAGCGGCAGGTCCGGCACCCGGGGGGCGCCGTCGGCGGTGAGAACGTCCTCGGCGTTTTCATCGCGGCCCCGGGTTTTCACCACCACCGTGCCTTCCTTGAGGAACTTGTTGGAAACCTGCTTCGCCGCGGTCAGCAGTCCGCCCGGGTTGTTGCGGAGATCGAGAATGATTCCCCGCACCTTGGCTTCCTTGAGCTTCTTGATCGCGGCATCCATCTCCTCGGACGCTTCCTGGTTGAACCGCACCAGCTTGATGTATCCGATGCCGTTCTGAATTTCCCCGGAGTACGCCACGTTGTTCAGCGGAATGATGGCCCGGATGAGTTTCTTCTCGATGAGGTCATCGCGCGTCCCGCGTTTCACCTTGATGGTGACCGGCGTATCGGGCTTGCCCCGCAGCTTGCTCACCACCTCGTTGATATCCATCCCCTTGGTGCTCACCCCGTCGATCTCCACGATGAGATCACGGGCGCGCAGGCCGACCTTTTCCGCGGGAGTATCCGCCATGGGGTAGGCCATGACCTTGGGATAATTCTTCTCCGGGTCCACCTGGATTTCGATGCCGATGCCGCCGAACGCTCCCCGGGTCTCATCCTGAAGCTGCTTGAAATCCTTGGGATCGAAGAAATCGGAATAGGGATCGAGATTCTTCAGGATTCCCTTGATCGCATCCTTGGAAAGGTCCCAGGGATCTGTTTCCTTCACATAGCTGTTGAGAACGCGGGCATAGACCTTCGAGAACAGATCGTATCCGTTCCCGGTGTCCTTGATGCTCGGAGCGCCGCTCACCTCCATCACGAACAGGATGAGACTGACCAGCAACGCCGCCAGCGCCATGTTTATGAAGAGGATTTTCCGCTGCTTTCTGCTGTCCATACCTACCTCCGCCTTCTATCGGTAAGCCCTTACGGCTCGCTCACAGGATTGGAGAGGGCGCCAATTCCCGTACAGGTTATCTCTACAACATCACCCGGCTCGATATACCCCACTCCCTCCGGGGTTCCGGTCGAGACCACATCACCGGGCTCAAGAGTCATGATTCGCGAAATATATTCGATGACCGTCGGAATATCGAAAATCAGGTCGCGGGTGTTTCCGTCCTGCTTCAGCACCCCGTTGACCCGGCTCTGGACCCCGATCTCAACCGGCGATTTCACCGCGCCCGCCAGAAGCACGCAGGGACCCATGGGCGAGAACGTGTCGAAATTCTTGGAGGGCATCCAGGGAAGGGATTTCGCCAGGTCCTGACGCTGGATGTCGCGCGCGGTGATGTCGTTCAGACAGGTGTATCCGGCCACGTAGTCCATCGCCTCGGCGGCGGTGACATTCTTGGCCTGACGCCCCATGATGAACGCAAGTTCCGCTTCGTAGCTCATGTTGCCGATCCAGTTCGGACGGATGATCGCCTGCCCGGCCCCGATGACCGTGGAGGGCCATTTCCCGAAAAGTACCGGGGATTCCGGCAGCTTCTGGTTCATTTCCTTGATGTGGTTGCGATAATTGTTGCCCAGCGCGACAATCTTCCCCGGGAAAATCGGGGCGTTCACATCATATCCCTCGTCGACCGACAGGTCGGAGACCAGGCTGTGTTTCGTGATGAATTCCATGACTCCACCCATGTAGTCCAGGGTGAAGATATCTTCCCAGATGAGTTCCTCGATATCCTGAAACAGTTCGTCGGGGCAATTGTCCCGCGCGGTTTCATACAAGGTGATCGCCCGGGTCAGGTCCAGCAGCGGGCCGCCGTCCTCGAACGCCAGAAAATCATCTCCGTCTCTTGAAAGGGAATACACTCGCATGTTCGTCTCCGAATGGAAGGAAAAATTGAAAGACTTTTTTTTAGCTCAAGAAGTCTCGGATAAATTAAACATATTTTTTAGTATATCATCGAAAAACCACTGAGCAGCTTCCGCAATAGAATGTTTCTTGTCAACCTCTTCCTTTTTATCGACTTTAAAGTACCTGATCATAAACTCGCCTTCTTGGTTAAAATAGAGTTCACGAATTCGAATGTATTTTGCCCAAGAGAGATCGGAGAGACGAATATATCCTTGCTGCTCTTTATCGAAATAGTTCAATTCAAGGGGAATAATAGTTTCCTTTTGGGGGAATTTGGCCGCATTACGGTAGTAACGAAACATGAATCGTTCATGTCTCTTCGTCTTCTTGTCCCGAAAAGAGACGGAAAAAGCATTCGCCTGATGGATCGCTCCATTATCAATAAGTTGTCGATACTTTTCTATGGTTATTTCATTTCGAAAATCATATAATTCGATAGAAATAACTCTTAACTCATCGTCAAGCAAATCAGCAGCAGTTTGAAATTCAAGAAAAACCTGCTTTATACGACTCAGCCACAGTTCCATTTCTCTCGATTCACGCTTCAGTAAAACACCGGCCTCTTTAACGCCCCACTTTGCAGCCCATTCCTCCATACGCTTAGTCTCAGAACGAATTCGAACATATTCCGCAAATAGGTCGGAACAGCGTTCAAGAATAATTTCAATCAATGACTCAAACAGGCCGATATCAGCAAAACTGAGCGACTCATAATAGTTGGGCCGATCATTACGCTGAATTGTACATATGGGAATTCCGCGTCTCATGAGGATAAGATTCATGACGAGACGGGCAACCCGTCCATTTCCATCTGTAAAAGGATGTATAGCAACAAGTTCATGATGGACGATGGCGGCGACGATTATGGGGTTTCTCTCTCCGTTTTCATTGAACCAATTGACAAGAGCTTCCATCCTCATCGGAACCTCCAACGGCTCCGGAGGACGGTGTTCCGACCCTGAGATAATTACTCCAACTTTCCGATACTCTCCGGGAGATAAATTGAGCGCTTTACCAATCAGTAATGAATGTAAATTACGAATGTCCGTTTCGCGTAAAGACTGATTGCTTTTCGCAAGTTCTTTCAAATATTCAAAAGCCGAACCCAGGTTTTTAACTTCCACCGTGTCACTCAACGGTTTTCCGCTGATATCGATCCCTTCATTGAGGACCAGCGCCGTTTCCTGAAGCGTAAGACGATTTCCTTCAATTCCGGCGCTATGGTAGATGTGTGAGGATTTAAAGTATTCCTCAAGTTTCATCAGGGAAACATCATCAAGAGGTCCCTCATCCCGAAACTGTTCCACCTGCTGGAGAAATTGTTCCAGCCTTTCTTTCAATTCCGCCCGTATCTCAACATCATCGAATGCTATCATTTTCCCTCCGCGATAATGTCAACTGAGAACAGCTTTCAAAATGCGGTCTTTTCCCGTCAGGTCCCGGACAATCTCCACGGTGGAGTACTCTCCGGTACGTTCCCCTTCCGCCCGGAGCGCCTCGGCCTGCCCCTCGCCGAACTCCAGCAGGAGCAGCCCTCCGGGTTTCAGGTGACGGTGGGCTCCCCGGATGATCCGGCGCAGGATGTCCATGCCGTCGGGGCCGCCGTCCAGCGCAATTCGGGGTTCATGGTCGCGCACCTCGGGTTCGAGCGTCTCGATTTCCGCGCTGGCGATGTAGGGTGGATTGGAGAGAATGGCATCGAACGGCCCCCGTCCCTCAAGCACTTCCATCATGTCCCCGGAAAGCAGGGTAACCGATTTGTCAAGCCCCAACTGACGAACATTGCGGTCCGCCAGAAGAAGGGCGTCGTCCGAAAGGTCCACCGCGATCACCCGCGCTCCGGGAATCTCGTACGCCACACTCAGGGCGATGGCGCCGCTTCCGGCGCCCAGGTCGGCCACCAGGGGTCTCTCGCGTTCCCGGAGGAAGTCTATGGCGATTTCCACCAGGAGTTCCGTTTCCGGACGGGGGATGAGCGCGCGACGGTCGGTCTTGAGACGCACTTCCCGGAAATCGGTTTCGCCCAGAATGTGCTGAAGCGGTTCGCGGTTCAGGCGACGGCGATAGAGGGCGCGGAATTTGTCACGGTCCGCCTCGTCCACGGTACGGTCGAACGCCAGATACAATTCGACCCGCGAAAGACCCAGCACGCTGCCGAGCATGCGCTCCACCTCGAGCCGCGCGTTATCGAATCCCCTGCTCCGCAAATGTTCCGTCGCCACGGTGATCAGGTCGATCACCCGCTCGGGCTTTTCATCCATTATGATGAACCGGCTCTTTGGCCTGTTCCTCCAGGGCGCTCTTCTGATCTTCGAGACGGGCGGACTCGATGAGTTCGTCCATGTCCCCTTCGAGAACCTTGTCGAGTTTGTGCAGGGTCAGATTGATACGATGGTCGGTGACCCGGTTCTGCGGGAAATTGTAGGTGCGGATTTTCGCGGAACGGTCGCCGGAACCCACCATGGTGCGGCGCGCCGCGCTCCGGGCGTTCTGCTGCTCGCTCATGGCGCGGTCCAGCAGGCGTGCGCGGAGCACCTTGAGCGCCTTGACCTTGTTCTTGAGCTGGCTTTTTTCATCCTGGCAGGTGACCACGATGCCGGTGGGGATATGGGTGACCCGCACCGCCGAATCCGTGGTATTGACACTCTGCCCGCCGGGGCCGCTGGAACGGTAGACATCTATTTTCAGGTCGCTTGGATTGATGTCGATGTTCACATCCTCCGCCTCGGGCATGACCACCACCGAGGCCGCGGAGGTATGAATGCGTCCGGCCGCCTCGGTGGCCGGAACGCGTTGCACCCGGTGCACCCCGCTCTCGTACTTGAGATGGGAGTATACCTCGGAGCCGGATATGGAAAAGATGATTTCCTTGAATCCCCCCTTTTCGGAGGGCGCGGAGGAAAGCACCTCGGTGGTCCACCCCTTGAGATCCGCATAGTGGGTGTACATCCGGTAGAGATCGCCGGCGAAGAGGGCGGCTTCCTCACCGCCCGTCCCCGCGCGTATTTCCATGATGATATTCTTGCCGTCGAGCGGATCGGGAGGGAGGAGCATGAGATGCAGCTTGTACTCCAGTTCCGCCAGTTCGCGTTCCAGGTCCGTAACCTCTCCCCGCGCCAGTTCGACCATCTCGGGGTCGGTCTCCTGTTTCTGGAGTTCGAGCGTCTCCTCAAGCTGACGATGCAGGGTCTCGTACCTCCGGAAGGCCTGAATCCGGGGTTCCAGATCTGCATGCTCCTTGGCGATGCGACTCATGGCCGAAGGGTTGGCGATCACCTCGGGAGAGGAAAGTTCCTTGCCCAACTCTTCGTATCGTTCATAAAACTTCCGGATATTGGCGAGAATGTTCATGCGGAGGCGGTTTCCTCACTGGCCATGGCGGCTTTCAGCGCGCAGAGCGCCACTTCCAGCATGTCGTCATCGGGTTCCGCGGTGGTCATGGTCTGGAGCCAGAGACCCGGTGCGATGAGCATTTTCACCAGCGCGTTGGAGCGGAAGCGTCCGGAGAGCTTCAAAAGCTCATAGGATGCGCCCGCCACGAACGGGAGGAGCGACAGATGGGTTGCCAACCGTTCCGGGAAGCTCTGCAAATGTCCGAAAATCATGGGGAACAGGGAATCGGCGATACCGAAGAGTACGATGCTGAACACCGCCACGATGAGAATGAACGAGGTGCCGCACCGCGGGTGGAAACGGCTCCGCTGACGGGCGGACTGCACGTCGAGGGGTTCCGAGGCTTCCAGGGCGTAGATGCTCATGTGCTCCGCGCCGTGATAACGGAACACGCGCTTGATGTCCGGCATCTTGGATATCATGAAGATATACAGGAAGAACAGGACCAGGCGGATGACGCCCGCTTCGGTGTTGAACAGGAGCGCTCCCTTGGTGAGTCCGCTGATGGTGGCGATGAAAATGGGGAGGGCGAAAAACAGCCCCATCGCGAACACGAGCGCGAATACCACCGAACCCCAAAGCATGATGGTATTCCCCAGAGAATTTTTTTCCTTGGGTTTTTCTCCGTTTTTGCCCTCGGTGTTGGCGTCGAGATACTTCATCTGCATGTCGGCGGACCAGTTGAGCGTGTCCATTCCGATGCCGAGCATCTCGAAGAAGCTGACCGCACCCCGGAGAATGGGGATGTTCAGCCAGCGGTGGCGTTTCACGAAGGACTGGTATTCGCGTTTGCGAAGTTCGATGGTGCCATCGGGCAGACGCACCGCGGTGGCGATGGCGTGGGGGGAGCGCATCATCACTCCCTCGATGACCGCCTGGCCGCCGATGGCGAGATCGACGGTCTGGTCCGCGAGCTGTTCATCCCGCGGAGCCATGTTCTCATCGGATCGGGTTGTCTCTTTCAAAAAACCTCCATGTAAACTGCTGAAATGACAAAACTTCACCGCCGTTATTCCGCCACTGATTCCATTTTATTAGTATAAACAATGCGCGGCCAAAGGAGAAGAACAAATGGGGCCGCGGCGGAATTATTTTGCGTGTTTTCCCCAACTCGGGTCGCGGGGACGTTCGCGACGCCGGTTCCCCCCGGAAGAGCCGGAGGCGGGGCGGGTCGTTCCCGCTAAAAAAATGAGGCCAGTCCGTCGGACGGACAGGCCTCTTTTCTCATGCGAGGAAACCGGTCTACTTCTTTTCGGCGGATTCTTCCTTGAGACCATACTTTTTGCGGAAACGTTCCACTCTTCCGCCGGAATCCAGAATTTTCTGCTTTCCGGAATAGAAGGGATGGCAGACCGAGCAGATTTCCACATGCATGTCGCCGCTGGTCGAGCGGGTTTTCACCACATTCCCGCACCCGCAGGTAATGGTGATTTCTTTATACTTCGGGTGGATTCCTTCTTTCATTACCGCCGTTCTCCTCTCCATCGGGCCAATGACTCCGATATTTGCCGGAGTTGAAATAAATAATGTAATAATATCTTCATGAAACCTGTAATATAAACCTGACGCCCGGGAAAGTCAACACGAAAAAAACCTGGCTGTCCGCTGTCGTGTATTTAAACGCCCGGACCGATAATTTGTTGCGGTGGGAAATCTTCCCCCTCGGCGGGCGGACGGTTGTTGCTGTCTTCCCCCCCCGGGGAATGGTGGTTTCCGGACGAACGGTCCAGGTCGATGATCCTGGTATCCCCCACATACTCTTTCGTCCAGAACTGGGTGATGTTCGTGAGCTTGTGGGTGATCTGGCCCATCCTTCGGGCTTCCTGACGGACTTTTTCAAGGTATTCCTGTTTTTTGGAGGCGTCGCCGTTGCCCATGAGCAGGATATCCGTGTACCCCATGATCGCCTGGAGCGGCTGGTTGAGTTCGTGGCTGGCCCCGCCGGCGGTCTCGACGACCCCCCGCAGGCGTTCCTTCTCGATGCGTTCCTCCTCCGCGCGGCGGCGCTCGGAGATATCGCGGAGGACCCCGATGCAGCGGAGATCCTCGGGATCGGGGATGAGCAGGGCGTTCAGTTCCACCGGGAGGGACAATCCCTCTCCCTTGTCGATGGCGAGCGGAATGTTGTGCAGTCCCCCCGTATCCCGCAGTTCGTGCAGGAGCGGTTCGCACCGGACCCGTTCGCCGGGGGCGAGGAAATCCCGTAATCTGAATCCCCGCAGGTCGACGGCCAATCCGCCGCCGAGCAGGTCGGAGGCCCGGGGGTTTGCCATGCGGATGACGCCGTCCATGTTCATGACCAGAATGGCGTCCGGAGAGGTTTCCACCAGTCCCCGGTAGAGTTCCTCGCTTCGTGCGAGCCGCTCCTGATTGTCCACGAGCAGGGTTTGCTTCTCCGTCAGTTCGCGGGTGCGCAGGGAAACGAGTTTCTCGAGCTTTGCCTTCTGACGCCGGATCACCCGCATATGGATGAGGTGTGTTCCGGTAACGATTCCGGCCAGGAGGAGCGTGGCCAGAGTCCGGAACCACCAGGTCCCCCAGAAGGGCGGGAGGATGACGATTTCCATGGAAGCCTCACGCTCGCTCCAGACCCCGTCCTTGTTGGCTCCTTTCACCCGGAAAACGTATTTTCCCGGATCGAGGTTGGTATAAGAGGCATACCGTCGAGTCCCGGCGTTTACCCAGTCGCGGTCGAATCCCTCCAGACGGTAGAGATACCGGTTACGGGCGGGCGCGGAGAAATCGAGGGCGGCGAACTCGAAGGAGAAGAACGTGTCCCGGTAAGAGAGAAGCATGCGCTTTATTTCGGAGACCGGCGCTCCCCCCGTCTCGGTCTCACGGTTGAATATCCTGAACGAGGTGATCGCCATCTTCGGCTCCACTCCAACCGATCTCAGGCTGTCCGGGTGGAAGCAGAAGAAGCCCTCGGCGCCCCCCACGAAGAAGGTGCCGTCACGCGCCTGTAAAAACGCCCGTTCCCAGAACACGGAGAAAGGGATGCCGTCATTGGCGTCGAAATTGGTGATCCTGCCGGTTTCCGTGTCCAGCTTCGAAATCGCTCCGTTCGAACTGATCCACAGGTTCCCGCGCCCGTCCTCGCCGATCCCGTTGATGAATTCGTTGGAAAGGCCCTCGCGCCGGGTGAACCGGGTGAATTTTCCCGTGGCGCGGTCGAACCGGTTCAACCCGAGCGTGGTCCCGACCCAGAGCCGTCCCCGCCGGTCCGGATACAGGCAAAGGACATGATTGTCGCTCAACGTCCGGGGATCGGAGGGCGAAGAGGGGAACGCGGTGACCGTTCCCCGCGCGGGGTCATGACGGAAGAGTCCCCAGTAGGTCCCGACCCAGAGATTGCCGTCCCGGTCTTTCGCGAGCGAGTTTACCACCCGTCCCGACGCCTGTCCGCCATCCTCGGGAAAGAAGCCGGGCAGCCGGGTGAATCGTTCCGTTTCCGGATCGAACCGGACGAGATCGGAGAAGGTCCCGATCCAGACTTTCCCGTCGGGGTCGGGGTAAAACGCGTGTACCCAGTCGCTGGGGAGTCCGGTCGAATCCGAGGTGGCGCGGAAGGCCCGGAATGTTTTCGCTTTCGGGTCGAAGAGGCAGAATCCCCCGCCGCTCGTCCCGACCCAGATGATGCCCCGGGAATCCTCACGGAGAACGTTCACGTAGTCGCTGCTGATGCTCCGGGGATTCCGGGCATCGTGATGAAAGACCGTGAATTCGGACGTGGCGCGGTCGAACCGGTTCAGCCCGTGTTCCGTGCCGACCCATATCCCGCCGTCGCTGCTTTCCAGGAATGTGGTGACCCGGTCGGAATCCAGGCTTTTCGGGTTGCGGGCGTCGTGGCTGTACCGGATGAACGCTGTACGGGGCATGACCAGCTTGTTCACGCCCCCCTGTGATGTGCCCACCCACAGGATGCCGGTACGGTCAGCGAACAGTCCCCAGATTCCGTTCGCGCTGATACTTTTTTTGTCCAGCGGATCGGAGGTGAAATGGATGAACTCACCGCTCCCGTGACGGAGCAGGTCCAGCCCCTCGTTTGTTCCGATCCAGAGATCCCCGTTGTGGCCGATGCAGAGATGTCCGACATAATCGCACCGGAGGCTCGAAGGATTTCCCGGCTCATGGTGGTATGCCGCAAATTTTCCGGAACGCCGGTCAAATTTCCAGAGCCCGTTTCCCCAACTGGAAATCCACAAACACCCGTCTTTTCCCTCCACAATGGAACTGCTGTGATACAGGTGCGTTTTCCCGAACGGATACCGGATGAAGGAATCGGTGGAGGGGACGTACCGGCTGACCCCGCTGTCGGTCCCGACCCAGAGCGTTCCTTCCGAATCGCGGCAGAGCGAGCCGGCCTCGGGATCGGGCAGCGATCCGGGATTGCCGGGTTCGGGAGCGTACCGGGTGAACGTTCCCTTTTTCACATCCAGGCGGTTGATCCCATTGGGCGTTCCCACCCAGATCGAGCCCGCCCGGTCCTCGACAATGACATCCACCTTGTTGTGGGAGAGGCTGCCCTTGTCGCCCCCGCGATTGCGGAAGTGACGGAATTTGCCGGTGCTGGGGAGGAAACAGTCCAGCCCGGCGTCCGCCGTGCCGATCCAGAGGAGGCCGGAGCGGTCCTCGTAGATGGAGAGGATGCGGTTGGAGCCGATGGAAGTGGAATCCTGGAGATCTTTCCGGTATACCGTGAAGGCGTACCCGTCGTAACGGTTCAATCCTTCCTCGGTGCCGAACCAGAGGAACCCCCGGCTGTCCTGGAAGATCGAGGTCACCGTGTTGTTCGAAAGTCCGGCTTCGATTCCGATGCGTTCAAAGATATTGTTGCGGAACGTTTGCGGGACGGCTGCACCACAGATCAGGAGCGCCACGATCCAGACGAGGGCATGGGACAATATGCGGATTCGGCCCGCGGTCGGGCCAAAAATCCGGGCGCCGGGTCGGGAAAGGGGGAGTGGGAAGAAA
>CAYRTQ010000115.1:12118-12503 GCA_964426865.1 uncultured bacterium
GGCAGTGAAGGCGGGAACGGATATTCATATCGTGTCGTGTTTTCCCGTGAAATCCTGCGCGGAAGTCGGAATTCTCACCGCCGAGAAGCCATCTGGGTGAGAAATTAGCGCTTTGTGGCGGGGTATGCAAGGGGAAACAGCGTTTCCGGCAAACGATTTCCTGCGCGGAATACGTTTCACATTGACGGTGATTCAATTCGGGAAGAATACGAAGCGTTTGTCTGTCCGCTTTCTTCCCGGATGATCGATAATCCATACCGGAAACAGGCGGATGGTTATCGTTGAAGACTCTGTCCGGGGAATCCCGCGGGGCGTATCATCGCGTTTCCTCCGTCCGTCCGCGCCGTATTGACTTGACAAACGGGGCCGGGAATGTGTTATTATA
>CAYRTQ010000116.1:0-12193 GCA_964426865.1 uncultured bacterium
GCTTGTAAGCCGTGGAGAGCGCATTCAAATGCTCATCCGTCGACATCGAAAGCCATTCCTCCTGCGTCAGTTTTCGCAGATCGTAAACGCTTTGCGCCCAAACACTTCCCGCAAAGCCAACCAGACCAAGCAGAAGAAAACCACAAAATAATCCCCGCATCTTGCGCATCATGAGACCGGTATTTCCTCCGTGAAAATGTTTTGTGAACCATTCAGAAATCCCTTTTAATGTAACTCATCTCAATGTCCATGTAAATAGATTATTCAGGCATACGGGAAAAAAAAAGCAATTTTTCGGGGAAAAAATGTCACTTTGCGTCAACATTCAGAGTGGATTATTCCGATAAAGCAGTTGCGTATTTCATGATGTTTCGCGTGCAATGGACGAAAAGCGCACGGTTTCTATCAATAATATAATATATGTTATTATTGTATAGTAGAAGTGCTTGTGTGTAAATCAGTATGGATAATCGCCAGCGCTGGATCCCGCTCATTACCGGAATGACCTCCCAAATGTAGTTCCGTCGTTTTGACGCTTTGAGTCTGCACCACGAAAAACCCCCGTCCTCTCCGGTGGCGAGAGAGCGGGGGCTTCCACATGGTCATCATCGAAAAAGGGGCGGAGCGGTTATCCCCCGGCGACCTCACCGGAGGGCATGATAATGAAAGGGCGTTCCGTTTTCTTCCCGGAGAGCACATCGCGCACCTGGAGCACCCATTTCCCCTGCGGCTCGCTGGCCGGAAGTTGGAAGGACACCTGCACTTTCCCTCCCGGTGCCTCCCGCTCGCTTCGCAGCCAGGAACGCTCTTTCCCATCCGGCCCGTAGAGAGCGATTCCCAGGACATGGCGTTCGGGCGTTTCCCCCGTCTCCTGGGGGACGATCTCCGCAACGAAGTCCAGCTTTCCCCCCGCGCGTACCACTCCTCCGGAGAACCGTATATCGACGTCCTTCACCCGGTAGGGAAGGAGCGCGAAGAGTTCCGCTTCATTGTTCATGGTGAAGGCGATTTCGGTCGCCTGTCCCCGGTAGTTCCCCGCGCGGACATCGTAAAGATACATCGGACGGGAGAAATCCCCGATTTTCGCCACCGACCGTATTCCGGCGGACTCCGCGTCGCTCCCGTACTCCGGCAGGATTCCGACATACCGTACATCACCGTCCCGGAAAAGGAACGCTTTCGCGCCGGAACGTTCCGGGATCAAACGAACGGCGGCTCCCTCATCCCTCTGCGCGCCGGAAAGGAGAAGGTCGGCTCCACCCATGATCGTACGGCATTCCCCGGCCATGACGGCAAAAGCGGGATTCAGACCGCCTCCCGGAAGCAGGGCGTCTCCCACGTTCCCGGACGCCCCTGTCCAGCAGACCGCGCCGATTCCCCCGAACAGATTGCGCCAGGGGGCAATTCGCAGTTCGAAAGGATCATATTTCCATTCATGGTTGAAAAAAGTTTCCGCGGACAGTTCGGACAGGAGCGCCGGGGTTGCATCGCCTTTTCTCGCTGAGTCTAGATATTCGGCGAGCATGCCGGTCCGGTTCCGCCCGCCGGTGGCGTCACGCACCCAGCACCGGGATACCGGCATCCCGAGGAGCGTCTCGGCGACCGCGAGCGTTTCCGCTCCTGTCCCGGATGCAAACACCGGAACCGGAGTTCCTCCGGCCCGGAACACGTTCAGGGCCGCCCGTCCGGCCTCGGAAGGGGTTGCGTCCTTCATGTCCAGCGCGAACATATTCACTCCCGCCCCGACCAACTGCTCATATCCGTTCAACAGCCAGGGTTCGTCCACGGACGTTTCCCCGACAATCAGCGAGAACCGTCGGGCCTTGTCCCCCCCGCGGACGAACGCCGGCGCAGTAAGGGCGTGGATGAGCTTGTTGTTCTTGTAGAGGCTCGCCCGAAGGCGCATCATTCCTTTCATTTCTTCCGTGGCCTTGAACGCGAAATCCTCCCACTTGCGCCTCGTTTCCGGGACGATCTCGCTTCGGGCGATCAGCCGTTGGGAATGGTCGAAAATTTCCAACACCAGAACCATCCCCTCCTCCATTTCCTGGGACATGCGCACCCGTCCGGTCAGGAATTCTCCGGGAGAAGCCAGGGAATTCCGCAGCGCAATCCCTTCCAGCATGTCTTCCGAATGCACCCGGAACGTCTTGCCCGCGAGAGCGATCACCTTCCCGTCCTCCATGATGGAAATATCCGCCGAATAGACGCCCAGCGGGAACATGGGATAGGTCACCCGGAAAAACCCCCGTCCCTTGGGCATGTCATAGGCATCTTCGCTTTCATGGATCACCCGCCCGCTCTCATCACGGTATCGCACATGAACGGTATGACGCGCTCCGTGGCCCTGGTTACGGAAATCGACCCGATAATTCATGATGTTCATGGATTCGTGTTCGATATCTCTCCCGGGGTCCTGGATTCCGATGGTTCCGAATCCACGAAACCGTCCCGAAGCGAGCATGATGGCATGTACTGCTCCAGTGAAATAATCTCCTGTTTCACGTGGAAGGCTCCGACGATCAAATTCCGGAATGGACAGGATAATTCCCTTTCCGCGCTCTCCGGCGTATTTCGGAGTATATCCGGGGAAGGAGATTCCACGGAACATGTCGCGGTCAAATTTCCCCTGACGTCCGATACCGTCCAGATCCGAGGCCTTTCCCACGTACACCAGTCCGGCGCCGCTCGCGACCCGTTCAAGCAGTTTCGACCGCACGGTATCCGGGAGAGTTCGCAGATCCAGATCGAGCCAGATCACATCCCAGGGGCGCTCCAACAGCCCGGAAACCCTGCCTGTGACGCTTCGGGACGAAAGCAAAATGGAATCCGGGGAAGCGGGCATCGTTACCGGGGAAAGTTCCCCTCGACTCTCGGTGAGCACGGACTCCGAGGCGCAGTCCAGACGGGAGGCGATTTCGGACCAGGAGAATCCCACCGTTTCCCGCTGGCCGATGAACAGGATCCGGAGCGGACCACCCGCGAGGGGTGCGGCGATGGGAATGGCGTGGGGTTTGGGTGACGTGTCGATACGGGTGAATGGGAGGGGGGAAAGCGGCTCGGCGGCGGAGACGACGCATGCGCCGTACAGGAACAGGAGCAGAACGCCCGGAAGCAATCGTTTCATGATATGCAGCGTACCATTTCGTTAAAGATTGCCCATTTCTCTCAGTATCCTCTTGTGAACGGGACTCACCTCCCGGCGCGCGAACGCCGGAGGCGAGTCCTCGATCCTATAGACGCGGGAATGTACGTCAGAGTTCCACGCCCGCAACCCATTCGATGCCGGCGACTCCACGCACCTCGCTCAGCGTTTCGGCGCTCACCCGCTCATCGGTGCCGAGCACCACGATGGCCTCGCCGCCCGCGCTGCGCCGCGCCCAGTTCATGTGGGCGATATTGATACCCTTGCGCCCGAGCACCGTGCCGATATCCCCGATGATGCCGGGACGATCCTGGTTCCCGCAGATCAGGAGATACCCCTCGGGAACAAACTCGATCTGGTAATCCTGGTAACGGACCACACGGAGATTCCGTTTCCCGAAAATGGAGCCGAGGAGATTCATCTCTCCCTGGTTGGTCTTGATGGACAGGCCGATGCTGCTCTTGTAATCCATTTCCTCGGAGGACTTGACCTCGGTCACCCGGATGCCAAGCTTTTCCGCGGTGCTCTTGGCATTCACCAGGTTGACACCGTCTTCCGTGTACCCACGGGTGAACAGCCCTTCGAGTATCGAGGAGGTCAGCACCCAGGAATCGTAATTGCGCACATCGCCGTAATAGGTGATGGTGACACTCGCAAGCTGCCCCTGACCGAGCTGCCCGAGCATGGCGCCCATATTTCTCCCCAAGTCAGCAAAAGGGCGAACCTGCTCGTACACTTCCGGAGCGATGGGAGGCATGTTGACCGCGTTCCGCACCTCTCCTTTCAGCAGGAAATCCTTGATCTGTTCGGCAATCATCACCGCCACGATATCCTGGGCCTCGGTAGTGGAGGCGCCGAGATGGGGCGTGCTGACCACCTTCTCATGTTTGACCAGCGGGTTGTTCTCGGGAGGCTCCTTCTCGTACACATCCAGCGCCACTCCCGCCACCTTGCCGGATTCCAGCGCCGCCAGCACCGCCTGCTCATCGTATATTCCGCCGCGGGCGCAGTTGATGAGCCGTACGCCATCCTTGCACCGGGCCAGCGTTTCGGCGTTGATCAGGTGACGAGTGCTGTCGTTGAGCGGGGTGTGTACGGTGATGAAATCGGATTCCGCCCAGATTTTGTCGAGTCCGGAAAGCTCGATTCCCAGATGATCCGCCATTTCCCTGGATATGAACGGATCGTAGCCGAGGACCCGCATCTTGAACGCCACGGCGCGCTGGGCCACCTCACGTCCGATATTTCCCAGCCCGATAATGCCGAGCGTCTTGCCCCGCAGTTCCACTCCCATGTACTTTTTGGGACTCCAGGTCCCATCCTTTACCGAACGGTCGGCCTGGGGAATGTTGCGCGCCAGGGACATCATGAGACTGAACGCGTGCTCGGCGGTGGAAACGGTGTTTCCGCCGGGGGTATTCATCACCACGACACCCTTTTCGGTGGCTTTCTTCACATCGATGTTGTCCACCCCGGCGCCGGCGCGACCGATGACCTTCAGGTTTCCGGCGGCCTCGAGAATCTCCGCGCGGACCTTGGTGGCGCTCCGCACCACCAGCGCGTCATACCCGCCGATGACGGCCTTGAGTTCGTCCGGGGTGAGTTTGGTATTGAAGGTAACCTCTATCTGATCCGAGGCGCTGAGAATATCCACGCATTCCTTGGAAACGTTATCACTGATCAGTACCTTGTACATGACGTTCTCTCCACAAAGTAATGGTGGCCTCTCACAAGCAACAGAGAGGAAGTCAAGTGGGTGAGTTGTCTTGTAAAAACCAACCGGAGGCCATATCCTTGATGATACAGCCTCCGGATCTTACCAATACGAACGTTGCCGTTCCGGATGCATTATCCCGCGATGAGCACTTCCTGGGCGGCCTGGAGCGAACTTCCCGGCGCGAAGGAGAAGCCGTTCTCCTTCAGGGCGAGTTCGAAGCCGGAGAGCGCCGCGAGAACATCATACTCGTCCAGATCGCCGATATGGGCGATGCGGACGATTTTCCCCTTGAGCTGATCCTGTCCACCCGCCGGGAATACACCGTATTTCTTCAGGGATTTGACCAGTTTCCCGCCCTCTACCCCTTCCGGCACACAGATGGTGGAGAGGGTATTGGAGGGATCCTTCGGGAAAATGGACAGCCCGAGCGCCTTGACTCCGGCCCGCATGGCTTTGGCAACCAGCGCATGACGCTTCCAGACGTTTTCCACTCCCTCGGCAAGAATCATGTCCAGAGAGGCCTGGAGCCCCACCAGCAGGGTGACCGGCGGAGTGAACGGGTTCTGCTTTTTGTCGAGGGATTTTTTGTATTTCCGGAGATCCCAGTAGTACCGGGGAAGACCGGCGGTCTCCACCAGTTTCCATGCCTTGGGGGAAACGGAGATGAACCCGAGCCCCGGAGGAAGCATGAGCGTCTTCTGCGAACCGGTGACCACCACATCGATCCCCCACTCGTCCGGGCGCATCTCATGGGCGCCGAGACCGGAAACCGCGTCTGTGACCAGAATGGCGTCGTAATTCCGCATCAGTTCGCCAATCGCTTTCAGATCGGTGAGCACGCCGGTGGAGGTTTCCGACTGGGTGGTGAACACCACTTTCACCCCCGGATTGGCGTCCAGCGCCGCTTTCAACTGCTCCGGAGCGACCGCGCGCCCCCATTCCACATCCACCGCAATGACATCCACCCCATAGGCCTTGCAGATATCGAACCAACGCTCTCCGAACTTTCCGCCCCGCACCGCGATAGCCTTGTCGCCGCGGGAAAGGGTATTGACCACCGCGGTTTCCATCGCGCCGGTCCCCGAGGAGGCCAGGGTGAACACATCGTTTCCGGTCAGAAAAACCTTCTTGAGCTTGTCGCAGACATCCGCGAAGAGTTCTTCATACTGGGGGGTACGGTGATGAAAAATCGGTTCCGCCATCTTCAGGAGCACCCGATCCGGAACCATGACCGGTCCGGGGGTAAACAAACGCGTCTTCATATGATTTCCTTTTTCGTGGATTTTTTGGAACACTGTCCGGTGAAAAACGGTAATCGCTCTCCTCACCGGATCGCCCATAAAAAGAAGCCTGGACGGATTTCAGATTCCTCCGCCCTGTCCCGCGATTCTTTCAATCCAGGATTGAACCGTTTCGAGTCCCATACCCGTACTCGCGGAAAACATCGCAATATTTTCCACGCCGAACTCCTTTTCATAGGTTTTTTTTAGTATCGCCCGTTCGTTCGCGGACAGCTTATCCACCTTCGTGAATACATACAGCACACTACCCTTCCAACTCCGTATCCACTCCAGCATGAGCAGGTCTCCCGATACCGGGCCGTGACGGGAATCGATGAGCTGCACGATCCCCCGAAGTTCCCGACGAGAGGAAAGATATGGATTTACCAGGTTCCGGAAAAGCGTTATTTCCGTTTTTGGTACTTTTGCATACCCATATCCCGGAAGATCCACCAGGTAAAAACGATCCCCGGCCCGGTAGAAATTGAGCGTGCGGGTCTTTCCGGGCTTCTGGGAGGTCTTCGCCAGATCCTTGCGGTTGGCGAGTCGGTTCAGAAGCGAGGATTTCCCCACATTCGAGCGCCCGGAGATGCAGATTTCCGGAAGCCCGTCATCCGGCAGTTCCCGCAGGGAATGCACGGGCCGGTGGAATGCAATATCCTGAATCATGAAACCAGCGCTTCCCGTATGACATCACCGATATGTTCCGCGAGCACCAGGGTGAGATCGTTGGTGATTTCCTCGGACATCTCGCGGAGATCGGCCTCGTTCTTTTTGGGAACGATGACTTTCTTGATTCCGCTCCGTTTGGCGGCGAGCAGTTTCTCCTTGAGCCCGCCGATGGGGAGCACGTTCCCCCGCAGGGTGATCTCGCCAGTCATGCCCACCAGCCGCGAAACGGGAACCCCGCTCGCCGCGGAAACCAGGGAGGTGACAATGGACACGCCCGCCGAGGGGCCGTCCTTGGGAATCGCCCCCTCCGGAACGTGGATGTGAACGTCGCGGTTTTCGAAAGCGCCGTCGGGAATCCCGAGCGCGGCCATGTTCGACTTGGCGTAGGTCAGAGCGGCGCGGGCGCTCTCTTTCATCACGTCGCCGAGATGGCCGGTGAGAATGAGTTCTCCCTTTCCGGGCATGAGCGAGGTTTCGATGTTGAGAATTTCCCCGCCCACCGGCGTCCAGGCCAGTCCGATGGCCATGCCCGCCTGGTCCACCTTCTCCACCTTCTTTTCCTGCACTTTCGGAATTCCGAGATATTTCTGCAGGTTACGCACGGTGATGACCCGCTGCTTGACCTCTTTCCGCTTTCCGGCGGTAACCACTTCGCGCGCCACCTTACGGCAGATTCCCGCGATGGACCGCTCCAGATTGCGAACTCCCGCCTCGGCTGTATAGCTGTTGATAATCTTGAGGATGGCCTCGCGCTCGAACGCGATGTGCTCGGAAGTGAGCCCGCAGGCTTCCATCTGCTTCGGGATGAGATGCTTCTCCGCGATCCCCACCTTCTCATGCTCCAGGTACCCGGAAAGCCGTATGATCTCCATACGGTCCATGAGCGGCGCCGGGATATTGTCCTCGAAATTTGCGGTGGTGATGAACATGACCTCGGAGAGATCGAAATCCACTTCGAGAAAATGATCGCTGAAGGTGTTGTTCTGCTCGGGATCGAGTACTTCGAGCAGCGCTGAGGAGGGATCCCCGCGGAAATCCATGCCGATCTTGTCGATTTCGTCCAGCAGGAACACCGGATTGCGCGTTCCCGCCCGTTTCATGCTCTGGATGATGCGGCCCGGGAGCGCGCCGATATAGGTGCGGCGATGCCCGCGGATTTCCGCCTCGTCCCGCACTCCGCCGAGGGAGACCCGGATGAATTTACGCCCCAGCGACCGCGCCACGCTCTTCCCGAGCGAGGTCTTCCCCGTCCCCGGAGGGCCGGTGAAGCAGAGAATGGGTCCACGAATCTTCTTGGCCAGCTTGAGCACCGCCAGGTATTCGAGAATCCGTTCCTTGGGCTTGTCGAGACTGTAGTGATCCTCGTCGAGGATGGCCTTGGCGGCCTTGATATTCAGATTGTCCTTGGTGCGTTTCTTCCAGGGAAGGGAAATGAGCCAGTCAAGATAATTGCGGATCACCGTGGATTCCGGCGACATCATGTGCATTTTCGGGAGCTTGTTCAGCTCCTCCATCGCCTTCTGCGCCGCGTCCTTCGGCATGCCCGATTTCTTGATCCGTTTTTCCAGCTCCCGGACCTCGCCATCCGCCTCGTCATCCTCGCCCAGTTCCTCCCGGATCACCCGCATCTGCTCATGGAGATAGAAATCCTTCTGGGACTTCTGGAGCCGCTCCTTGACCTCACGGTCGATGGACTGCTCCAGTTCCAAAAGTTCGGTCTCCTCCGCAAGCATGGTGAGAAGAAGGGAAATCTGGTCGGTCAACCGGGGCGATTCGAGAATGCGCTGACGGTCTTCCTGACGTATGGAAAGGTGGGCGGAAATGGTATCGGCGAGCCGTTGCGGCTCTTCCACGGGAGGCATGTTCATGAGCACCTCGTCCGGAATGGTCTTGGACAGCTTCACATAGCCGGTGAAACTGTGCAGGAGACTCCGTACGAGCGCCTTGAACCGCTGGGTCTTCTCAGCCGGACGGTCCAGGGGGGTAATCCGGACCCGGTAGTGATCCTCGGCCTTGGACATACCGGTGACCGTGGCGCGGGTCAGCCCCTCGATCAGCACCTTGGCGGTGCCGTTGGGGAGTTTCAGCACCTGGAGGATACGTCCGATCACCCCGACCGGATGGATATCGTCCATTCCGGGGAGATCGACTTCCGGATTTTTCTGGAGAACGAGGAATATATGACGGTCGTGGACCATGGCGGATTGCAGGGCCCCGACCGACGTGTCGCGTATGACGAGAATGGGAATCACCATGAAAGGGAATACCACGATATCCCGAAGCGGCAGCAATGGGATTTCTTCGGGGAATTCCGAAACCTCCCGGGCGCCATCCTCGGGCGTAACCAACCCCTGCGGGAGGTCATCCGATTGTGCGGGCATGAACGACAAAAGCTCCTTTCCCGGGAAATGGATCAGGCGATCCGGAGAACGGCCCCATCCCCGCTCTCGAGGGTGGGCATCTCGCCGCTTTCAATGGTGGCCTCGGTGATAGTAACCTTCTTGACCCCCTCGATGGAGGGAATACGGTACATGACATCCATCAGCGCCTGGCCGATGACGCTCCGGAGACCGCGGGCGCCGGTGCCCTTCTTCATGCTGATCTCCACAATCTTCCGCAAAGCCGGTTCCTCGAACTCGAGTTCGATGCCATCCAGCTCAAAAAGACGCGCATACTGTTTGACCAGGGCGTTCTTCGGCTCGGTGAGGATGTTCAGGAGCGCATCCTCATCCAGTTCGTCGAGCGAACAGAGCATGGGAAGACGCCCGATGATCTCGGGAATGAGCCCGAACCGGTTCAGATCTTCCGGCTCGGTCCGCATGAGCAGTTCGGACCGCTTCGAGTCCCTGGCGGAATGCACCTCGGCGCCGAACCCCAACGATTTCTGGTACACTCTCCGCCGCACGAGATTCTCCAGGCCCTCGAACGCCCCTCCACAGATGAAGAGAATGTTGGTGGTGTCTATCTGCACCATGGCCTGTTCGGGATGCTTGCGCCCTCCCTTGGGCGGGACGTTCGCCACGGTACCCTCCAGAATTTTCAGGAGCGCCTGCTGCACCCCCTCCCCGGAAACATCGCGGGTGATGGAGGGATTGGCGGACTTTCGGGCGATCTTGTCGATCTCGTCGATATAGATGATACCGATCTGCGCCCGCTCCACATCGTAATCGGCGGCCTGGAGCAACCGCACGAGGATGTTCTCCACATCCTCGCCCACGTACCCGGCCTCGGTGAGAATCGTGGCGTCCGCAATGGTGAAGGGAACCCGAAGCAATTTCGCCAGGGTGCGGGCGAGCAGGGTCTTCCCGGTCCCGGTCGGCCCGAGCAGGAGAATGTTGTCTTTCTCGAGTTCGACGTCGTCACGGCTCCCGCCCCGGTTCTTGATGCGTTTGTAGTGGTTGTACACCGCCACGCTGAGCATCTTCTTGGCGCGCTCCTGCCCGATGACATACTGGTCGAGACCGGTCTTGATCTCCTCGGGAGCGGGGATCTCGAAATCCAGGATAACCGGACGAACCTCGCCGCCCTCACGGAGAATGTCATAGCAGGTCCGCACACAGTCGGAGCAGATTTGGACCGAGGGCCCGGATATCAGCTTATCCACGTACGAGGCGTCCCTGCCGCAAAAGGAACAGGTCAGACCTCCCCGGGTCGTGTTTTTCCGCATCATTATTTTTGGAAATTCCTTTTCGTGATAACCGCGTCGATGAGTCCGTACTCCTTGGCTTCTCCCGGAGACATGTAATAATCGCGGTCTATATCCCTGAGAATCCGTTCGCGGGGCTGCCCGCTCTTTTCCGCCATGATATCCACCAGGACATCCCTGCTCCGCATAATTTCCCGCGCCATGATCTCGATATCCACCGCCTGGCCTTTTCCGCCTCCCCACGGCTGATGAATCATGATACGGGAATTGGGAAGACTGCTCCGTTTTCCCTGGGCTCCCGCGGTAAGCAGAACCGCCGCCATGCTCGCCGCCAAACCGAGGCAGGTGGTGCTCACATCCGCCTTCACATACTGCATGGTGTCGTAGATCGCGAGCCCGGCGTGAATGCTGCCTCCCGGCGAGTTGATATACATGTAGATATCCTTGTCGGGATCATCCGCATCCAGGAACAGGAGCTGCGCGGACACCACGTTGGCCATGGTATCGTCGATCTCGCTGCCGATGAAGATGATGCGATCCTTGAGAAGCCGCGAAAAAATATCGTAGGACCGCTCGACCTGCCCGGTCTGCTCTATCACATACGGGATATAGTTCATGGGGATGCCTCCTGTCAAGGTGTAATAATACGGGACTGCGGCGTGTTCCGCGGGACAACTTCCTCACGGATGACGGCGACACTCTCCATCCAGGCATACGCCTTGTGCTGCAGGATGTCGTTCTTCACATCGTCGAGACGCCCTTCCTTGATATAGGCGCGGCGGAGTTCGCGGGTGGACACCCCGTGGGCCTGGGCCAGAACGTCCAGACGTTCGGAGACTTCCTCGCGGGAAACCTCGATCTTCTGGGCTTCCTGGATCGCCTGGGTGATCAGGTAGGTCTGGACGGACCGCACCGCATCGGAACGCATCCGGCTGCGAATCGCTTCCTCGTCCATCTGCTCATTTGGGTGCGCTTCCCGAACCTTCTCGATTTCCGATTCGACCACCCGCTCCACCATGCTGTTCGGTACCTCGAAGGGGTTCTTCTTGATGAATTCGTCCACCAGGGACCATTCCAGCTTTTCCCCGGAAAGACGGCTGTACTGCAATTCGAGACCCTCGCGGACCTTGGCGCGGAGGTCGGCCAGATCGGTGTAGGATCCGACAGTCTTGGCGAACTCATCGTTCAGTTCCGGAAGACGGTTCTCGAAAAGACGCAGGACTTCCACCTCGTAGGCCTCGGTCACTCCGACCAGGCTGGGGTTGTTGATGGACTCGTCGTAGGTGAATTCAACCTTCCGCACGTCGCCTTTCTTCATTCCCACCACCTGACGGTCGAAATCCGGCGAGGGAGTGCTCCGTCCGTCCAGGGAAAGGACGTGGTTCTCGACACGCTCGCCAACCAGCGGCACCCCGGACGAATCGAGCTTCTGGAGATTCACCACCAGGATATCACTCTCGCGCGCCTCACGATCCACTTCTTCCTGGACCGCGCGGGAGCGGCGCATCCGTTCGAGCGAGGCGTCCACATCCTCATCGGTGACTTCCAGAATTTCCTTGACCGCTTCCAGCCCCCGGAATCCCTCGATATCGATGGCGGGCAGTTCCTCGATGGTCACATCGAACGTGATCGGCCCGGTCTCCTCGAAATGCAGGTCGGAAATTCCCGGATCGCCCACCGGCTTGATTCCCTGTTCCGCAAACGCTTCCTTCATGACCGCGGGCATCAGTTCC
>CAYRTQ010000116.1:12203-12453 GCA_964426865.1 uncultured bacterium
TCGATGGAATGGCGGAAGCGGCGGAGCAGCATTTCCCCGGGCACTTTTCCCTTGCGGAAGCCGGGAATCTGGGCGTCCTGCTTCAACTTCCTCAGCGTGATCATGACTTCGGATTCGAACCGTTCACGCTCGATCTCGATATGCACTTTACGGGTACAGCCGCTTCTTTCCTTGATCTCCGATTTCATCTCTGTCTCTTGGTTAACGGGGGAATACTCTGAACACCGGTCGTGATTCACCGCCCGGCCAT
>CAYRTQ010000117.1:0-4219 GCA_964426865.1 uncultured bacterium
TCGACCACCCGGCAGTCCAGGTCCACCAGTGTCATCTTGTCCGGGGTGAGTTCCTCGTAGGGGACGCCGCTCGGTTTGATGGCGAAAATGCCCCGTTCCCGGTCGATGCCGCTCACGTTCCCGAAGGTGTAGAGGACCAGGCCGCGACGGGGCAGTTCGAGATTCGCCACACACACCCGTTCCCGGAGTTCCGCGAGGGAGGCCATCAGCGCCCCCTCACGTGCAGGAGGTCCGCTTCCGCGAATTCCCCGAGACGGAGATACCGATCGTAGAGAGTGTTGTATATGGCCGCGCGACCGGGGTCGGGACGGTATTCATGCTCGAATCCGGCTTCCATGTGCACGATGGCTTCCTCCACCGTGGGATGCTCGCCGCCCGCCACCGAGGCGAACATGGCGGCGCCCAGGGCGCAGGTCTGCTCGCTGCGGGCCACCTGAATGGGACGGTTGTGGACATCGGCCAGGGTCTGCATCACGAAGGGGGATTTGCGCGCCACTCCGCCCAGGGCGATGATGCCCTCGATGGGCACCCCTTCCGTCTCGAAACGCTCCACGATGCGTCGGGATCCGAACGCGGTGGATTCCACCAGCGCCCGGAATATGACCGGCGCGGAACTGCCCAGATTCAGCCCGGCAAGCGCGCCCTTGAGCGCCTGGTCGGCGTCGGGAGTGCGACGGCCGTTCATCCAGTCCAGCGCCACCGGGTTGCGGACGGTGAGCGGAGTCCGCGCCGCGGCCTGGGAAAGTTCGGGAATGACCAGTTCGGCCACCTTTTCGATATCCACCACGGGGCGAAGGAGTTCCCGCACCGGCCAGAGCAGCACATCCCGGAACCAGGCGTAAAGATCGCCGAACGCGGACTGTCCCGCTTCCATCCCCAGCATGCCGGGAATCACGGAGCCGTCCACCTGCCCGCAGATGCCCCGCACGAACTTGTCCCCGAATTCTTCCATGGGCGCGACAAGGATGTCGCAGGTGGAGGTGCCGATGACTTTCGAGAGGGTATAGGGCCGTATGCCGCCGCCCACCGCACCCATGTGGGCGTCGAACGCGCCGACCGCCACCGGAACGCGCTCCCGCACTCCCAGCCGTTCGGACCACTCGGGGGAGAGAGTCCCCGCCACGAAATCGGAGGTGCATGTTTCACGGTAGAGCCGCTCCCGCATGCCGGAAAAACGGGGGTCCAGACGGGAGAGGAACGCCTCGGAAGGGAGACCGTCCCAGGATTCGTGCCACATGGCCTTATGTCCCGCGGCGCACCGGCTTCTCCGGATGGTCAGGGGGTCGGTGCGACCGGTGAGGAGCGCGGTCACCCAGTCGCAGTGCTCCACCCAGGAGAAAGCCGCCTCGCGGACCGACGGGTCCTCACGCAGGATGTGGAGCATTTTGGCCCAGAACCACTCGGAGGAATAGACGCCGCCCTCGTATGCGGTGAAATCGGGGCCGCCCCAGGTGCGCGCGGTCTCGTTGATCTCCTCCGCCTCGGCCACCGCGGTGTGGTCCTTCCAGAGAGCGAACATGGCGTTGGGGTTCTCCGCGAATTCCGGGAGAAGCGCCAGCGGGGTTCCCTCGCGATCCACCGGCCCGGGGGTCGATCCCGTGGTGTCCACCGCGATCCCCCGGAGATTGGCCGGAACATCGGCGGGGGCCAGGGAGAGGGCCTCGCGCACGCTTTCCTCCAGACATTCGATGTGGTCCAGCGGGTGCTGGCGGAACCGGTTGGAAGCTGGATCGCAGTACCGTCCTTCCTTCCACCGGGGGAAATGCCGCACCGCGGTGGCCGCCTCCTCACCGTTGCGGGCGTTCACGATGAGCGCGCGCACCGAATCGGTCCCGAAATCGATTCCCAGAACATAGATCTCGCTTGCCATATCGACCCCCAGAATGACATTTCTCGCGGAGACGCGGAGAGTAAAGAAAAATCCCACGCAAAGATATACAGGAGCAAAGAAAAAGTGAGACGTAGAGCGCACAGGGAACTACAGGAAAAACAATTCCGGAAAAAACCAAAGAAAAACCCGGATCCGGGTGTTCGCCTTTTCACGCTTCATACGAATTGTGTGGAAATATAATACGTATTTGCAGACATTACCGGAGTTTTTTGACTCGCGTCCGGGGAATTGCTCCGGGAGAAAGAATCTCATTGTAAAAGGGGGTAGGCATGCGGACGTACCGATTGACCGCGGCGGGTCTTTTCCTGGGGGTGATCCTTCTTTCCTGCAACGCGAAACAGCCGGCGCAGACTCCTCCCGCTCCGAATCCCATTCCGGTGCATGCCTGGTGGAGCATCCCGGCGGATTCAACCTCGGACGCGCGGTACAAGGAACTCGCGGATATCGGGTTCACCACGAGCATGTCGCCGTTCCCGAACGCCGATGCGGTCCAGAAAGCGCTCGATTCCGCCGCAAAGGCCGGGGTGAAGCTCTTCATTACCTGCCCGGAACTGAAAGCCGACCCGGAGGGCACGGTAAAGCGGTTCATGAATCATCCGGGGCTGGCGGGATACCATATTGTCGACGAACCCAACGCCAAACTCTTCCCCGAGCTGGGTGTCTGGGTGAAGCGCATTCAGGCGGTCGATTCCGCCCATCCCTGCTACATCAATCTCTTTCCCACCTACGCCAACGAGCAGCAACTGGGAACCAAGACCTACCAGGCGCACGTGGACAGCTTTGTCGCCACCGTTCCGGTTCCGTTCATTTCCTTTGACCATTACCCGGTCACCAACACCGGCCTGCGCCCCGACTGGTACGAGAATCTCGAAATCATCTCCGCCGCGGCCAGGAAAGCGGGAAAACCTTTCTGGGCGTTCGCCATGTCGGTCGCGCTCGATCCGGTGTATGTCGTCCCCACCCCCGAGCAGCTCCGGATCGAAGCATTCACCGCTCTCGCCTATGGCGCGAGCGTGATCCAGTATTTCACCTACTGGACTCCGGTCAGCCCTTCGGAAGGGAAATTCCACGACGCTCCCATCGCGGTGGACGGAACCCGGACTCCGACCTATGAATTCGTTCGTACGATGAATCGTGAACTCCAGTCCTATGCCGCGGTCTTTTCCGGCGCGAACGTGGTGAGTGTCGGCCATACCGGCGGAACGATTCCCAAGGGAACGAAACAATTCCAGCCGTTCGAGCCGTTCAGCGCGGTCGCCACCCCCAACGGCGGCGCGGTGGTGTCACGGGTGGAGAACAACGGCCGTACCTATCTTGTCGTGGTGAACCGCGACTACACGAAGCCGATGGACCTCTCCATAACGCTCGCCAAGGGCGCGAAAGTCTCATGGGTCCCGGGGGGAAACGGCGGCAAACTCGCCATTGGCGCGGATGCCATCACCGGCTCGATCGCTCCCGGCGACATGGCGGTGTTCGCGGTGGGGAAATAAAACGAATTCCCCGTATATCGGCAAAGACAAGGGGTAAGTCCGGTATCTGGCTCACCCCTTGTCAGTTCTTCGGGCATGATCGTCAGCTTGGGGGTGGAAGTCCCCTGCACGGCCGGGAGAAGGCGAAGGTTTTGCCGAGGATTGAAAGCGGAATTGGCATGACGGCATGGTGCGCCGTGCAAAAGAGGGAACGTGGCGGAGAACCGTGGCGGGTGGAGAACCCGGGGCGGAATCTTTTCGGCGATCAGGGTGTTAATTACATATCTTGTTGTGTGTCAAGTGTGTATTGTTATATTACATGGACACGCGATGCAGTGCGAAATATCACCATCGCCATGCCATATTTTATGTTACGCTCATGTTCACTCCGAACTTCAGCCGAAAGAGCGTGGGCCCGGGCGAAAAGGAAGGAAACCGGAACGAAGTGGAAGGTAAAAACAGGGACAGTGCTCCACGAAAATCAAAGGATCCTCTTCACGGCATAACGCTGGAAACTATTCTCACCAGACTCGTGGAAAGCCACGGCTGGGAAGAATTGGGGAAAATTATTGATATCAAATGCTTTACCAACGATCCGAGTATAAAATCCAGTTTGAAGTTCCTGAGAAATAACCCGTGGGCCCGGACCAAGGTCGAACGGCTGTTTCTGAAGAGCCTGCGCAGAAAACCAATCATTCCGAAATGAACCCGGCGGAATTGGTTCCTCTCCTCTTTTCGTCGCTTCGCGCCCTCTTGCCCCTGCGCGGGAACTCTTTCCCTGAAGAGAGCATAATCTTTGTATACGGATGGGCTCTTGCCTATTTGAGATAGACCATCCTGCGGGCCAAGCTGGCTCCCG
>CAYRTQ010000117.1:4229-12371 GCA_964426865.1 uncultured bacterium
GCGGTTTCGAGACGGTAGAAGTACACGCCGCCCGCCGTCGGATCACCCCGGCTGTCGCGCCCGTCCCAAATCGTCTTGTGCGTTCCGGCGGCCCGGTTTTCGTTCACCAGGGTTTTGACCGTACGCCCGAGAATGTCGTAGACGGTCAGGACCGCATGGGAGGGAACGGGCAGGGTGAATTCGATGACCGTTCCTTCATTGAACGGGTTGGGCATATTCTGCTTCAACTCGAACGCGTCCGGTTTCTCCCCGTTCACTCCCACCGGGATGGCTTGGGCGCTGAACACCCCGCCGCCGTGGGTTGCCGCGACCACAAGGTTGTCGGTGGAGCGGCTGTCCACCCCATCGACCACCATATTGCCGATGAGATCCGGCGACTCCTGCGACCAGATCGTCTCGTCACCCCGCAGGCTGCGGGTGGAGTACAATCCCGTGCTGGTTCCCACAAAATACATGCTGTCCCCGACGGAGGCGTGGAGATGGGTCGCCCATCGCACCGAGGGGCCCGACCCGGAGCCATCGGGGTTCTCCTCCAGGTTGCCGGAGATGGATGTCCAGGTTTCTCCGGCGTTCGCGGTGTAGAAGACGCTCTTCACTTCGTAATTCGAGAAGATGACAATCGCATGGTCCGCGTTCCCCGGGTCCACGGCGATGCAATTCACGAAGGAATCCTTTGGGAGTCCTTTCCCGGTCCAGATATCGGCATGCCCCGGGTTGTCCGATGCAGCTCTATCCACCCGGAACACCTCGCCACGGTCGGTACCGTAGTACAGGACATTCGCCGGTTGGGTGGAGATTCCGATCGCGGAGATGTTCCCCGTGGAGGGAGCCGCCTGGCTCATGTTGAAATAGTTGATGTTCGTGGGCATGGAATTCCGGGAAGGTATTTCGGAGACATCGCTGTTGCGCCAGATGACATCCCCGGCTCCGACATAGATCGCATTGTTGTCGTTCGGGTCCATGACATACGGGGTGACGAAGAGGAAGTTCCTTCCCCCGGCGGGAGTGAGCAGCGCCCAGTCGCTCAATTCCCCGTCCGGTTCCAGGCTCCCGGAAAAGATGAGCCCGTTTTCCGCGGCGCCGTAAAAGGCGTTCCCTGAATCGCGGATATGGCAGAGGCCGCCGTTTCCGGGAATATACCAATTCCAGGAATCGGTGCGCACCGTGGGCAGTGTCCCGAATGTTCCCCAGTCCTGCATGCCGCCCATGATCAGCGGACTCGTCGTGGCATGATCGACGGCGGCGCTGTAGAACTGGGTGGTATAGAGGCCGTTGTTCAGATAGGTCCACTGTACAGTGGAAGCGGTGCAGTCGCTGGTGACGCTCACCCCGCCATCGCTCCCGCTGAACAGCACCCGTGGATTGGAGGGTAGAAAAGCCACCGCGTGGAGGCCGGGATGGTGATTGGGGTAGATATGGCCGGAATTGTCGGTGGAATATCCGCCGATCTGGGTCCGATTGCCGGAGGAGGAAAAACCGTCGGTAGAGCGCCACAGGTTGACATCGCCCAGGAACACCACATTTTCGTCCCAGGGTGAAACCTCAATCATCATGTTGTATCCCCCTTGCAGGTCCAGGTTGTCCATTCCGTAGGAATAGGGCAGGTTCTGGGAAAGATCGGTCCAGTCGTTGTTGGACCAGAGCAGGAGAACGCCGTTGTTTACCCCGTAACCGGGGATGTGTCCGAAGAAGTATACGGTGCTCTCTCTGGTGGGCGCGATCCCGATCCGGATGAAGCCGGATCCCGGCCAGCCGTCGGGAGAGATGTTCTCCCATTCCAGGCCGTCCGGGGAGCGCCAGATTCCCATGCCGGTTCCGGTGCTGAGCGTGGCGTACACCATGCCCGTGGAGGTCACCGCCACATCGGTATACGGCGCGGCACCCGCCCCGGATGGGTTTCCGGATCCCAGTGTCCGTTTCCATGTCGCTCCGCCGTCCGTGCTGCGGAATATCGCCCCGGCGCACGCCGCATACACCTCGTCTTCGGTGGTATTGGAGGGGTCCGTGGCGATCGTGTTGACATACTGGAAAGAGGAGGTGAATTCCTCCGGGTCAGGGGGCGCGGTGGAAGGGAGCGCGGTCCAGGTGATCCCGCTGTCGGTGGATTTGTATATTCCGTTTCCCCGTACCGGGGCATTGCCGCCCTGATCGCGGGTGCTATTGCCGATGATTTCCCCGGTTCCGTAATACCAGACCCCCGTTTTTCCGGAGCGGGTATCCTGGGCGATGCAGGAGACGGTCTGGACCTCGCCCGGAACGGTGACCCGTTTCCAGGTCGCGCCCTGGTCGGCGGAGCGCCACAGGCCGCCGGACACGCCTCCGGCGAAAAGTGTCCGCTCGTCGCTCACATCGACCGCGAGCGCGCGGGTGCGTCCGCCGATATTGAACGGCCCCCGGCGTACCCATCCGGGCGAATTCAGCGAGGGTTTCAATACTCCCGATTTACGGGCGAATCGCAACTCCCGTTCCCGTATTCCGGGAGGGATGGCATTGGTTGCGGGATCGCGCAGCCGTCTCCATTCCCATTCCGCCCTGGCCCGGTCGCGGGAGGGGGAAGCTTGGATTCCGGTGAGGGGGATATCCGCTCCGGCACTCGCCGGGCACGGGGTGAACAGCGGGATCAATGGAACAATATAGGCGCAAATACTACAGATTATTTTCATGACGCCCTCCTTGTATCGGTCCTCGGGACACGCACGGACCATATCGTCCAGAGCGGGGTGAGCGGGAGAAACGGGCGGGATGGAAAAGGGAAGTGAAAGGAAGAACGGATTGAACCGCAGAGGTGACAGAGAGAAAAGCATGGGGAAAGGGAATGATGGCGCTCTACGCATTCCCGGTCATTTGGGAAGAATGCAGTCGAGTCGACGGGAGCATGCTTTCCAGCGGGCCAGAGGGGAGTATTATGTGATTTCCTTTATATAGTAATATATTGTATTTTTGCGCCGCAATCAACCCGGTATTCCCGCTTGCATGACTTATGTCCGACACGAAAAAATGGAATGGGGCGCTGAAAAAGCCGTACAACGCAAAGAATCGCCCGAACCCGGGCCGGCCATAAAATGAGCGCGGATACCCCGTTTCCCCGTGGAATCAGTCGATGAATCCGCTATATTCCCCCTTTACGGTGAAAAACAGCCCGAGAACAAAGGATGCCTTTCCATGCCCGAATCTCCTGATGCGGCCTACGAACTGCTTGCCGAGGCGCTGGACCGTCTGCCGAACGGTTTTCCCCGCACGCCCTCCAATGTGGAAATTCCGCTTCTGAAACGCATCTGCTCAGCGGAGGAAGCGCAGTTTGCCGCGCAGCTCTGGGGGGAGATGGAACCCGCCGACCAGATCGCGGAACGTCTGGGATCGAGCGCCGCCGAGGTGCGCCGTCGGTGCATGGAACTGGTGCGCCGCGGGCTGGTCTGGTTCGATCGTGAGGGCGGGAGGCCGCGGTTTCGTCTCGCCCCGTTCGTGGTGGGCCTGTACGAGGCCCAACTGGACCGCATGGACCCGGAACTCGCCCATCTTTTCGAACACTGGCTGGCAGATGGCGGCGCGGCGGGTCTCATGAAATACGATCCGGCGTTCCAACGGGTGGTCCCCGCGCGCGGGTCGCTCCCCAGGGAATGGATTCTCCCCTACGATGATGTGCGGGCTCTGCTGGAGAGGGCCTCGTCCTTCCAGGTGCGCGACTGCATCTGCCGGGTACAGCGGCGCGCGGTGGGAAAAGGCTGCGATCATCCCCTGGATGTCTGCCTCTATTTCTCCACCACCGGGCATTCCTCCGGGACGGAGGGGATCACGCGGGATGAGGCGCTCGCGGTCCTCGACCGTGCCGAAACGGCGGGGCTGGTGCATTCGGTGAGCAACGTGGCGGAAGGGGTGTGGTACGTATGCAATTGCTGCGGGTGCTGTTGCGCCATTCTTCGGGGAATCACCGAATTCGGACTGGAGCATTCCATCGCCCGCGCCAATTATTCCGCCGGGATCGATCCGGGTGTATGCACCGGCTGCGGAGTCTGTCTCGACCGTTGCCAGGTGCGGGCGATTTCGATGGCCGGGGGTGTCGCCGTGGCGGATCCCGCCCGGTGTATCGGCTGCGGACTCTGTGTCACCGGCTGTGCTTCCGGAGCCGCGCGTCTCCATCCGTTGCCGGAAGCAGAGGTGATCCATCCCCCCGAGAATTACGCCGACTGGGAGCGCGAGCGCCGGAGGAGCAGGGAAAAGGGATAGCAGTACTCTGTTATGGGGTATAATCTTTGGTTGGCTGGCTTCGACAGGTTCAGCCAGCGTCGGGCGTTGGGCCTGCGGACACTGAGCCTGTCGAAGTGTCGAAGCGCGGACCTTACGCGAAACTCGCTATCCCCCGCAAAAGAGAAAAGGCGCTCCGTTTCCGGAACGCCTTTTCTCTGAATGGTTTTTTCCCGGTCACCCTTTCCGGGTGAAATCCAGCAGGTGCCCCACCACCGCCCTGGTTCCCCTCGCGATGAACTTCAGGTCCGCGAAGGAGCGGATGCTCAGGAGGTAACGGAGGATGTAGCGTGGGGTGAGGAAGGCCCGGTAGATGGAATTGCAGATTTCCACCACTTCCTCCGGGGACATGTCCGGGGTTTTGAGCACGGGCCGGGACATATCGAATTTCTCATATTCGTCCGGGGCGAAACGCAACCAGCCGTTTTCCACGGCCTCCCGGAAGAGGGGCGTGCCCGGATAGGGAATGGTGACCGTGGACTGGAGCATGTCCGCCAGTCCTTCCCGCATGAGCGTGTGGGCGAGCCGCATGGTGCGTTCGGCGTCCGCGCGGGTCTCCCAGGGGTAGCCGACCATGACGGTGAGATGCACCTCAAGCCCCGCGTCCTTGGCGATACGGCAGCCGCGCTTGATGTCCTCCACCTTCGTTCCCTTGTGGAGACGGTCCAGGGTGGCCTGGTTGGCCGATTCCAGCCCCAGTTTCATGAGACGGAATCCCGCCTCGCTCATGAGCGCCGCACGCTCCGGGGTGAGATAATCGAAGCGCATGTTGCAGGAAAGCCGTATTTTCCGGTTGTATCCCCGCTGGATCATCCCCTTGCAGAAACGCTCCAGCCATTTCCCGGAAGGGAATGTGCCGGTGTCGTCGAAGATTTCCCGTACCCCATACCGTTCGATGAGTATCCCGATTTCTTCGAGGAGGCTTTCCGGGGTGCGGGTCCGGAATTTCGGGAAGAGCGTGGTCCAGGAGCAAAACGTGCACTTTGCCCAGGGACAGTCGCGTCCCACCATGGTGTAGGTGAACGGCTCTCGCTTGTACAGGGGTTCGCCGTAGAGGTTCCAGCAGGTGAGTTCACGGTCGACGAACGGGAGCGTGTTCAGGTCGTGATCCAGACGGAAGGGGCCGGTGTCGCGTATTTCACCGTTCTCACGGCTCCAGACGCCCGGTTCCAGTTCCGCGCCTTCGGTGATGTGCTCCACGATGTTCGCCAGCAGGAAGTCGAAATCCCCCCCGGTGAGCGCGTAATCGCAGGTGCAGTTCCGCATGGTTTCTTCCGGGAAGGCGGTGACATGGTCGCCCATGAGCGCTACCACCGTGCCGGGCAATTCGCGATGGATACGGTCGGCGATGGCCCAGTGCTGTTTCACCACCGGGGTCTTGGTTTCCATGGCCACGATATCCGGACGCTCCCGAAGGAGATTTTCCCACCACGCCTCGGAACTCATCCGTTTCGCGATGCCGTCATCCCAGACCGCCTCGTGCCCCTTCGACCGGAGAAGCGTGGCCGCCGATGCCGCCACCATGGGATAGATGAACGAGGGGTTGTGGAACCACTGGAACTGGCGATTCTGCCCCAGCATGGGCGTTCCCTTGCCCTCGAGCGGAGGATAGCTGATGAATATTTTCACGGGTGGATTCCTTTTCGACGTTATTTCACGAATTTCAGGATCCGGAAGCTTGCGGTGATCCGACGGCCGCGCCCGCGGAGGCGTTCCAGGTCTTCCGTGGCGACATGCCAGTAATTGGGGGTCATTTCAACCAGGTCGCGCAGTTCGTCTCCGGTCAGGGACATGGTGTATTCGAGCGTCCGGCGCTGCTCCAGCCGGAACGCGCCGGAAAGCCGCTTTTCCACCTGTTCCTGCTTGCCGGGTTCGATCCCCAGGAGCGGCAGGTCGCGGCGGAGTTCCTCCAGGTGACGCTCGCCCGGAATCGCCACCACGAGCATTCCCCCGGGCTCGAGCACCCGGGCGAACTCCGCGGGATTACGGGGCGCGAGCACGTCCAGCAGAACACGGACCGAACCGTCCCGGAACAGCACTTTCTCCCACACATCGGCTGCGAAAAAAGTGATTTCCGGGTACCGTTTCGCCGCCATCCGTACCGCATCCCTCGATATGTCCATGCCCAGGCAGCGCGGGGGACCCAGCTTCCGCTCCTCGGCGCGCTGACGCACTCGTCCGATGAAATAGCCCTCGCCCGAGCCGATTTCGGCGCCGACCGCATCCGCGCCGGGATTCCCGGCCAGGTGGTCCGTCGCGAGACCGGCGATCAGCTCGGCCAGCGGTTCATAGTGCCCGTGATCCAGGAAATTCCTCCGGGCCCGCACCATGCTCCGGGGATCACCCGGAACGCGCGCCGTATCGCGTCGGGGCGGCAGGAGGTTGACATATCCCTCGCGGGCGATGTCGAACGAATGCCGCAGGGTGCAGACGAGCCTGCCGGGTTCCGCGATCAGATCGTTCCCGCAGACCGGGCAAATGAGAGGGTGAATATTCATCATTCCCTTGATGGGCCACTTCTGACAGACGAGAAGATATATTCAGTGCAAAGTGTCATTCCCCAAGCAGTTGGGAATGACAAGCATAGAGGAGCCGGGGCGCTTTTTGCCCTCACTCCCTTCCCTCTCTCCCACGCAAGGAGACGCGCGGGCGAGAGGGAAAGGCGGGCTCTTCAAAAGAAGGTAGAGAGAGAACTCAAAGCTGCAAGAAAATGCTCCTCTTTGAGCGCATACATTCTTTATACGCCTTGCCGGAGGCATTCTTTTCCCTCGCCCGCGCGTCATTTCGCGGGGGAGAGGGTGGCCGCAGGCCGTGTGAAGGTCCGCGGCGGTGAAGAACACCCCGCCTTTTTCCATACAGATGTCCGGCTGTTTTCCCCCGGATCCTCAATCCTTCACTTCCCGCGCCAGCAGACCTTTCAGAAACCAGAGGCCATAGGTGACATGGGTGACGAATGTCCCCGCGAATATCCCCAGGACGCCGAGCGGGTTGGGGGTCCGGAGCGAGAATGTCAGCGCCAGCGCGGCGTACAGGAGCATTACACCCGCCCATGCCCGGAAAAGTTCCGGAGATATCCAGATGCTCATCCATCCCAGGAAAGCGAAAAGCGTAAACGCGCTCGGCGCGAAATAGCTCGCCTTGAGCGAGGTCTGGGGGAACTTCCGCGCGAAGAATCCCCGGTGCAGCGCATAGCTTTTGATCTGGCGCAGGTGCGGCCCGAATATCTCGCGACGGTGGTGATGCACCCGCACGGAGGGGTCGTAAACAATGCGCTTGCCGAGTTCGTGGGTGAGCTTGAGACAGAGGATGGTGTCCTCGCCCGGCCAGTATCCGGTGTCGAATCCCCCGGCGGCTTCAAAATCGCTCTTGCGGATGATGAGGCTGGAAGTGGGGTAATCGTCCACATCCCGCATGCGTCCCGGACGGTACCGGTAAACGTACCCCGCGCTCACCAGTGGCGATTCATAGATCCAGCCGGAGATGTGACGGCGCAGGTTGTCGGACGGCGGGGTCATGCCGGGTCCGCCCACCGCGGCGACCGTGGGATCGGAGAAATGGCGCGCCGCGTTCGCGAGCCAGTCCGTATCGGGATAAGCGTCATCGTCGATGATGGCCGCGAGTTCTCCGGTGGATGCTTCCACTCCACGGTCGCGCTTTTCGGCGGGGCGCACCTTGCCGGTCGGGATGACTTTCACCCGCGGGTCCGGCGGCGTCCAATCGGAATCCGGAAGCACGATGATCTCGAAGTCGGGGTAGTCCAGCCGCAGACAGTGTGTCACGCACTCCTCGACATACGCCCCGGGGACGCCGACCGCGATGATGATGGAGACTTTCGGAAGCATGGCAACCCGTTGAAAAGGAAGATATCTCTCGCCAGGACGCGAAGGCGCAGGGAAATGA
>CAYRTQ010000118.1:0-12220 GCA_964426865.1 uncultured bacterium
CGCAGACCACTCACCTGTATTGACTTGACAGTCCAACAGCCGCCCTTTCGACATCCGGAGGACTGGCGGACAGCTATCAACCCTCATACCTCACACCGCATCCCTCTCCCCATGCGCATTCTCCTCATCAATCCCTGGATAACCGATTTCGCGGCGTTCGACCTGTGGGCGAAACCGCTCGGGCTCTTGTACGCCGGTGCATTTCTGGCCGCGCGGGGACATGAAATCCGCATGGTGGACTGCATGCACCGGTTTCAGGGACCGGATGGCTATGTCGGGGAAGAGATTCGCCCGTACGGGACCGGCAAATTCCGGCGCGAGATCATCCCCAAACCCTCCTGTCTCGCCCATGTTCCCCGGTACTTCTGCCGGTACGGCATCCCCGTGGAGATGTTCCGGGAGAAGGTGCTCGAAGGCCCCCCGCCGGATGTGGCGCTGGTGACCTCGATCATGACCTACTGGTATCCCGGAGCGTTCGAGGCCATCGCGCTCCTGCAGGAAATGCTGCCGGGAACGCCGGTCGCCCTCGGCGGGATCTATTCCCAACTTTGTCCGGAACATGCGCGTACCCACAGCGGCGCGGATCGGGTCATCACCGGGGCGCTCCCCTCCCGCATCGTGGAGGCGGTCGAATCGCTCGCCGGGAAGAGCGGCGAAGGTCCCCTGATCCCGGATGCATTCGAATGCTGGCCGGAACCCGCCTGGGACATGTACCGCGATCTGCCCGCCGCCGGAGTGATGACCTCGCGCGGGTGCCCCATGCGATGCACCGCCTGCGCCTCGCACCTCCTCGCCGGGGAATTCGAGCGAAAAACCCCGCGGGCCGCCGCTGAAGCGGTGCTCGCCCTCGCCGCCCGGGGAGTGCGGGACATCGCGTTTTATGACGACGCGCTCCTGCTGCACGCGGACCGGTATGCCGCGCCTCTTTTCGAGGAACTGGCGGAGGCGGGCGCGCCGGTGCGCCTGCACACCCCCAACGGCCTGCATGTGCGTGAGATCACTCCGGAACTGGCGGAACTCATGCGCCGCGCGGGCATGGTTACCATACGGCTCAGTCTGGAAACCGTATCCGGGGAGCGCGCCAAGGAGCGGTATTCGGGCAAGGTGAGCCGCGAGCTGTTCCGTCGGGCGGTACAGGCGCTCCAGCATACGGGATTCACCCCGGAGGATATGGGGGCCTATGTCCTCGCGGGTCTTCCCGGACAGGAGCCGGAGGAGGCGTTTGAAACCGTGGCGTTCTCCCATTCTCGCGGGGTGCGGGTGTTTCCCGCGCTCTTCAGCCCCGTTCCGGGCACGAAAGAGTATGACCGGGCGATCGAGGGGGGACTGCTCGGGCCGGACGATGATCCGCTGCTCCAGAACAACACGCTGCGGATGCTGGATATCTGGGGCGGCGGAGACCGCTATGAGCGGTTCCGGCGATTGGTCACCGAAGGGAATGCGCGGATCGGAATTTCTTAAACTTTTATGGTCCGGGGGCGTCGTAGATGAGAGCAGCTTGCCGTAATTGCATGAATTTCAGGGAGGAAGGGTAATGAAGCACTGGAAAGACTGGTTATTCCCCGGTTCGTTCATCCTGACGCTGATGCTGATCGCCGGGTGCCGTATGCCGGATTTCGACAGCGTCTGGCGGGACCGTGAAATCGCCATCGACGGGAAGGACGCCCGTGCCGAATGGGAGAACGCCCGGTATTATTTCGAAAAGAAGAAAGTGACCGTGGGGCTGATGAACGATGCGGACAAGCTGTATATACGGATTTCCACCCGCGACCGGTCGCTCCAGCGTCAGTTGATGGCGCTGGGATGCACCATGTGGTTCGATGAAAGCGGGAAAAAGGACAAGAAACTCGGAATACGCTTCCCGCTCGGAATACAGGGGCATACCAGGGCATTGGCACAGGGGAGCGCCCGTTTCGGCCACGGCGCGGATTCAACCCAGGTGGACGCCATTCTCGATGCGGTGCAGACCGATCTGGCCCTGATCGGACCCTATCCCGACGAGATAAACAAGCTCTCTGTCACGGAAGCCTCGAAATACGATATCGCGTGCCGGATCGGTCTCGCGGAGGGGAATCTGGTCTATGAGCTCCAGTACCCGCTCCGTCGCACGGAAACCTGCCCCTATGGGATCTTCACCAAGCAGGTGAAATCGCTCAAGATCGGGTTTATCACCCCAAAGGTGGCCGCACGTCGCGGCGGATCGAGACAGGGGAGCATGAGCCCCGAACTGATGGGAGGCGGCATGCGCGGCGGATCGGGCAGACGCGGCGGCATGGGGCAACCCAACATGCCGAATCTCGCGCCGGAACCCCTGGAATTGTGGATCACGGTCAAAATAGCCGGAAAACCCGCCGATGCACTGGTCGACAGCGCCGACATGGAAGCGGTGGTGAGCGCCGCGGACAGCGCGGGCCGGGTAAAGTGACCCGCGGGTGAAAACTCCGGCACACTAAAAACGGGGATCGGGCATCCATGCCCGTCCCCGTTTTTGATATCTTTCCCCTTTGCTCCTTTGCTCCTTTTTCCCTCTGCCCCTTTCTTTCCCCCTCACCACTTTTCGCGTCGCTGGTCCACATCGATGATCCGCACGTAGGACTGGTCGTACTGGATGATGAGCTCGAGAATGCCGTCGCTGTCCACATCCATGAGGGAAAGGCGGCTGGTGGGGCTCACGAGCGGGCCTTCCATCTTCCATTCCACCGATTTGTACCGCAGGCTCATCACCTCGCCGGTGTTGAGCACGAGTTCGAGTTCACGGTCGTTGTCCACATTCCCGAGCGCCATGTCGGTGGCGGTGTAGGTTTCGGTGGAGGTCCATTCCTCGAACTTGGTCACCGGGTCGAACTGTACCATTTTCCCCGCCTTGGAGATGAACATCAGCTCCTTTTGCGCATCGGCGTCCACATTTGCGACAAGCATGGCGTTGATGCCCTGGTAAGTGCCGTCGGGGGTCTTGTATTTCTGTTCGTGGGTATCGTATCCGAAGATAAAGATGTTTCCCTCGGCGGTATAGGCGACAACCTCCGCCTCCCCGATATTGTCCAGGTTTTCCACGAACACGCCCCGCACCGGCGAATTGAGCGGCGGACTCTTCCATGTCTCGGTGAAGTTTCCGCCGTTGTCCGCGGCGAGAATCCGCACGAATCCAAGTTCCTCGCCATACACCATGCCCACCAGATCAAACTGGTCGTCGATGACCACTCTCACCGTGCGCAGGTTCCCGGAGGGGGTATTGAGAAGGGTGAGTTCCTCGCGGAACAGATCCGACTTGCGTTTTGCGGACTGGCCGGCGGGAGCTTTTGACGCGGGCGGACGATCCGTTTTCCTCGGGGGGATCACCGCCAGTGCGGTGGAATCGGGTTTCCCGGCGGCGGACGCCGCTGCGGGAGTGAGCGCAAGCCCGTCTCCGGCCTGCGCCGCGGGAGCCGCGGCTCCGGAAACATCCGGAGAGGATACCGCCGCTTTCGGTCGTGGCGTCACCCCGTCGGGATTCCCAGCCACCATTTTCTCCGTGGCGATTTCATTCCGCATGGGGGGAAGGGGCGGGAGCTGCGCCTGAGCGGTATCCGCCCCGGCGGACGGGGGCGCGGGAGTCAGTGTCAAGGGCGTCTGTTTCACCTGCGCGGCGGGGGCGGTCTTCCCTTGCGCGCTGTCCGGTTTCGCGACTGCCTTCGCTGCGGGCGCGGCGGTTTTGGCCTTCGCTGCGGGCGACGTGGTCTTCGCGGTGTCCGCGGGAGCGGCAGCCTTGGGCGCGACTGTCTGGGCCGCTGTCAGGGAAACGACGGCGAGCAACGGGAGAATAGCGAAAAGATACTGTTTCATGTTAATCCACCCATGGGGAAAGCGGGGAGAAAGCATACGGCGCGCGGTACACGGGTGAAACCGTGACGCGGGGGTGTGATGGCGGAGACCGGAATTCGACCGGAACCGGATATCCGGCTCCGTCCCCTCCCGCCGCTCCACCACGGCGTTGCCCCGCGCACGGTTCCTTCCGCGTTCATGCCAGCGTTCCTTTCCGGACGATATCATATACCGTGAGCAGCGGGATGCCCTTTTCGCGGGCGATACGAGCGCAGTCCTCGTATTCCGGGGAGAACCGGACGCTGTCGTTCACATGGGCGACCTTGACCCGCACGGGGCCGAACCCGGTCTGCACCGTTCCCGGTTCGCGCTTCACCGTGCGACGCGAAACCCGTGAGATGCGCACCCCGAGAGTCGTGGTCTCGCAGAAGATGGTTTCGAGCATGGAATCCATGATGGATTCGTCGGTGATGACGCTGAGCAGGGTCCCGGGACGCCCTTTCTTCATATAGATGGGAGTCAGGTAGGCGTCCTTGGCTCCCGCATCGAACAGGCGCTCGGAAAGATACCCGAAAACTTCCGGGTTCATGTTGTCGATATTCGTTTCGAGCAGGACGGAGTGGTCGGTCTGGTAGGCTTCGCCCACCTGTCCGATGGAGATGCGCAGCAAATTGGGAAACTCCTCGCGCACCCGGGTTCCGGCGCCATACCCGGCGGTCTCGGCGACAAATCCCTCCACCGGACCCCAGGAGGAGGCCAGCGTGGTGAGAATGGCCGCGCCGGTGGGCGTGGTGAGTTCTCCCTGGATCATGGTCCGCACCACGGGAACGCCCCGGGTCAGTTCCACCACCGCGGGGACCGGAACCGGCATGATCCCGTGGGCGCACCTCACCGTACCGGTCCCCAGACGCAGGGGGGTGGACGCCACGGCGTCCACCTTGAAATATTCCAACCCGATGCAGGACCCCACCACATCCACGATGGCATCCACCGCGCCCACCTCATGAAAATGAACTTCCTCGATGGTGGAGCCGTGGACTTTCGCCTCCGCCTCGGCGAGACGGGTGAAAATGGCTTCCGCCCGGGACTTGACCCGCTCGGAAAGGCCGCTGGATCGTATAATGCCGCGAATACGGGAGAGCGGGCGGTGTTCGGGATGCGGGTGTCCGGAATGATCCTTATGCCCGTGTTCGTGGTCCTGCGCATGGGGATGATCGTGATGATGGTCGTGGTCGTGGGGATGGTCGTGAAAATACCCGTGGTCGTGGTCATGATGCTCGTCGTGATGATGATCCCCGGGCTGGTGGTCCGCATGGTGGTGATGATCGCCCGCATGATCATCGTGGTCCTGATGCGACCCGGTGTCCACATCCAGATGCACCGCCGATATGCCGCCGCGGATCACCCGCTCCTCACGGAGTTCGTACCCCTCCAGATCGAGCTTGCGCAGTTCCTCCCGAAGATGGGCGAGCGGCATGCCGCAGTGCACGAGCGCCCCCAGGGTCATATCTCCCGAAATTCCCGATATGCAGTCGAAATAGGCGATTCTCATCGTTCCTCCGTGCTCCGCCGCGGCCTGTTCCATCCCCGGAGGGCAGTGTATGTTCGCGGGCGCTTCCCGAGAAGCGCTCTATCCGTGTACTCCGGATATTTCTTGAGACGACCGGGATGGTTTCCGGTTCTATGAAAAGAAAGGGGCAAAGGCACGGATACGGCAGGGGGAAAAGAGAACGCCTCTCCCCCATTCGCGCCCGCGCCGCGTATCCCGCCGCGCCCTTGCGCCGGTATTGTCTTTGAACTGCGCTTCCTACTACTTTCCCGTCCGGTTGATCAGGCTCGCCGCGTATCCCGCCCCGAAGCCGTTGTCGATATTCACCACGGTCACCCCGGAAGCGCAGGAATTGAGCATGGTCAGGAGCGCGGAAAGGCCATTGAAGGAAGCGCCATAGCCCACGCTGGTGGGGCAGGCGATAACCGGAACATCCACCAGACCCCCCACCACGCTGGCCAGCGCGCCCTCCATTCCCGCCACCACGATGACACAGGAGGCGGACATGAGATGATGCCTTCGCGCCAGAAGACGGTGGATGCCGGCCACGCCCACATCGTACAGGGATCCCACCGGATTTCCCATGGCGCGCGCGGTGACCACCGCCTCCTCGGCCACCGGCATGTCCGAGGTCCCGGCGGAAACCACCAGGATGTCGCCGTGAACACGATCCCTGTCCGGTTCGGGCATGCCGATCACGAACGTTCGTGCGCGTTCGTTCCGCTCCCCATCGGGGAAACGGGCCTCGAGCGCATCGAGCGCCTCCGGGGAAAGACGGGTGGCCAGCACGGTTTTCTCCCGCTTCAGAATTTCCTCCGCAATGCGGACAATCTGCGCCGTGGTCTTGTTCTGGCCGAAAATGACCTCCGGGAAGCCCTGACGATTGGCGCGGTGATTATCCACCTTGGCGAATTCCAGATCGCAGAAATAATGGGCTTCCACGAGCTGTTCCGCTTCCTCCACGCTCAACTCGCCGGAGCGCACCCGTTCGAAAATATTCCGGATTTCCGGTGATTCATATCCGTTCATGATTCCGCCATTGGGAAAAAGTGTTTCTCGCAGAGAAAATGATGCAGTTGCCGGCTTTCCGTGGTAAACAGACTATTACTCTGTCAGCGGGAAGATGCAGGGTATAGCCTTTGGTTGGCTGGCTTCGACAAGCTCAGCCACCGTTGGGCGCTGAGCTTGTCGAAGCGCAGTCCGCCAAACACTATCCGGTTGGCAGAGTACCATCTCGCGCAAAGAAATGAACCCTCGGGGTTTCACTCCATCCCCTCCAGACCGCTCCAGTCCCCGTCCGGGGATTCCTCCTCCCCGCACTCGCTCCCGCGATACTCGTCCACCACGCGTCGCACCTCCGCCACGGTCTGGGCCTTGTACACCCGCTGGCGGAATTCCGATCCCCCGCGCATGCCCTTGGAATACCAGCCGAAGAATTTCCGCATGTTGAGCACGCTGAACCGTTCGCTGACCTCCGCCGCGAGCGTTTCCAGGTGGCTGATCGCCAGGTCGAACCGCTCGTCGAGCCCGGGCGCGGGGGTAACCGGCTGTCCGGTGAGGGTCTCGGTCACCTGACGGAATAGCCAGGGATTTCCCATGGCTCCCCGTCCGATCATGACCGAGTCGGCGCCCGTTTCCTCGAGCATGCGGAGCGCGTCCTCCGCGGCGCGGATATCGCCGCAGCCGATCACCGGGACATCCACCGCTTCCTTCACCGCGCGGATGACATTCCAGTCGGCCCGGCCGCTGAATAGCTGGCTCCGGGGACGGGGATGCACGATGATCGCCCGCGCTCCATTGTCCACACAAACCCGCGCCGCTTCCACCGCGTTGATGCTGTTGTGATCCCAGCCCGACCGGATTTTGACCGTCACCGGTGCCGGGGCCACCGTCTCGGCCATGCTCCGCACGATGCTCCCGAGATTGGGAAGATCGAGCATCAGCGCCGAGCCCGATCCCTTGCCCACCACCTTTTTCATGGGGCATCCGGCGTTGATGTCGATGAAATCGGGCCGGAATTGCAGGCAACGGCGCGCCGCCTCCGCCATCATGGCCGGATCGGAGCCGAAGAACTGGAACCCGATGGGGCGCTCCTCCTCCCGGAAACGGATGAGCCGCCAGGTCTTGTCCGAGGCGTGCCCCCGCACGAGGCCGTCCGAGGAGATCATCTCGGTAAGCACCGGACGCGCGCCGAACCCGGCGCAGATACGGCGGTAAACCGAATCGGTGATACCCGCCAGCGGAGCAAGCGCCGCGCGGTCACGGGTGAAAATGGTATCTATGGTCGATGTTCCGTTCGATGAAAAGTGATTGTGGAAAGCGTGTTTCGCGGGACGTGCCTTTTTACCGTCCGCACAAATTCATATACCCCATCGGGCCCATGTCCGGCATTCCCGTTCAGGATAACGGTCAAGGTGCGAACCCCTTTACATAAACGCTCCGCCCGCCATGACAGTTCCGCGCGGCGCAGGGGTATACCCTTTTTGTGGATAACGGGGTAAAATGCAGCAATTCGGGTGGAAAGGCAAGGACAAACGGCGGATTGCAGCTTTCCGTCATAAAGCTTCCCCCAATGTTATTTCTTTGCACCGCCGTATATTCGGTGTTATCTTAGGATGGGTGTTCTCCCGGGTGGTTCGGGACAGCGAAGTGGATGGTGGCATGGTTTCACGCGACAGGACGGCATCATGAATCCAAAGAGCATTATTCTTCTCCTGATGGTCATGGCGATCGCCGGATGCATGGGCGCTTCCGGTTTGAAAAAAGAGGGGAAAGCCCCTTCCCGAAACGACTATTCGGCTTCCGCGTCCCCCAGCGCCCGTAAGGACGCCTGGAAGAACGCCGACCGGTGCACCATGTGCCACATGGTCTGGTCCTGGGAGTATGGATACTACCGCGGCTGGGACCGTCACGGATTCATCAGCGATTATACGAAGCTCTCCCCGGCGGGATACAAGGACCCCTGGGGGCTGGATGTCCCGGTGAACACCTTCCACGAGTACTATTACACCGGCTGGTGGAAAGGCCCCTGGCTGGAGGGGAAGGCGACCCCCAATCCGGCGATGCGGCTGGACGGGTACGGCCCGGTGAACGAAGGGCGCTCCAAACCCGGCGACTTCAAGGGCGCGGTCGTGGTGGTGGACCCTTCCGGCAAGGGCGATGTCCGCACCATCCAGGAGGGAGTGACCCGCGCATCCCGAGGCTCCACCGTGTTTGTCAAGGCGGGAACCTACCGTGAAAGCGTGCGGATGAAAGCGGGCGTCCGTCTCTGGGGCGAAAACCCGAAAACCACCATCATCGACAGCGGCACGAAACAATCCGGCATCATCGCCGCGAATGGCTGCGATATTTCCGGGTTCACGCTCACCGGCTCGGGGATGGACTACGACCGTCTGGTGTTCACCGCGGGGGTGCATGCTCTCGACTGCGACTCCACCCTGGTGATCCGGGGGAATATCTTTTACAGCAACGCGGTGTTCGGCGTGCTGGTGGAAAGCTCGCGGGCCGGGGGAACCCCAAAAAAGGCCGAGGATCGCTACATCCATCCGGAACTGGCCGTGAAACCCCTGAAATATACCGGGTGGTCCAGCCCCCGCATTATCGGAAACACCTTCTACATGATCGGCGAGCGGGCGGTGTACTGCATTCATTCCTCCCCGGAGATCGCAAACAACATTTTCATGGGGAATGTGAAAACGGTGGGAATGACCCAGCTCTCCCAGCCGTTCATCCATCACAACGTGTTCTATCGAAACAACGTTCCCCTGAACATCAACCGCTCCATGCCGGTGGTGGCGTATAATATCATGTACCGCAACTACTGGGGCCAGCGGGTGATCGAGGGTTCCTTCCCCCTCATCCACGACAACATCACCTGGGAATCGCCCTGGTACCGCGAGTTCGGCGAGGATGGCCGACCCTCGCCCTATACGCCCTTTCCCGGCACGGGCGAGCAGAACGTGAACCCCGGCTTCGTGGCTCCGGACAAGGGGGATTTCCGCATCTCCCTCAAGTCCCCGGTCAAGCGGCTCACCAACCTGAAAAACGGCTATGGACTCATCAAGGGATACGGCATCCAGCAGCCCCCGGTGATTCCCTGCGAAAAGTCCTGGGCCGAGGGGTTCCTCTGCCGCGGCGACACCACCCGAATGGTGGTGGCCGAACTGGATCGTCAGAACAGCCGCATCAGGAATCTCGACCTGTCCTACACCATCGAGTACCGGAGTTTCCTCGATGCGAAATACGACAAATCCGGAAACCAGATCTCGGCGAAGATCCGTCCGAAGCCGGTGAGCGGGACAGATTATCAGGCCCGGTGGTCCCTCGTGTCGGGAAAACGCCAGAAGACCTATCGTATGGCCATGTTCGCGGGGGGAAAGAGCCTGGCCGATTCCGGAACGGTCTTCTTCGACGGCGACCGGGTACGGGTTCCCGGAGGCCGGTTCAAGACCGATTCACGGCTCATCGGCGACGCCCGTCAGGTGGGGGAACGCCCCGCGCGCGAGAATCTCGGCGGCCTCTATCTCGATTACGACCAGTACCTGAACGGAGCCATCGGCCCCATCGGGACCTTCTACTACGGCTACCTCCGCATTCTGGGCGGGGCGGCGAGCCCGAAAACCGCTCTGGTGGACGGCCACGAGTGCCTTGTGATACGCTATCCCCATCTCGGCGCGGACCAGGTGTTCACGTTCTACCTGGACCCATCCATTGGGTATCGGCCCCGTAAGCTGGAGCATTATTTCGAGCGCCGCCTGTACCGCACGGTGGACAACTACCGGTACGAGAAGATCGACGGCCTGTATCTCCCGGTATCGGCGACCATCACTGACTATGCGGTGAAGGACCCGATCGCGGGAAAGATCGCGGGGACCTGCATCATGCGGGTCGTCCCCGGCTCCCTCCGTCTGAACGGGAACGCGGCGGCTGCGGTGAAATGACATCGTCCCCGGACACACCGACAAAAAAAGAGCGCCCATTTTTCTCGGGGCGCTCTTTTTTGTCCTCTCCACATCCGGGGGCGTTTTACATGAACCGCTCGAAACGGTCCTTCTTCGCCTTGCAGATGGGGCAGATTTCCGGCGGTTCCTCACGGGCGCAGAGATATCCGCACACCCGGCAGCGCCATACCGGATACGGCAGGGCGGAACTCGGCGCTCCGGTTTCCCGTGTCTTGAACTGCGCCCGTTCCTCACGCGAGGGCCGGCGTTCCGGGATATAGGCCACTTTCTCCTCTCCCTCGACCACCGCCCGCGAGACATACAGGCCGCAATAGCAGGCGTTGTGCTCCAGAATGTCCGGATCACGGTAATCGCAGGGGCAGATGATATCCAGGTCCTCGATCTTTTCGCCCGCGGCCAGACGGCAGGGGCAGGACTGGTAGCCGTAGCGCTCCTCGTTCACCATCAGCCCGTCCACCAGTTCCAGGGTGAATTCGAGATCCGGATTGAGGAAATAGCCGCCCGCCTCGGCTTCGCGTTTCAGACGCTCGTAGCGTTTCATGAGTTTTTCACGGTCGACCGGCATGGATCACTCCTCCGCCAGTTTACGAATTCCCGCCTCGTCGAATCCCACGATGCACCGCTCGTCGTCCACCACGATGGTGGGGAAGGAGCCGCGCGGATTCCACCGGGCGATCTCTTCCTTCGCCGCGGTGTTGTCCGCTCCGGCGAGCAGGTCGACATCGACATAGTCGTACCCGATCCCCAACTCGACGAGCAGCCGTTTCGTTTTCTTGCACCAGACACAGGTGCTGAGCGCGAAAAGCTTGATGCGGCCGCTGTTACGGCCATCCACGCGGGTCCACTGTATCATGGAGATGATCGTCCTTTCCGGAAAAACGGCGCAATACCGGTTTTTGATTCCCGCCCGATACGGACATTCATGCAGAATCCCGGGTTCCCCGCGATTCCACGGGTTCATCCGGGACTTTTGCGCCCGTTACTTTCTTACACTCGCCTTCTCTTCCGAGAAGACAATCTTCCCGAACCGGTCCGGAGCATGGAAACCGCGGTCCTTGTCGCCGGGAGCGGAAACCGTGGGATTCCAGGCGCTGAGTTCGGTCAGGGCCGGCGGAGTCTTTCCGGAGGCGTCGCGCCCGTAGTCGTAGCGGTAGAGGTTGATACGCCACAGATCGCCCGGCTTCGGAGGAAAACTCCGGGTGGGCGAACCCACCGCCATCTCGTCAAAGGGGAACGCCAGTTCCATGATCCAGCTCTTGTCCTTCGATTTCTGGTTGTTCAAGGTCCCGTCGACGGAGACGCCGATTTTCAGCCCGGGAATATCCCAGGTGTAATCTCCCGTGCCGCCCTTGGCAAATTCCTTGTCCAGGGAGAGATCCATGACCGCCTTGAGGGGGTTGATCTCGATTTCGAGATAATTCAGGGTGTCGTCGTCCGGATCGATGAACACTTCCGCCACCTCTTCCAGGCAGAGGCACTTGTCGCCCTTCTTCCACTGCGAGGTCGCCCCCCAGACATCCTCGTCGGTCATGACGAAGGCAATGTACAGGTACTTGTCATCCCAGAGCATCTTGGCTTTCGAGGGGAATTTCGGCGCGGTCCCCTTGTTGTACACCACGAACGGCTGGGTGAAATCGGCGGCTTTCCAGCCCGGCTCGTTCAGCTTGCCATCGAGGATTATCTTCCCCGGAGCGCGTTTCACCGTATACTGATTGATGGTTTGTGCCTGCGCGGTTCCATAAGCGGCCAGCAGCAGCATCAGAATTCCGAGGCGCCCGAGCGTACGCATTGTGTTCTCCTGTGAATGGATGCGAAGAAAGGGTGGTACTGCTTTTTCAACTGGATAGTGTTGGGTCCGACTGCCGGAAGCCCCCTTCCGGCCCTCGCTTTGGCTCGCGCCACCTTCCCC
>CAYRTQ010000119.1:0-3812 GCA_964426865.1 uncultured bacterium
GAGGCACACCGGACAGGTATGGGTGTTGGGGTCCGCGCCGAACTCGGTGGAGCAGCCGCAGAATATCTTGGTGTTCGTGGCGAGCTGGGAATGAATCTCCAGGCCGATGGTGGGGAGATAACGCATCACTCCAGCCCTCCTTCCACGTTCATACGGCCCACCTGACGCTCGATGGCGGCGGCGAGGGCGAACAGCGCGCCTTCCTCCAGCACCCGCCCCATGAGCTGAACTCCCACCGGGAGCCGTTTCGCGGTTTTTCCCGCCGGAACGGAGATGCCCGGCAGTCCCGCGAGGTTGAGCGAAATGGTATAGATGTCCGCGAGATACATCTGCAGGGGATCGTTCACCTTGGAACCCAGGGGGAACGCCGGGGTGGGCGCGACCGGGGTGACCAGGGCGTCCACTTTTTTGAACGCGGCGTCGAAATCTTCCTTGATGAGACGGCGGACTTTCTGCGCCTTACGGTAATACGCGTCGTAGTACCCGGCGGAAAGGCAGTAGGTTCCCAGCATGATACGGCGCTTGACCTCGGCGCCGAACCCCTGGGAGCGGGTTCGGCTGTACATCTCGAAGAGGTTTTCCGGGTCCGGGGCGCGATAACCGTACCGGACGCCGTCATACCGCTCCAGGTTGGCGGAGGCTTCCGCGGTGGCGAGAAGATAGTAGGTCGGAATGGCGTATTCCAGATTGGGAAGGGAAACCTCCACCACCTCCGCACCCTCCGACTTCAGGATTTCCACCGCGTCCATGACGAGCTTCTCCACCTCCGGGTCGAGCCCCTCGCCGAAATATTCCCGGGGGAGACCGAGCCGCAGCCCGCGAACGTTCCGCTTCATCTCCGCGAGATAGTCCGGCACGGGAGCGGTGAGACAGGTGGAATCGCGGTCATCGTACCCGGCGATGGCGGAAAGGACGAGCGCGGCATCCTCCACGGTCTTGGTCATGGGGCCGATCTGGTCCAGCGAGGAGGCGTAGGCGATGAGTCCATAGCGCGAAACCCGTCCATAGGTGGGCTTGATTCCCACCACGCCGCAGAAGGATGCGGGCTGACGAATGGAGCCGCCGGTATCGGAACCCAGCGCGGCGATGCATTCCTCCGCGGCCACCGCGGCGGCGGAACCGCCGGAGGAACCCCCGGGAACCGCGCCGGTGTCGTGCGGGTTACGGGTCGGGCCGTAATAGGAGGATTCGCAGGTCGAGCCCATGGTGAACTCGTCGGTGTTGGCTTTCCCGATAATCACCGCGCCCGCGTCGTGGAGTTTCTGAATGACATGCGCGTCGTAGGGGGGAATATAGTTCTCGAGAATCCGCGAACCCGCGGTGGTGCGGGTTCCCGCGGTGACAATGGAATCCTTGATGGCCATGGGCACGCCGCCGAGGGGTCCGATGTTCTCGCCCCGGGCGCGGCGCTTGTCGATTTCACGGGCGCGGTCGAGGGCTTTATCCGCCATGACCGTGATATACGCGTGCACCACCGGTTCCACCCGCTCGATCCGCCGGAGCGTCGACAGGGTCGCCTCCTCCGCGGATACAGCGCCGTCGCGAATCCTCGCGGCGAGATCGCGGGCGGTCAGTTCGTACCATTCCAAGCTGTTCTTCCTCCAGGGGCGAATACAAAAAAAAGACAGAAGTCAGAAGGCAGAATACAGAAGGAACATGCTCCGGACTCTTCGAACGGGACGACGGGAGAGGATTCATTCCACTCCGCTGTCCCGGTTCGGGATCAGGGCGTTCATTCTGTATTCTGACTTCCGTCTTCTGTCTTCCGTCCGTTATCCTTCTTTATTTTCCGATTTGGCTTCAGCGGCGGGCGGGGTCTTTTCCGCGATTCTCTGCCCGCGAAGCTCATTCTTCACGGGGGCGGAGGCATTGGCCCCGGTTTCGAATTCATCCGTGACATCCCGCGCCGCCTTTTTGAACTCGGTAATCCCCTTTCCCAGTCCATGCGCGATTTCGGGAATCCGCTTCGCCCCGAAAACGAGGAGAATGACAAGGAAAACCAGCACGAGTTCCATAGGTCCGAGTCCGAACATGTTGATCACCTCCAAAAGAGAATCGGCATTCAGGTCTTAGTAAGAATATTTATGATAATACCAGCCGCCCACAATGCCAAGTACGCCGAAAAAGTTAATGTAAAGCTTGCACCCCAGTGTTAAGACGACGATGACCAGATTCAGTTCCCATGGTCCGGCGGTGTAATCCACGAGGGGAGCGACCAGCGCCCGCGCCACGATGTGATCTTGCGGAAGCAACAACCCCAGCAACGCTCCGAGCGCACTGCCGATCAAAACTCCTACGAACAGGGTGATAATCAATGAACCGACGCTTTTGGACCTCATTTCATTCCCGCCTTATACCCTTTTGTTGATGCCGGCGCCATTTGCTCTGTGAAAAACCATCCCCACGGCGGGCGCGAACAAAAAACACACCGGTCCGGAGAACAGGTAGATAATCCCTTCGAGGAACAACACCTCGTCGGGGAGAAACGCAATCAGAATGATATTGCCGATGAACAAAACCGTCTTGATCGTGCTTTTTCTCGAACGGAAGCCCATTTTGGGAAACGCCGCGTATCTGAACCGGCTCACCATGGCCAGCGAAGTCAGCACCACGAGCCCCAGGGCGAAATCGTAGGTATGAAGCCCGCTCCACACCTTCTCGTTGAACAGCACATAGGCCGCGAGGATGCCCGCTCCCGCGGGGATGGGCATGCCGGTGAATCCGGATTTCTCCCCGGTGGTGGCGGTGATGTTGAACCGCGCCAGACGAATGGTTCCCGCCGCCAGGAAGCAGAATCCCAGCGCCAGCCCGATACGTCCGCCGCTGGACAGGGCGTACTGGTAAAACAGCACCGCAGGCGCCATTCCGAACGACACCGCGTCCACGATGGAATCGAATTCCACTCCGAACCGCGAGGCGGTACCGGTGAGACGCGCCACTTTCCCGTCGAGAGCATCCATGATGGCCGCGATGATGATCCACCACGCCGCCGAGATCATGGCCCCTTCCGAACCTTCGATCACATTGGCGACCGCGAGGAATCCGCACAGGAGGTTGCCCAGGGTGAACATGTTCGGTACCGCGTTCTTGAGATATGCTGCTTTCATTGCAGCCCTCCTCTTTGCCACTTACCTGCTCTCCGTCCGTATGCGGGCAATCACCGTTTCTCCAGCCCGCACGTGATCCCCGGGCTTGACCGCCGGCTCATATGTTACCGGAAGAAACACATCGACCCGCGATCCGAATCGTATGAGACCGATACGGTCGCCGGCATGCAGTTCATCTCCCTCCTGTACTCTCGTTACCACCCTCCGGGCGATGAGACCGGCGATCTGACGAATCCGGACCGGCCCCTCGGGGGTGTCCAGATCGGTATCGCCGTGCTCGTTTTCGTATTCCGCACGCTTGTTGTATGCCGAAAGTTTTTTTCCGGGATAATGACGCACCGCGATCACCCGGCCCTCCACCGGACTGCGATTCACATGAACATTGAACACGCTCATGAACACCGCGATACGCATCGCACCCTCCGGCCCGAACTCCTCCACCGGCGCCCGCGAGGCATCGATCACCACGCCATCCGCGGCGGAAATCACCGCGCCTTTTTCACTGGGGGCGTCCCGTTCCGGATCCCGGAAGAAGGACAGGGCGAACAGGCCGAAGAGGAGAACAACCACTGCCGCCCACTGCACGGAGAGCCGGCCGAAGAGGGCGCCGCCGGTCCAAAGCGCTATCGCCAGGACGAAAATCAGGCCGGCGATTTTAATTCCATCCGGGTCAATTCGCATATTTACCAGGATTCCAATATAACC
>CAYRTQ010000119.1:3822-11211 GCA_964426865.1 uncultured bacterium
CCGATGGGGGTGGATTTGCCAAAGTTTTTTTTGCCCCCTGCGACAATGATTTCGGACGGTCAGGAGAGGAAAAAATCAAAGAGATTTCGACCACGGGAAGCGCCGGGAACCACAGGGGAAAATGCACGGGAAGCCTCCTCCGGATTTCCTCATATTTCTTTTCCCTGTCTTTCCCCGTGGCCCGCCGTATTCTCCGTTGTGAATGTTTTTTACTTCGATCCCAGTGTCAGGTCGGCATCGAACGTCTTTCCCTCCCTGAACACGGTCAGCCGTATGTTCTCCCCGGGAAGCGAGCCGTGGAACATGCTGATGAGTTCCTCGGAATTGACCGTGACAAATCCGTTGACCCGGACGATCACATCCCCCCGCTTGAGACCGCTCTTCTCCGCCGGGCTGCCCTTGTCGATCTTCGTGATCACCGTGCCGCCCTCGCCCTTGAATCCCAGGGCATCCGCGATATCGCGGGTAAGGTCCTGGACCGCGATCCCGGTATACCATTGCCCGTCATCGTTTTTCTTGCCCATGTTCTGACGGATGAGATTCACCCGGTCGGCGGGAATGGCGAAACCGATGCCCACCGATCCGCCGCTTTCGGAGTAGATGGCCGTGTTGATCCCGATGAGATTGCCCCGGAGGTCGATGAGCGCTCCGCCGGAATTTCCGGGATTGATGGCCGCGTCGGTCTGAAGCATGCTCCGGTAATACCGTTCGCCGTTGCCCTCGTCGGTGGGAACGGTCAGGTTGCGTTTTGTCGCGGAGATGATTCCCCGGGTAACTGTCGGCTCTCCATAGGAATGCCCCCCGTTCAGCGCATCGCCGAAGGGATTTCCGATTGCCAGTACGGTTTGTCCCGGAGCCACATCCTTCGAGGATCCGATGGAGAGATGGGGAAAGTTCTTTCCCTCGATGCGAAGGATCGCCAAATCCTGTTCGGGGATATCCTTGACCACTTTCGCCCGGAACTTGCGGCCGTCGGTGAGAATCACATCCAGTTGGCCGATCTGCCCCCGCATCCGGATGACATGATCGTTGGTCACCACGATTCCGCTGGGATCGATGATCACCCCGGAACCCATGCCGGAAAACCGCTCCTTCTGAGGGCCGTAGAACATATCGAAAAAGGGATCGCGGTAGCGGACGACCACGGTGCCGGTGTTGTGCACGGACACCACCGCGGGCATGGCTTTTTTCGCCACCTCGGATACCACCCGGTCATAGGCCTGGGCGGCGGCGAGATCGCCGCCCCCGAACACCTGGGCCTCGGCGAGCACCGCATTGCTGGCGTCCACCGACGGACGGTCAACAGAAAAACGGTTGGTATAGAATATCCCCAGTGTCAATCCCAGCATGAACAGCAGGACCGAGGTGAGATTCAGCCTCCTCCGGGGACGATTGAACGCGCGATAATCCTCGCGGGGGGGGTATTCGTTCATCAATCTTTCTCTCCATAATCGACGCGAATCAGACAAAGTCCCTGTGACGGGGCGGTGGGACCGGCCATCGTACGGTCTCTCGATTCCAGTATCCGTCGGAGCAGATCCGGGCTTTCCTTGCCGCGGGCCACTTCCACCGCGCTGCCCACGATGCTGCGTACGGCGTGATGAAAAAACCGTATGGCCGCAATTTCAAATATCATCAAATTACCCTCGAACTTCCACTGGTTTTTGAAGATCACCGTGGAGAAATCCTCGTCGTCCGCGCCCTTGGAAAAACCGCGCAAATCGCAGGGGCCGAGAAGTGGACGAGTCGCGTCCACCAGAAGTTCCCGGACAAGGGGATACCGTACGTGCCAGACCGTGTTTCTGGCCAGGGAAACCCGACGGTCGGAGAGGGTATAGCGGTAGGTCCGGGACCGGGCGTCAAACCGGGCGTCGAAATCCGGGCGGGCCTCTTCGAGTTCCACCACGGAGACATCACGGGGGAGCGTGGCGTTCAGCGCCTTTTTCAAGCGGGGGAGTTCCATGACGGTCGGGGTGCGGAATCCCGCCACCTGGCCGCTGGCATGCACCCCGGCGTCGGTGCGGCCCGCGGCGGTGAGACGGACCGGATGGTGCAGAATGCGTTCGATGGCCCGCTCCACTTCCAACTGCACCGTGCGACGCCCCGGCTGGACCTGCCATCCGGAATAATTGGCGCCGTCGTATTCGAGGATAAGCCGGAGCGTGCGTGTCGTCATGGCTGAAAACAATCCGGGGAATGAATGGCCGGGAACGGTTTGCGATGCGGGGGAACCCCCCGCCGTTTTCCATACTATACCATAATATACCCTGTTGCGGCAAAATATTTCAACGCTTTCCTTCAGGAAAGGTTTCCGTATGCGGGAAACCGAAGCCGCCTTTTTTCCGGGAACTTCCGCTTCCCTTGATTCGTGAGAAGGATACGAAGAGAAATGCATGATTCCACGCGAGGACGCGAAAGCGGAAAGAAAGGCACAAAGGCGCAAGGGCGGGGGAAATGGGAGAAAAAAGGAATTTTCAATGCCCGAAAAGTGATTTGTCATGCAACTGAAGTATTGCCCGTGCTCTCGTCATGCGTTATTATAGCGGAAGCGTTGTTCCATGCATCAAACCAGTTATAAAGGGATTATCATGAAGTTCCGTCTGTATGCCGCGCTTTTCCTGACCGCAAGCATGCTCGTCGCTCCCTCTCCTTCCCGCTGCGATTCCAAGTCGGACAAGAAACCGGTCCAGTATCGCCTTCGCCAGATTCTGCTTGAGCCGGTCCCTTCCCCTCGTCACGACGGCGAAGTTCTGACCCGGGCGGTGGCGTGCCTGAACAAGGCGCGGAGCGGCGAGGACTTTTCCGCGCTCGCCCGCAAGTTTTCCCAGGAGCCCGGAGCGGATCGTTCCGGCGGAGATCTCGGGTTTTTCACCGCGAACCAGATGGTGAAACCCTTCTCCGATGCGGTCTTTTCCATGAAAGGCGGTGAAATTCGCGGCCCGGTGAAAACCCAATACGGGTATCACATCATCAAACTTCTCGATATCCGCGGCGCGAAACGCCATGCCCAGCACATCCTCTTCGCGCTCACTCCCGACCACGCCGACAGCATGGCGACACTCCGAACGCTCCAGAATATCCGCCGTCAGATCGAAAACGGCGCCAGTTTCGAGGAAATGTGCAACCGGTACAACACGCTCGAGGAACTCCGCGGTTCCGAGGGCTACATGGTCTGGCAACGCCCGGAAGAGATGCTCGACGAGTTCCGCGCGGCGGTGGCGGGTCTGAAGCCGGGGGACATGACCCAGCCGTTCCTCTCCATCATCGGGTACCACCTGGTCCTGGTGGACAGCGTCAATTACAATCCGAACCGCATGTACCAAGGTTTTCCCGCCCAGATTGAACGGAAGCTAAAGGAGCAGAAAACGAAATAGGAACTGTTTCCGAACCGTCGATCCGCGGTTCAGAAACAGAATACCGTCCCTCTCATCACCCCGGAGAGTCATTCTTGGAATTCATCCATCCTCTGTTGGCCCAGGTATCCGACTTTCTGTGGGGGATCCCGCTCATTGTCGCGCTCATCGGCGCCGGAATGTACCTGACCCTCCGTCTGAACTTCGTCCAGTTCGTTCACCTGCCACGCGCGCTCAAGATGGTCCTTTTTCCTCCCCGGAATGAAAAGGGCCACGGAGAGATCAGCCATTTCCAGGCGCTCATGACCGCGCTCGCCGCCACCGTGGGAACCGGCAACATCGCGGGAGTGGCCACCGCCATCGCCATGGGAGGTCCCGGCGCCATGGTCTGGATGTGGGTGACCGGCCTTCTCGGGATGGCGTCCAAGTATTCGGAAGCCCTGCTCGCGGTCCATTACCGTGATGTCCGTCCCGATGGCGCCATCGCGGGCGGCCCCATGTACTACATCCAGAAAGGGGTGAAAAGCAAACCCCTCGCCGTCGCATTCGCCCTTTTCACCAGCATAGCGGCGTTCGGCATCGGAAACATGGTACAGTCCAACTCCACCGCGGAGGCCATCAACGGCGCTTTCGGGGTGCCGAACTGGATCACCGGCCTGCTCATCACCATTTTTGCCACGCTCGTTCTGGTCGGCGGCATCAAATCCATCGGCAAAGTCACCCGGGTGTTCGTCCCGGTGATGATCATTTTCTATCTCGGCGGCGCCCTCTGGGCCATTTTCTCCCATCTCGACCTGCTCCCCGCCGCGCTCAAAATCATCCTCGTGCACGCGTTCACCGGCGAGGCGGTTTGGGGCGGAGTGGCGGGCCACGGTGTCCGCGAGGCCATGCGCTTCGGCCTGGCGCGAGGGCTTTTCTCCAACGAAAGCGGGCTCGGTTCCGCGCCCATCGCCGCCGCCGCCGCCCGTACCGACCATCCGGTCACCCAGGCGCTCATCTCCATGACCCAGACATTCATCGACACCCTGGTGGTCTGCTCCATGACCGGTTTTGTCATTGTCATGGCCAATGTGGCCGATGGCTCTCTCACCGGGGCGCGGCTCTCCGCGGCATCCTTCGACGCGCTTCTCGGGTCCGGCATCGGCAGCGCCATCTCCAGCGTCGCCCTCGCCCTCTTCGCCTTCTCCACCGTCCTCGGCTGGTGCTATTACGGCGAAAAAGCGGTGGAATATCTCATCGGCGCTTCCTACATAAAGTACTACCGCATGGTGTACGTTTCTTTCGTTTTCATCGGCGCGGTCACCCGGCTCGAATCGGTGTGGGCCTTCGCTGACATCATGAACGCGCTCATGGCCCTGCCCAACCTCTTCGCCCTCGTTTTCCTCGCCGGTACAGTCAAGGCCCTCCAGACCGATTACTTCACCCGCTTCCTGCCGGAAAGCAGGCGCGCGGCGGCTGCCGCGGCGGAAGAATAACGTGTATTCGGGAAAATGAATATCCTTATGCGATTATCATATTGAAATATATTTGAGTGTATGCTATAATTAATCTGTGGTACCTCGTAGGACATCTTGAATGGCTTGAAATGAGGTTTATTTGTTGAGGTAAATATCTCATGCATGTGCCGATTCCCACTCCAATTTACCGTTTTACACATATCGATAACCTCAAGATATACCTTTATCGTGGAGGCCTCCACGCTCCGAATTTCTTCCCCGTTGATGGGTTCAGATATCATACCTGTCATAACTTGGAAATTCAGGGAGTACGTCGTGAAAGGAAAGTGACGTGTGGCCCGGGTGGTGTAATTCACGATTACGTGGCGTTCTACTTTGGCTATTTATCCCCAATGATGCTTAAACTGAATTCAGGCCAGGTTGAAGGCTATTCTGAAGGACAAAAACCGTTGATTTTCCTGGTATCAAAATGTCAGGACATTGTAGAAAAAGGTATAAAATTTGTTTTTTTCGATGGTCATGGGATAGCGAAATTCAGCCATCCTTATGATAACCTGGATGATTTGGATAAAATTGATTGGGATGTAGTGTATAAGCGATATTGGCACGATACTATTCAAGATATGGATCGTCAACGCAGAAAACAGGCGGAATTCTTGGTTTATCGTTTTTGCGATTGGTCATTTATTAATGAAATCGGCGTGATAGATGATTCCATGAAAACAAAAGTGGAAGAGATTCTTCATGCATTTCCTCCGGAACTTTGGCGACCGGTGAACGTCCAAAGAAGCTGGTATTTCAATTAAAGGGGAATGCTACCATGATTCATGAATCCTCTGGAAATCTTCTGAGAGCCGATGCCGAGGCGCTTGTCAACACAGTCAACTGTGTCGGATACATGGGAAAAGGGATTGCATTACAATTTAAACAGGCATTTCCCGAAAACTTTCGCGAATATGAGAAAGCGTGCCGACTCGGGATCATGAAACCCGGAAAAGTTCTCGTTTTTGAAACGGGTATGATAATGAATCCCAAGTATATTATCAACTTTCCCACCAAGAGACATTGGCGCGGTAACTCGCGGATTGAGGATATCAAGGATGGATTAACATCCCTTGTTGATGAAATAAAATTGCGTAAAATAAAATCTATAGCAATTCCACCTTTAGGGTGTGGAAATGGCGGACTCGATTGGAGTATTGTAAAACCGCTCATTCAAAATGCATTAGGTAATATTCCCGAAATCGATGTTTTCCTTTTTGCACCGCACGGCACACCCGATGCTCAAACGATGCCGATAGGCACTGCTCGTCCCCATATGACTTCCGCCAGAGCCCTTTTTGTAAAATTGATGGAACAATATAATGGAATGTCCTACCGGCTCACTCTTCTGGAAATACAGAAACTCGCGTATTTTCTTCAGGAGTCTGGAGAACCGCTCAGGCTTAAGTATGAACATGCTCCATTCGGTCCCTATGCGGCCAACTTGAATAAAGTGCTTGAAAGAATTGAAGGCCATTTTATCCGGGGATATGGCGACAGTCAGAAGCCAGATGTCGAAATCAAGCTTCTCCCCGGCGCAGTTTCTGAAGCGGAGATATTCCTCGCGGGTAAGTCCGAATCCCAGAAGCGTCTATGCCGGGTAAGTGAATTAATTGAGGGATTTGAAACACCATATGGAATGGAATTGCTTTCTACAGTCCATTGGGTGGCGATGTATAATATCCCAAGAGCAGCAGATGCCGATTCTGCCATCACTTCGGTTCATGAATGGAGTAAGCGTAAACGGGAAATGTTTAAAGCTAACCACATTGAAATAGCATGGCAACGACTGTCTGAATTGGGTTGGGTAACAGAGGATAATCAAAAGGACGGTACTTTTGAATAGCAGCTTTCCCTTTGGTCTTTTCCAACGAGTAGATAGCTATGAAAGATGATTTCGCCCGTGTGGACATTCTCAATCCCCCATTCGGAACTCCTCCATATTCCGACGATTCATCCCGCCCTCGCGGGTGAGCGCGTAGACAACCAGATTCACTCCCATCCTGAGCTGGGGAGTATTGTCTGAACTATATGCGCCCCAATAAGAGTAACTCGGCTGTTGACTCCATTTTACCGAGTAGCCCTTGTTGGAGTACACCGCCACGAGTTCGCCATCGAGATATACTCCTTCCAGATAGAAAACCGGCTTCTGCATAGTGAGAGAGTGCGCATAATACCCTGCCCCTACAGGGGCGGAGGTGGTCTGCATCTCGATACCACAACCCTGCGGCGGACCATCATTGAAATCAAACCAGCAGTGGTACAGCGGATGGTTCACCGGCAACGGCTCGAAACGGGCCCGGGAGCCGAGCGCGTCCCGCACCATCTTCCGCAGACAGGCCTCCGCCGGATTGTTTTCATACTCCGGCGTGGCATTGTCGAGGAACGCGAACCCGCCGCTCTTGAGATATCTTGCGAAGTTCCGCAACTCCGAAGAGGTCAGTTCGAAGGGACAATAGGCGCTGAAATGGACAAACGGCATCCGTAACAATTGGTCCGAGCTGAAAAAGAACTGCGGTCCGGCGGTAACGGTAAGT
>CAYRTQ010000119.1:11221-12129 GCA_964426865.1 uncultured bacterium
CGGGTGTCGCTGGCTACGTGGGTTATCCCCCGTGGTAACGGTAAGTCCGGTATACCGGTTCACCGCCTCGGCGAGATGAATGGATGCTCTGCCGCCCCATCCGTAGGCATAATGATTCCGGAAGTTCATCGTTTCCGCCCATACCGTGGGGATGTACAGGAATCCCCGCATTCCCCGCTTCCCGCTCGTTTCGGAACAGACCATTCCGCCAAGCTTTCCGATATCCAGGTCATTCAGGGCGACCAGCTCCTCTTTCAGGGAGATACGGTTGTCGGGCGCACGTGATATGGACGGGAGCGTTTCCTCTCCGGAAGGGCGGGAACCGTTTTCCGCTTCTGCCGTGCGGTTCACGGGTCGCTCCCGGAGGTCGAGTGTCATTTCAGGAAGTTCGGGAATGACCGTTTCGCCCCGGTACATCTCCGCATCCGGACTGCGGCTGGGGAGAGATATCGCCGCGAGGCGGACCGGATGAAAGGGCTTCCAGGGGACGGTGCGCAGCTTCCGCACCTCGGGATGGCGCGCCGCCATGACGACCCTGGACAGAGTATCACCGCCGCTGACATGGAATTCCGCGTCAGCGGCGGTGGTTGCCAGCACTGCCGCGAGCAGCGATCCGACAAGCATCCGCCCCGTAAAACAACCGGTTGTGGGAGAGATCTTCCTGACCATGTTACGGCTCCTCTCCATCCTCTTTTCCCCGGTTCCCGCGGCAAACGCCTTTTCACGCTTCATACTGCGCACATCGCACATCGCACATTGCACTTCACACTTCATCCTTCACCGAAAGCATTCCCCCGGGGAGACGAAATGTCCCGGGGGAATGCATCCTCTCATCCGCGGCAAACGGAATATCACTGAACCGCGGAGAAGAAGTCCATCTTCTGCTGAGCGATACCGCCGGCCTGGGT
>CAYRTQ010000120.1:0-7645 GCA_964426865.1 uncultured bacterium
TGTATTTCTACACGGTCAAGAGCGGCTCCTTCTCCAAGACCATGAAGATGACCCTACTCAAGTAAGCTGTCGCTCCATTTGTACCGCAAAAAGGCCCGGTGAATCCACCGGGCCTTTTGTGTTCCTTCCGCGAGCGTACGCCGTGCGCTCCCGCGGTCTTTGTTATCTCAGGAGCATCAGCTTCCCGGTGGACGTCCGTCCGCCCATCACCAATTGTGAAAGGTAGACGCCGGAGGACACCGGCTTCCCGGAGGAATCTTTGCCATCCCACCGGACGGTATGCGCTCCGGCGGGGAGCGGAGCCGAGATGAGTTCGCGGACTTTCTGGCCGGTGATGGAGTAGATGGAGAGGCTCATCCGACCGGATACGGGGAGAGTGAAGGAGATGGCGGTGGAGGGGTTGAAGGGGTTGGGGTGGATGGTAACAGGAAGAGATGCCGGGTATACCGATCTGTCCGAAACAATTGTGTTCGCGTCCGGAGTAAAGCGCGAAACGCCTTGAACCGTGCCGAACCACACCGAACCATCATCGTCGAGAATCACGGACGTGACCCGGTTGTCCGCCAGCCCATCCGCGGTAGTGAAGTGTCTCCATGTGGAACGGTCAAACCAGTATGCGCCGTTGTCGGCGCCGAACCACAACGAACCATCTTTGCCGGGCGCGAACGAGCTGATAGCTGCCGTTTTCAGAGAATCGCAGGATGCATACGTTTCCCAGCGGACGCCGTCGAAGCGTGCCGCTCCGCCGGGCGTGCTGCACCACATCACGCCGTCCGGGCCGGCCACTATTTTCTGAACCGGACTGCGGCTGATTTCCAGACCGTCTTCTGCCGTCCAGGTTTTCCAGAGATGGCCATCATAACTGTACACCGCATCGGAGCCGGAACACCAGAGCGTTCCATCCAACCCGGAGGCAAGCGGGAGCGTATGCGGGATCGGGAGTCCGTTTTCTTCCCTGATCGTTGACCAGGACATTCCATCGAAACGGCAGAGCCAGCCCTGTAAATGCTCCACCCAGACGATACCGTCGGGACCGATGGAAATGTACGGGAGGTATGGGGCCTGGGTCATGCTGTCCCGGACTTCTCCGGAATAATCGGTCCAGGTCGAACCATCGAACCGGTATATCCCATTGTCCGTACCAAACCACAGATCGCCGTTCGGGGCGAAAACCAGCGGGTGCGGACTTTCGCTGTATGGAAAACGCTCCCGACCTCCATACTGCCTCCATGCCGTTCCATCGTAACGGGAAATGCCTCCGCCCGTTCCGAACCAGAGCGAGCCGTCCGATGCTTTCGTAATCGAACTCACCTGCGGAAACGGAAGGGTATTATCCGTAAGCCAAGGTTGCCAGGAGCGGCCATCGAACCGCAGCAGTCCGTACATGGTTCCCACCCACACCGCACCGTCCGGATGAACCGCAAGAGAGAGGATAACGCTGTCCCGCATGCTGTCAGGCAGCGCATACATCTCCAGTTGACCGCCCGAAAACCGGAAAATGGATCCGCGATCCAGACCTCCCCACAATCCGCCGTCCGGGGCGGAGGCCAAAGTTTCGATAAACCGGTTGTCCGGAATATTCAGGGTCACGGATGCAACCCATCGAGCATCTTCCCGATAGTACAGACCCTTCCCCGTCGTACCCCACACCGCTCCTTGCGAATCCGAGGCCAGGAGGCCAAGCAGGATTTCCTTTCCCTCTTCGTCGTAAACGGGTTCTCCCCTCCAGCGCCCGCCCTCAAGTCGCCAGACCCGACCCGCGATACCGCACCAGGGATTCCCATTTTGGTCGAATACAATGCTCTGCACGGGTCCGGTCGGTAAACCGTCCTCCACCGTATAATCTGTCCACGTGAAACCGTCATACCGGGAAACTCCGCTGTTCATTCCGGTCCATACGCTGCCGTCCGGCGCAATCGCCAGAGAGCGGATTTCTTCATGCGGAGCGGTGACCGTATGCGGAATCTTCTTCCAGGAGCCATCCTCCAATCGCCAGAGTCCCCAATACGTTCCCGCCCATGCCGTTCCATCCGGTCCGGCTGCGATGCGGGCAACACCATTGCTCGGGAGTCCGTCCTGCGTGGTGTATTGATGGTGGGATCCGGTTACGGTATTCCGGCACATCACGCCGCCGCTGGTGGCCAACCAAAGGAGGTCGCTCCGGAACGCGATACCGGTGATGCAGTTGGCATTTACGTAGGTTGTCCACTTTCCCTCCGGCTGCGCGGAAACCACGGAAGAAAAAGTGAACAGCGCTGTCAACACGGAAAGGAAAAACCTCATGGTGTTCTCTCCCAGATGACCTTCGCATTAGTCTTTCATTAATACAAAATATAGGGAATACACGGTAGCCGCAAGCGGGTTATTGTCCGGTTATTACACGCCATCACCGCACCAGCGCCATTTTCCCGGTCGCGGTTCCGCCGCCCGCTTCCAGGCGCGAGAAGTAGACGCCGGAGGACACCGGCTGCCTTCGTCTGGAGGTGGGGTTTCACTGACAATAAATTATGCAACATTCATGCCGGGATGCATAATCGAAAGCAGGGCAGTCGTATGCCATAATAATTCCCTCCTGGCATCCTCCCCGACTGTCCGATTCCGGACACCTGTCCGGAATCGGACAGGTGTCCGCCGTCCACTCTCACCGCATAGGGCATCTTTCTCCCCTTGCGGTATCTTCTCCAATTGAATCTTTTCTTTTCCCGGTTATATTATGTATCTCAGGGATGGTTGGAACGAAAACCCGGCTGATGAAATGGAGAAATGAGTCATGGGAAAACGGTTGCTGTTGACGGTTCTTTTTCTGCTGTTCATCGCGGCGTCACTCTTTGCCGCGGAAGCGCCTGCGCAAAAGAAGTACACAGTTGTTGAAGAATTGGGCGTGATGGTCCCCATGCGTGACGGGGTGCGGTTGTCGACGAATGTCTACCGTCCTTCGGAGCCGGGAAAATACCCCGTCCTCCTGAGCCGTACCCCGTACGGGAACGGGGGAGCCGGAGGGAACCGGTCCACGGTGGAACGGGGATACGTGGTGGTGGTGCAGGATACGCGGGGCAGATTTGAATCGGAGGGGGTGTTCTATCCGGGATTTTATGAGGCGAAGGACGGGCTCGACACCCAGGCATGGATTGTGAAACAGCCCTGGAGCAACGGCAAAATCGGCACCTACGGGGGGTCATATGTGGGCATGACCCAGTGGATGCCCGCGCTTCTCGGCGCGCCCAATCTTGCCAGCATGTTCCCGGTGGTGCCGTTTTCAGAAATGTATTCGGTTGCCTTCCAGAACGGGGCGATGCGGATGAGCATGTACTCTACCTGGTATTCCCAGATGGTCGCTCCCTATGATTTCAAGTCGGGGGAATACATGAAGACCGGCATCAACGAGGCGAACCGGTTTCTCCCCGTGGTGGAACACGATACGAAAGCCGGATTTCGCATGCCGTTCTGGCGGGACATGGTCGGCCACCCCGAAGATGATGTGTACTGGGAGCCGCTGCGGTTTGATGGCAGATACAAGAATGTCCGCGTCCCCGTATATACGGTTATCGGGTGGTATGACCTGTTCACCGGGCAAAACCTGAAGAATTTCGTGGAAATGACCGGACCGTCCATCGCTCCCGCCATCCGCGCGAAGCAGAAAATGATTATCGGTCCCTGGGGACATGGAACATGGGGCGGCAGCAAACTCGGGGATATCGATTTCGGAAACGATTCCAAGCTCAACGAAGGCGAGCTGATGCTCCGCTGGTTCGATGCCACGCTGAAAGGGATCAATAACGGCATCCTGAGCGAACCGCCGGTCAAGATATTCGTTATGGGTGAAAATGTCTGGCGGTATGAAAACGAATGGCCGCTCAAACGGACCGTGTACACGAAATACTATTTTCACAGCGGCGGACATGCCAATACGAAGGGCGGCGACGGTGCGCTCAGCGTGAACGCTCCCGTCGATGAGCCCGCGGACCATTTCACGTACGATCCGGACAATCCGGTCCCCTCCATGCCGGACAGTTCCACGTACAACGATTTCAATCATTACCCCATCGATCACAACCGTCTGGAGGGACGCGACGACATCCTCGTGTTCTCCACACCTCCGCTGGAAAAGGATACGGAGGTGACCGGGCCGATCACGCTGGTTCTCCATGCCGCGAGTTCCGCGGTGAACACCGATTTCACCGGGAAGCTGCTCGACGTTTACCCCGACGGGAAAGCCATCTATATCCGGGACGGCATCATCCGCGCCAGCTTCCGGGGCGGCGCGAAGAACACCTCGAACATCCAGCCGGGAAAGGTCTACGAGTATCATATCGATCTCTGCGCCACCAGCAATGTGTTCAAGAAAGGCCATTCCATCCGGGTGGAGATATCCTCCAGCAACTTCCCCCGGTTCGACCGTAATCTGAACACGGGCGGGAACTTCGCCACGGAAACCAGGTGGGTGAAAGCCGATCAGACGATATATCATTCCAAAGAGTATCCCTCGTACATCGTGCTCCCGGTGATCCCGTCCGGTTCGTCCGGAAGGAAGTGAGAGAGGAAAGGAGCAGAGGAGCAAAGGGGCAAAGGGGCAAAGGGAAAAGAGGCCTGATTCGGGTTTACGCTCAATCCGGGAAGAACGCGGGATGATTGTCTGAACCGGTGATTCGAATGATTGAAATGATGAAAAGCTGATGAAAGCTGTTCTATCAGCCGTTCATCATTTGCATCACGCGCATCACCGGTTCAGACAATCTCTTCGCATTCTTCCAAATTGAATCAACGTCGACCTGAACCGTCGATGATGCCGGGTATTGGCGGGGGGAAGAAGCCAGTTCCGGAAAAGCCCCGAGTACTGTATGGATTCCGGGCAGGCCCGGATGGCGGATCGTAGTTCCGACCGTTGCGGCAATCTCGCCTCTTTTCCGCAAAAAAGCGGTGTGACGAAATATCATGAACAGAACGGGATGTTTTAGCTTATATTAATAGTTATAATTTATCATCCCGCCATGCAAGGGGTGGGGACCCATCGAGCGATACCAAACGGAACCGTGTCCCGGGAATGACTCTCCGGGGTACGCGTCTCTTCATCCACGCAATACAACGAACGGGGGTTGTATCATGGTGCGAGGCAAGCTGGTGTTCGTACTCCACAGCCATCTTCCCTATGTGATCGCGCACGGGAAATGGCCGCACGGCATGGACTGGCTGAACGAAGCGGCGGCGGAGACCTACATGCCGCTCTTGCAGGTCATGGACAAGCTCATCTCGGAAGGGATTTCCCCCAGGATCACCATCGGGATCACTCCCATTCTGACCGAGATGCTGGCTGACGAGGCTTTCAAGGAGGAGTTCGACAGCTATCTGCGGACCAAGATCAAGGCCGCCCAGGTGGATGCCGCGGAGTTTTACCGCACCGGAGACAACCGTCACGATCTCGCCCGCCTCTGGGAGAGCTTCTACGGGGATATGTACACATATTTCAATGACACGCTCCACCGTGATATCCCCGGCGCGTTCAAGCGCCTCCAGGACGCCGGACACATCGAGATCATCACCTGCGCCGCCACGCACGGCTACCTCGCGCTGCTGGGAGAGGACACCGCGGTCCAGGCCCAGGTGAAACTGGGAGTGGACACCTACAAGAAACATTACGGCTGTCAGCCCAAGGGCATCTGGCTGCCGGAATGCGCCTACCGTCCCGCCTACGAGTGGACGCCGCCGGTGGAGGGCTTCGGCGGCCCGCGTCCCCGCAAGGGCGTGGAGGAATTCCTGAGCGAGAACGGCATCAAGTATTTCGTGGTGGATTCCCACCTCCTGAAAGGCGGGAAGTCGGTAGGGGTGTACCTGGACCGTTTCGAGGCGCTCAAACAGCTCTGGAAGAATTTCGAGAATCAGTACCGTCCCACGGAAGAGGATTTCACCAAGACCCCGCACAAGCTCTATTACGTTTCGAGCATCGAGGGCAAGGGGCCGGTGTCCTTCTTCACCCGCGACCCGGAGACCGGCATCCAGGTGTGGAGCGGCGAACACGGGTATCCGGGCGATGGCAACTATCTCGATTTCCACAAGAAGCATTTCCCCGGCGGGCACCGGTACTGGAAGGTGACCTCCGCCAAATCCGACCTTGCGGACAAGCTGGTGTACGATCCGGAAACGGTCGAGTCCCGCATCAACGAGAACGCCCGTCATTTCGCGCACCTGGTGCGGGAAATCGCGATTGGCGAGGGACTCGTGGACGGCAATCCGCCCATGATCTGCGCGCCGTTCGATGCCGAACTGTTCGGCCACTGGTGGTTCGAGGGGCCGCGCTGGATCTATTCCGTGCTCAAGGAACTCGCGCAGGATCCCGAAATGGAATCGGCGACCATGTCCGAATACTACGAGCAGTATCCGCCGGTCCAGGTGGTATCGCTTCCGGAGGGCTCCTGGGGCCAGGGCGGATTCCACTGGATCTGGCTGAACGACTGGACCACCTGGACCTGGAAACACGTATACGCCGACGAGAAGCTCATGCAGGAGGCCGCGGCGAAATACGCGGGCCGTACCGACGAACCGCTCGCCCCCCTGCTGAAGCAGCTCGCCCGGGAACTGGTGCTTCTGGAAAGCTCCGACTGGCAGTTCCTCATCAGTACCTGGTCGGCCCGCGACTATGCCGAAATGCGTTTCTCCCAGCATCACGACAACTTCCTCGCGCTCCTGAAACTGGTGGAGAAGGCCGCCGCCGGAGAACAGCTCACCGGGGAGGAATGGGAGAGCTACCGTCTCATCGCCCAGCGCGACAAGGTGTTCAGCAACATCGATCCCAAGTGGTGGGCGGAGGTGGAATTCAAGTAGAGAGGCCTCATTCCCCGGGTATGTTCTTGGTTGTGGGGGAGAGGCTCCACAGGCGCTTTTCCCTCACTCCCCTCCCTCTCTCCCGCGATACGACGCGCGGGCGAGAGGGGAATGCGGGCTTTTAAAAAAAGGCCGGGAACCAGCTCAAGGCGGCGCGAAAAATCTCCTCCTTGAACCGGGATTTCTTCATAAAAAACCTTGCCCGAAACGCTCTGACGCGTTTCGCAGGGCCATTTTTTACTCCCATGATCGCAATTTCGTATTGAATTTCCTTTCTCCATCTGCTCTATCGTTTTCTTTGGGCGTTTGTTGCGTGGCAAGCAGTAAGGCGGGAAATACCTCTCGAACCGGCTCGGGCAATTCCCTCCGGGGAACAGGGGGCTGCCTTGCGGAGGTAATGTGCGCTGGGCCGAACAAAATTGAATCACGGATAGGCTCTAAACAGCAGCTTTCCAAAGGCGGAAAGGCTGGAACACGAGGAGCGCTGTACGATGGCAAATCCTTATCCCGAACTCCGGGAGGTTCCTCCGTACGATCGCGGGCTTACAGAAGAAGAAGTGCGGGCGCGGCGCGAGGTGTATGGACGGAACATCCTGGAGGAGGAGAAGACCAACAGGCTGGGAATGTTTCTCCGCCAGTTTCAAAATCTTCTCGTGTATATACTTATCCTGGCATCCATCGTGTCTCTCCTGATCGGGGACAGCAGGGATTTCTGGGTCATCGCCGGTATTCTGATCCTGAACGCCGTTCTCGGATTCTGGCAGGAGGTGAAAGCGGAATCTTCCATTCACGCCCTGAAGGAGATGACCGAAAGGCACACGCGGGTGCT
>CAYRTQ010000120.1:7655-12114 GCA_964426865.1 uncultured bacterium
GCAGGATATCCCATCCTCGGAACTGGTGCCCGACGATATAGTCCTGCTGGCGGATGGGGATGTGATCACCGCCGATGTGCGTCTCCTGGACAGCGCGGGACTCATGATCGATGAGTCTCCCATCACCGGGGAATCCATACCGGTTTCCAAGGACCACACGGTGGAACTCGCGCCGGAGACGCCGGTACATGATCTTGTGAACACGGCGCTGGCGGGAACCACGGTGGTCCGCGGTTCCGGAAAGGGAATTGTTACCGGGACCGGGAAAGCGACCTATCTCGCGTCGATCGCGAGCCGGGTCACCGAGAAGTCGCCGGATACCCCCCTGACCCGGGCGATGCAGGCCTTTTCCCGGAGATACATCGTTCTCATCGTGTTCCTTCTGGCATTGGTCGGAGTGGTAAACTATCTTTCCGGGGGAAGTCCGGCGCAGATCGCGTATGTCCTGGTGGCGCAACTTGTATCCTCGGCGCCGGAAGGTCTCCCCCTGGTAGTGACCCTGGTCATGATCATCGGCGCGATCGCTCTCAGCAGGAAAAAGACGCTCACTCGCTATCTTCCGGCGGTGGAGACACTCGGGAGCGCCACCATCCTCGCCTCCGACAAGACCGGAACCATCACCGAGGGCCGTCCGGAGGTCAAGGACACGTTTCCCGCGAACGAGGAACGGCTCAAGATGGTGGCCGCCCTCTGCAATGATTCCCGCGATGGCTACGGCGATCCCATCGATGTATCTCTGGCGCGATGGGTCGGTGAAGAATTCCCTGAATTGAGGCGGCGGTATCCGCTCCGGAAAGCCTACCCGTTCGACACCGCCCTCAAGTTCATGGCCACGGTTCATGATGTGGAAGGCCGCCCGACCGTCTTCATCAAGGGCGCCTACGAGAGCCTGAAGCCTTTGGCGACCAATACGGATACCGGCCCGCTGGAAAAAGCCCTGGATTCCATGGCCGAGGACGGGTTGCGGGTGCTGGCCCTGGGCATCGGCCCTTTCACCGGCGAAAGCCCGGATCGTTGGGAAATCGAGATCATCGGGCTGGTTGGATTTCTCGATCCACCCAAGGAAGGAGTGCGGGAGGCGGTTCAGACCGCGCAAAAAGCCGGAATACGGGTCATGATGATAACCGGCGACTATCCCGCAACCGCCCGTCGGATAGCGGAGGACGTGGGCATCTTCCGCCCGGGAGACCGTACACTCGCCGGTCCCGAGGTGGAAGGGATGAGTGACGGGGAACTCGGCGCGGCGCTCGGTAATGTCACTGTGCTCGCCCGAATTCTTCCGGAGCACAAGTACCGGGTGGTACGGGTGCTCCAGGAAAGGGGAGAAGTTGTCGCGGTAACCGGAGACGGGGTCAACGATGTACCGGCGCTGAAGGCCGCCGACCTGGGTATCGCGATGGGTTCGGGAACCGAAGCGGCAAAGAGCGTGGCCAAGATGATCATTCTGGACAACAACCTTATGGTCATTGTGGACGCCATCCGGAATGGCCGTATTATCGCCCTGAATCTGCGGAAGGTGATCTACTACCTTGTCTCCACCAGCCTGGGCGAACTCATACTCATTTCCACCTCCATCCTGATGGGCATGCCTCTTCCGCTCCTTCCGATCCAGATTCTGTGGATCAACCTGGTGACCGATGGAGTGCAGGACAAGACGTTCGCCTTCGCCCGTGAAGAGGGGAATGTCATGGACCACCCTCCCGCCGATGTATCCCGGCAGTTTTTCGATCTTCCGCAAATTCTCCGTATTCTGTATTTCGGGGTGACCATGGGGGTGATCAATCTCGTCCTGTTCAATTACCTATCCGATATTTATCCATATCAGACAGTGGTATCCATTGTATTTGTTTCGGTCGTTTTCATCCAGTGGTTCAACGGGATCCAGGCCCAGAAGGAACACGCGCCGTTCTTCCTGAATGTCCGGGAAAGCCTGCGTGTCAATCCCTATATCTTTCTCGGCGTGGCGCTGGGGATACTCCTCCAGTTGACGGTTATCTATCTGACTCCCGCATGGTTCCGGGTCACGCCCCTTACTCCGGCGCACTGGTTCTATGTTCTGGCCGCCTCGATTTCCGGATTTTTTATGGTTGAGATCCGCAAGTGGATGGAATATCTTGCTTCGGGGGGCGGTAAACCCGCCCTTGGCAGGACGGCGCGCTGAGAGGGGAATGGGACTGCGGGGATGTGAAAGGGAGAGACTTTCCCGATGTAACTGCCCGCCGACCAATGGAAGAAGCGGTATACGAAATCGCGATCATGTGATCGATACGAGAAATGATTCAGGCGAGAAAGAATGGTTCCGCGGGATGAGTATGCGGCCCAGCGGGCCAACTGACTGTCTGATACCAAGTTTGAATCAATCTCCGTAGCAAAGGCAGCCCCCTTTCCGGCCTTCGGCCACCTTTCCCCCGATGGGGGAAAGGAAACACAAGGATTCCTTTCTACGGATTTTGAATGGGAATTGGTATGAATCGGTGATGCGCATGATTGAACTGATGAAAGACTGATACGGGCGTTCCCTTTCATCAGCTTATATTGCTTGGGAGAGACGTTCGTCCGGAATATACCGACTCCTTCGGGATACATTCGAAAGGATGCGGCGTTCACCTCACCCGGTCTGCTGCCACCCTTCTCCTGCGCGGGAGAGGGGAAGACTCCGCAACGCAGTGAGTTACTTGAATTATGCAACCGCCGCTCCGAAGGAGTCCCCCTTCTCCCGACCAGGAGAAGGGACGGGAATGCGGTGCGGCGTCGACCAAGCCGGACGACCACCATAGTTCACTATTTCATTCAGGAGAGATTCGTGAACATCCTTTTTGCCGCGTCAGAAATGGCCCCTTTCTGCAAGACCGGCGGGCTGGCCGATGTCATCGGTTCGCTGCCGCCCGTGCTGGCCGCGCTGGGGCATACGGTGCATGTGATCCTGCCGGGGTATGCGTCCATCCCCCGCGAAAAATACCGGTTCCGGGAGGAATGCGAAACGTTCCAGCTTCCGGTCGGGCCGGTCACCAAACCGGTCGGCATTTCCTCTGCCACCTGGAAGGGAGTGAATGTCCACCTCCTGGAGAACGAGGAATACTACGACCGTCCCTTCCTCTACGGCGACGAGAACGGCGATTATGCCGACAACGGCCCGCGGTTCGTCTGTTACTGCCGGGGAGTGCTGGAAGCCGCGCGGTGCATGGGGTTCCAGCCGGATATCATCCACGCCCACGACTGGCAGGCGGGGCTGATTCCGGCGTATCTCCGGACGATCTATACCGATGACCCGTTCTACCGTCGGACGAGTTCCCTGTTCACCATTCACAATCTGGGATACCAGGGCATATTCCCCCCTTGGGTGTTCTCCCTTTCCGGGGTTCCCGAGTCGGAGTTCCACTGGCAGCGGATGGAGTTTTACGGCAACGTGTCGTTCCTGAAGAGCGGCATTGTGTACGCGGACGCCGTTTCCACGGTGAGCGGGACCTACGCGCGGGAGATCACCACGGAGCCCTTGGGATTCGGCCTTCAGGGGGTGCTCAACCAGCGCCGCAACGTTCTCAACGGCATTCCCAACGGCATCGACATGGAGGATTGGGATCCCTCCACGGACATGGTGCTCCCCGCGCGGTACAACGCCCATGACCTGCAGGGGAAGGCGACCTGCCGCGAGGTCCTGCTTGAAAAGGTTGGAATCACCGCCCGGGCAGAAGTCCCGGTATTCGGCATCGTCTCCCGTCTCGACATCCAGAAGGGATTCGACATCCTGGAAGAGGCCATGGAGGAACTGGCCGGTCTCGACCTTCGCCTGATCGTCCTCGGCACGGGGGCGCGCGAGCACAACGAGGCCATGCAGCAGTTCGCGCAGCGCCATGCCGACCGGGTGCGGCTTCTGCTCAAGTTCGACACCGCCGCCGCACGGCTCATCTACAGCGGCTCCGATGCCTTCCTCATGCCCAGCCGGTACGAACCCTGCGGCCTGGGGCAGATGATCGCCATGCGCTATGGCACGCTCCCGGTGGTGCACTCCACCGGCGGTCTGGCCGATACGGTGTTCGACCTGGACAGCGATCCTGTTCAAGGGAACGGATTCGCGTTCACCGAATATTCCGCCGCCGCGCTCGTGGACGCGGTGCGACGGGCCATACAGGCGTTCGGCGAGCCGGGACGCCCCCGCTGGCATGCCGCGGTGAACCGGGGCATGCACGAGGACTTCTCCTGGAAGCGTTCCGCGGAGGAGTACGTGCGGCTGTACCAGCGGTTCAGCAAGTCCTGATGCCGGAAAGGCGCGGAGGGGAAAGCTGTCCGGTGCGATATGTCCGGGATGACCGCCTTTTCCGCTCCCCGGCCCCCTAACCCTCAATCCCTTTCCCCTGAAGGGGGCAAGGGAAGTCGCTGTGTCACAAACTATTCCTGCCCCCTCCAGGGGAAGGTGGCCCGGAGGGCGCGGGGTCCCCGCTCGTACGGAGTACGAACGGGG
>CAYRTQ010000121.1:0-12108 GCA_964426865.1 uncultured bacterium
CAGACTCATGCTCCGGGTATTCAGCGCTGGTTTCTGAACATTGAAAACCGTCTTGCTGGAAGCGGGGTTCATCCCGGTGGTCTGAGCCTGAACACCGAGCGCACATCCCGCCACGACCACCATCGCCAGGCATGCCGCCTTCTTCAGAGACGCGAAATGCATTGCACCATCCTCGCCATCATACCTGCTGTGAATCGAATCCTTAATCAGCTATAGGTACAATTAACACCCTCTATGGGAACATGTCAAGAATTAATCATGCATTTCTCAAACATTAGATGCTCAAAAGCGATGAAAGTTTCAAAATTTATCCCCGCTTCCGCCGTCCACTTTCACCTCGGCGTCACTTCTCCCGCGCCACCCGGTTTCCCTCGTCGAGCATCACGATTTTCGGGGTATGATCCCGCAGTTCCTCCCCGCTCATGAGCGCATAACTGAGAATGTGCACCCGGTCCCCCACCAATCCCATCCGCGCCGCGGGGCCATTGAGACAGATCACCCCGGAGCCGTCCCCACCGCGTATGACATACGTTTCGAACCGGGCCCCGTTATTGAGATTCACCACCTGCACCCGCTCGTTCTCGTAGAGATCCGCCCGGTCCATGACCTCGCCGTCGATGGTGATGGAACCGGTGTAGGAAAGATCCGCCTGGGTCACCCCGGCGTTGTGAATCTTGGATTTCAGTATGATCCTCTGCATGTACGTCCTTTATGAAGAATGAGGTATAAAATATGAAATCCGGGAGCCGCCCGGAATGGATGTCTTTATTTCTCCCGTGGATTGTCGCACCGACGAACAGCGAAACGCTGTGACCACCCACCAGCGTCCCCCCAAAAGATGGTTTCCTTTCTATTTCCCGACTCGGGCGGGCGCCCCCGTCATCCGGACCGGTCCCATCACGCCCCCTTTGGCTATGGTGTACAGCCGCCCCGGGGCCTCGGGATTCACATGGGAGACAAGCGCCTCTCCCACGAAGATGACATGGTCGCCGGTGGGATATTCCCCGACCAGACGACACTCGAAATTCGCCACCGCATCCGTGAGCAACAGGCAGTCCACCCGTGTTGCGGGCTGGGTGCGAATGCCGCTCAGGGCGAGTTTGTCGGTATCGCGTCCGGATCGTATGCCGAAAAGAGAGGTCTCCCGCTCCTGGAGTTCCGAGGGAAAGGCAATCACAAATTCCTTCGCCGCGCGGATCACCCCGAGGGAATACCGGGTCAACCCAACCGAGATCGCCATCATGGGCGGCATATGCGAGGTGAGCATGGTCCAGCCGAGAGTAATGGGATTGACTTTCCCGGAACTCTCCCGCGCCAGGGCGATCACCACCTGCTCGGGATACTTCCTCACCACCGCATCGTTGAACGGCGTCTCCACCTGCATGGTATTCACCCTTTCGAGGGGACGAGGAGCGTGTTGTCGATGAGCCGGGTCGAGCCGATCCTCACCGCCAGCGCCAGGAGCGCCCCCCCGGAAACATCACGCACCGAGGTCATCTCCTCCGGGTCCACGATCTCCGCATAATCCACCGAGGCGAGCGGAGCGCTCCCGATCACCGCCATCACCCGCTCCCGTATGAGGGAAGCATCGGCCACCCCCTCTTTCACCAGAGCCTCGGCGGCATCGAGAGCGCGACGGAGAACCAGCGCCTCTTCCCGCTCCCGCGGGCTCAGATACCGGTTCCGGGAACTCAGCGCGAGGCCGTCCGGCTCCCGGACGATGGGCGCGACCACGATTTCGATCCCCATGTTCAGATCCCGCACCATGCGCCGAATCACCGCCACCTGCTGGGCGTCCTTCTGCCCGAATACCGCCAGATGCGGACGGACGATATTGAAAAGCTTGGTCACCACGGTGGCCACCCCCCGGAAATGGACGGGACGCGACACACCGCAGAGTCCCGCGGTCAGACGCTCCACGGTGACCCATGAGGCATGATTTCCCGCGTACATGCGCTTCGCCTCCGGGGCGAACACCAGACCGGCGCCGGCGGTTTCGAGCAGCCGCACATCTCCCTCCAGATCGCGCGGATACTTTTCGAGATCCTCCTGCGGGCCGAACTGGGTGGGATTCACGAAAATGCTGACCACCACGAAATCCGCCCGGGCCGCCGCCAGACGCACCAGGCTCAAATGCCCTTCATGCAGCGCCCCCATGGTGGGCGCCAATCCCACCCGGACGCCGGCGCACCGCTTCTCTTCGCAAATGCGCCGTATTTCCTCTATATCGCTGATTACCGGAAGCATGACTCTCCCAAATGAAAAAGAAGACAGAAATCAGAACCAGAAAATTACAAAGGACGTGCAGAACGCAACGGCTGTCACCGGGAGAAAACAGGAAAACGCCGAGACAACCGGAGCCGCTCCTTTTCACGCTTCATATCTCACAAAAGGCTGGTCGAGAAATACCGTTCGGCACGGTCGGGGAGAACGGTCGCAACCCGCGCGCCCGGCCCGAACCGTGCGCTGAGCTGAAGAGCGGCCCAGACATTGGCGCCCGAGGAAGTCCCCGCCAGAATGCATTCCTCGCGGGCCAATCGGCGGGTGGTCCCGACCGCGTCATCGTCGGTGACCGTGATGACCTCGTCGATGAGACTGGTGTCCAGCACCGGCGGGACGAACCCATCCCCGATGCCCTGGATGACATGCAATCCCGGTTCCTGTCCGAGCAGGGCCGCCGAATTGGCGGGATCCACCGCGGCTATGTGAATTTTCGGGTTCTTCTCTTTCAACAATTTGCCGACCCCGCCAAGCGTTCCCCCGCTGCCCACTCCCGCGACGAACGCATCCACCCGTCCATCCATATCCCGCCAGATTTCCGCTCCGGTGGTGAGATAGTGGATTTCCGGATTACGCGGATTCTCGAACTGCCCGATACGGAAAGCGCCGGGAGTGGAGGCGATGATACGGTTCGCTTCCTCCACCGCCCCGGAGATGCTTTTCTCTTTGGGGGTCAGCACCAGGTTCGCGCCAAACGCGGCGATGATCTTCTTCCGTTCCTCGCTCATGTCTTCCGGCATGACAATGGTCACCGGATACCCTTTTTTACGCCCCACAAACGCCACGCCGATGCCGGTATTCCCGGAAGTGGCCTCCACGATCAGGTCGCCGGGACGGAGGGATCCATCACGCTCCGCCTGCTCGATGATCCAGCGCGCCACCCGGTCCTTGATCGAACCGCCGGGATTGAGGAATTCCGCTTTCGCGAATACACATCCCCCGCCGATGCAGCCCAGCCGCAGAAGCGGAGTGTTTCCGATAAGATCGAGAATGTTTTCCGTTATCTTTCCCATATATCTCCCCCTTTCCATTATCCGGATCAGTACCCCTTCATACCGGAAAGGTCTATGTCGTCACCGCCGACAAAGTCCTCGACCTTGAATTCGGTGATCATTTCATTGGGTTCCAGCACCTTCACCGTCTTTATCCCGGCGTTGATGATTAGCCGGGTGCACATCCTGCAGGGACGGGCGTTTTCGGTCACCCGCTCATTTTCCGCCTCCAGGCCGACCAGGTAGAGGGTGGAATCGATCATGTCCACCCGTGAAGCGTGGATGATGGCGTTCATTTCCGCGTGCACGCTCCGGCAGAGTTCGTACCTCTCACCACGGGGAATCCCCGCCCGCTGACGGGGGCATTCGCCGATATCGATACAGTTTGTCGTCCCACGCGCCGCTCCGGCATACCCGGTGGAGATGATCTGGTCGTTCTTGACAATCACCGCGCCGAACCATCGCCGCAGGCAGGTCGAGCGGCGGGCCACCTCACGGGCGATATGCAGGTAATAGTGATCCTTGTCCGGCCGTATTCTCGCCATCGCTCCCCCACGGGTTTCACTGCTGTAAAGGTCGTTTTCCATATCGGGATAATATAACCATATGAAAATGCGGAATCAACGGCGTTTGACGCATGCACGTCCCGAGTCAGGTTTATGACGTCGAAGGTTCGACCTTTTCCGCCCCGAAGAGCCTGAACCTGGATCGCGGAATGAAAGGATTTGGGCACGTTTGCCCACTGCCGGCCATTGAGAGAAAGTACCCAAGTCCCGTTCGGTTCATGCAGGTGAGACCATCACGCCATCTCCCCCGGGAGGGGGCGGGGAAAGGGGGCAGCCGAACCGTTTTGCCTGCGGGCAGCCGCCTTGGGGAAGCAGGCGGACGAGGTTCCCCGGGAAACTCAGGTATACATCGGCGTCCCCGATGAAATCCAGTATGGGACATCTTCCCCGCCGCCCCCTCCGGTCACTTCGCCCGACACGATCCTCTCCAACGCTCTGACCGCGATCCGCACTTCTTCGGGCGTGTTGTAGAAATAGAAGCTCAGACGGCAACTGGCGGGGGGATTCAGGTGGAGATAATGGTGGGCGAGGGTCGCGCAATGACACCCCGCCCTCGATTCCACTCCCTGAAAGTCCAGAAGTTCCGCCAATTTCATCGGATCGCGCCCCCGGACATTGAACGCAACCAGCGGCGTCCGCTCCACTTCAACGGGGGGACCGTACACGGTCACTCCCGGAATGGCCGCGATCCCCTCCCGCGCATGCCGTGTAAGCTGACGGGTATAGAGCGCGATACGGTTCATGGCGCCGCGAACAACCTCCCGATCCAGCTTTCGTTCCGTGTGGAAGTATACATCCCTGCCCGGGTTGAGCGCCAGGTCGAGCAGCATGCGGAGCGCCTGCGCCGAGACGACCGCCCCGAGAATATTGGGGGTTCCGGCGGCATACTTCCAGGGGAGATCATTGTATCCCACGTATTCCGGAGAAACCTGACCCTCCGCGATCATGTCCCCGCCATAGAGGAACGGCAGCAGGGACCCGAGGATTTCCTCCCGGGCGTAGAGAACGCCTATCCCGAACGGGGCAAGAATTTTATGGAACGAGAAGGCGAGGAAATCCACATCCATCTCCCGCACATCCACGTACGTGCTCGGAACGAGCTGCGCACCGTCCACCAGCAAATACGACCGCCGTTCGCCGTTCGGCTGCATATACCCGCTCCCCCCGGCGATGGATCGTACCCGGGAGATGGGATTCTTCGTCCCCAGAAAATTGGAAGCCCCGGTGCAGCAGACCAGCTTGGTATGGCTGTCCACCAGATCTGCCATCTGGTTCAGATCAAGTTCGCCGCTCCCACGGTCGAAATCGACGATACGGCACTCCACCGTTTTCCCCAAACGGGGCAGAATTTCATGGCAGAGACCATACCAGGGAACATAGTTGGAATTGTGTTCCATACGGGTGGTCACCACATTGTCGCCGTCACGGAACTCGGTCAGGAGAGAGTACATAACCGCATTGATGGCCTCGGTGGCGTTACGATACAGAATGATGTTCCTGCGGCTGGGAGCGTTGAGAAAATCGGCGATGGTGTCGTACGACGATTCAAAATATCCGGTCATTTCCCGTGAGGCGGCGGATTGGCCGCGGTGCACGTTCTCGTACACTGAACCGAGCGAGCGGAACATCTCCAGCAGACGGGTCGGAGGCTGGGTGCTGGCCGCATTGTTGGTGACGATTCGTCCCGCCCGGGGGAAGAGGAATTGTTTGCGGATTTTGTCGACGTCAAGGAGAATTCCCATAGACCTCCTTTTGCAGCCGCGCTGCATCCATCCCCGGCGAACGATTTAGGTTCATATTATTATATTTGTATTAGAATTATTCTATTATAATAAATGAAGCATATCCATGCAACCCGCTTTCCTTTGTAATTAGTGGGAATGTTCCCGTTTGGAAAAAAAAGGCGGCTCGCGGTTTTCCGTGGGTGATGCGCATGACAAAGGATGGACCGTATTTTCCGGTTACGAACACGCTCTCGGGCGGTATTGAACTCCACGCGCCTTTCCCGGAGATTCCGTACTTTTCTTGTTCGCCGGAACGGGCCCCATCGCCCACGCCCGGGTTCAGGGCCGGATCAGGCGAAAATCGTATCAGCGCCGTTTCCAGAAAAGACAGCGAAGAACCGTTCTTGTTTACGCCCGGGGATGGAACGTCCGGTGGACCTCCTTGAGGTATTCCCGGTCGATGTGGGTATAGATTTCGGTGGTGGCGATATTGGAGTGGCCGAGGAGTTCCTGGAGGACGCGGATATCCGCTCCGCCTTCCAGCAGGTGGGTGGCGAAGGAATGACGCAGGGTATGGGGGCTGGCGTGCTTGGTGATGCCCGCCTGGATGACATACTTGTGGAGAATCTTCCAGAATCCCATGCGGGTGAGCGCCCCCCCCCGGGCATTGAGAAACAGGGTGTCGCGCGGAACTTTGCCCAGGAGGACGGGACGCCCCCGTTCCAGGTATTCGAGCACCTTCTCCTTCGCGGTGGATCCCAGCGGGACAATGCGCTCCTTGGAACCCTTGCCGGTGATGCGCACGATGTTTTCCCGGAAGAGGATGTTCTGGACCGGAAGGGTGACCAGTTCGGAAACGCGGGTCCCCGCGGCATAGGCGAATTCCAGCATGGCGCGGTCACGGATGCCGAGCGGCCCGGAGGCGTCCGGCGACTCGATGAGACGGACGACCTCCTCGATGCTGAGCGTATCGGGCAGTTTACGGCGGATCGACCCGATTTCGAAGGATTCGGTGGGATCGGTGCGGCACAGGTTTTCGGCGAGCAGGAAATGATGGTAGGACCGTACCGCGGAGAAATTGCGCATGATGCTGCTGTGCGCGAGTTCCAGTTCAGCCAGTTCCCGGAGGAACGCCCCCACCGTCTCCTTGTCCACCTCGCCGGGAGCGCGCACGCCCCGCTCCCACAGCCACGCGAGATACCGCTCGACATTGTGACGGTAGGCCTCGATGGTGTTGGCGCTCAACCCTTGCTCCACTTCGAGGAATGCCGTGTACTCCGGCATCGCGAACGAATCGGACATGCCCATCCCCGTCTGGAATGCGTTTCCCGCGGAGGCGCGGGGCAAAAGAGGGAAAAGAAAGGGCGGAGACCCGGAGGGGAAGATATCCGGGCCGTTCCTCGCCCACGCGGAATTACCGTTTTACAACCCGCCCGATCAGATTCAGCGAGGCCGCGATACACGCCGGCTCCGTTTCGGGGCAGTAGTTCGAGCCGTTCACCTCGTAATCCTCTTCCAGGAACTCCTTTGCGGTGGGAAGATACCCGCCCGGCCCGCAGGTCAGCCCGATGATGAAAGTCTTCCCGCAGGGCGATTGGCGCTTGATGGCCAAGCCGATTTCGGAGAAGAGTTCGCCGGGGAAAGTCACGAAAACCGAGTCGCCGATGCGGACCGCGGATTGTTCGAGCTGCATGGTGGCCGGACGGTCCTTCTGCGCGTAAAACCGTTTCGCGATCGCGAGACGCTGGCCGGTCTGGAAGACCTCGACCAACGCGGTGTCGTGACGGCGCGTATTCATGTATTCGGGTTTTTTCTCCATTTCGGCGAGCCTGGCTTTGGCGGCGGCCGCCTCTTTTTCCGCCTGCTCGATGGTCACCGGGTATTTCGTGCGGAGCGGATAGTCGAACCGGTCCGTAACGGTCGAAACATCGATGTCGCCACGGGGAACGATGCCGGGGAGAGCGGCGAGAACCGCATCCGCCATCTGTTTTCCCTTGCGCTCGATATATTGGTATGTCCGCACCGGCATGTCGACTCCCACCGCGGAAAGTTCGGCGTTGTATCCCACGCTGATATCGCCCTCGGCCGCCTGATAGAAGGCGACCCAGACATCCTTCCCGGCTTTCTTCTTGATGCCCTGGATGGCGTAAAAAGGCCAGTCTTCGGTGAACAGGGTGTTGTGCCAGTCGATTCCCGAGGGATGGCAGCCATAGTTGAACGCCACGCCGAGCAGCTTTCCCCGGGCGTCCTCGATCTTGATCACCGCCACTTCCGGATCGGGATGCAGTCCGCCGTACAGGAGACGCCTGCGGTTCCTTCCCAACTCATCGACAGTCGCGGCGGCAATCCCGATCCTGCCGGGAACGCGGGTCTCCCACGCCCTGACCGCGCTCGCGACACACTGATCGATCAGGAAGGACCGGTATTCCGCGCTCGCCATGGTGGCGTCGACCTCTTCCTTGTTGACCGTATCGTGCGAACTGCCCACATTCGGGCCGGAATGGGTGTGGGTGCAGGAGACGACGATGTTTTCCGGAGGAATACGGGTCGCTTTCGTGATCCCGGCGCGTATCTTCTCCTGATAATCCACGGTCAACCCGCAGAGCGCCACGGTCATGAGAACCGCCGCGTTCCCCTTCTTGTCCTCCACCACCAGGCTGCGGGCATGGAGATCATCGTGTACGCCGGTTGAAACCTGGGCGCGCGCGAACCCCCGCATTTTCACCGGCTCACGGGGAGTGATGACCGTCTCGCCCACTCCCACCTTGATGACGGGCGCGGGGTTCGTTTTTGCGGAAGCCGCGGTCGCAGCCGGAACAGCCGCGAGCAGCATTGTCTGAACCGCGGTTCTCCGGTTGCAGCGAAGGAACCGTCCTGTATGCTCCCTTTCCCCCATGATACCGTACACCTCCGTAGGCAGGTTGATTTTTGTTTTGTCAAAGCCGTAATTCGCGGGTTGCTCATACCGGGTTTGGTTCAGGAATTGACTGCCTGAACGTCTGTTTCGGTAATTCCAATGGTGCGAATGCTAATATCCTATTCATAAATAGAGAAATCGTATCATTTGTGAAATCCGGCCCCCTAACCCTCGTTCCCTTTCCCCCGGAGGGGGCAAGGGATGTAGGTGCGCTACAAGCCTATCCTGCCCCCTCCGGGGGAAGGTGGCCCGTAGGGCCGGAAGGGGGCTGCCTCCCCCAATAAAGCTATATCCTTATGTATGAATAGACTCTAAAGAGCTGATGGAATGCAGCATCAACGGTTCATCATTGCAATCATTCGCATCACCGGAACAGGCGTTCAGACAAGATTCAAACCCTTTCGCGCCGGTTTGACCGGGAATTCGTACAAATCCCGCGAATCACGACTCGGGCAATCCCACTGTTTATTCCTCACCCCCGCATGAATTCGTTGAATTTCCGCTCGAAACCGATGGTGGTGGAGTCGCCGTGGCCCGGATACACCACCGTATCATCCGGCAACGGGGCGAACACGGTGCGGATGGTCTCCGCCAGGGTGCGGTAACTTCCTCCGGGCAGGTCCCATCGTCCCACCGAGAGGCGGAACAGTTCATCTCCCGCGAAAATCATCCGTTCCTTCGAGGAATGGAACGAGACCCCGCCCCGTGTGTGTCCCGGCGTGTGGAGCACGGTGAGCCCGCATTCGCCGAACTCGATATATTCTCCGCCCGAGAGCAGGATATCCGGTTTCGCCCGGAACACGCCCATCCCGAACGCAGTCGAACCGTTGATCCCCGGGTCCTCCAGCAACGGGGCGTCGAGCGTGTGGACCATGACCGGAGCCCCGGTGCGCCGTGCGGTCTCCTCCGCGCCGCCGATGTGGTCGAAATGGCCGTGGGTGAGGAGAATGGCCCGGATGAGGGGCTTGCGGTTCTCCCGGAACAGTTCATCCGGGAATCCGCCGGGGTCCACCAGCACCGATTCCCCGGTAGCCTCGCAGATGACATGGTAGCAGTTGACGTCCAGGGGACCGACGGGATATCGTTCAACAATCATGGAGCGCACCTTTATGGTCTGAAATGGAATGAAAAAACCGTACGCCGGATTCCGGGGGGAGAGATATATGTTCCCCGCGCTATCGCCCCCTTACTTCGGATACCCCACGGTCTGCGCCAGGACCACTTTCCGCTCGACGGGCAGTTTCATGGCCTTTTCCAGCGCCGGACGATCCACATTCCCCCGCACCACGGTGGCGAGTCCCTGGGAGGCGCAGTAGAGGTATACGTTCTGGGAGATGAATCCGGCGTCCGCGCCGGAGGTGAACGCCCGCGCCTCGTCCGTGCCCTCGCTCATTTTGGAATAATCCGCCACAAACACCAGATTCAGCGGGGCGGTGGCGACATAGGCCTGCCTTCCGGTCTGCGCCCGTATATCTCCGGCCGCCACCGGGATCAGAACATTTCCCTTGGCGTCATAGAGGTAGACCCCCTCCGTGGTGACCGCGTAGACATCCATTTCCTGACGGTTCATGGAAGAGGGCGCGGTGCGTTTGCCCGTATCCGGACGATTGATACCCCATGCCGCCCAGAGCAGGTTGGAAAGCTCCTGCAGGGGCAGCGGCTTCGGGCTGAACTCCCGGGCGGTCTGACGAGCGTTGAGCGCCTGCATCAGGGGTTTTCCGATTTCGGTTTGGGGTTTCAGAAGCTTGATGGGCTTGAGATCCTGAGCGGAAAGAACCGAGGTGGAAGCCAGCAGGATGCAGACCATGAGACTGAGCGATACTCGGGCCGGGAATCGCATGGGGTGTTTCTCTCCTTTTCGGGAATAGTGCGCCGGGTGATAATGAACAAACGAAAGACGGGAGAAAAATCGGATGACCGTTATTGTCAACATGGGCATCCTTTCAATCTGCTGGAATGTCAGGTCAATACCGTTTGGCGGACTGCGCTTCTACACTTCGACAAGCCCAGTGTCAGCAAGCCCAGTGTCCGCGAGCTCAGCGTCCGCAAGCTCAGCGTCCGCAGACTCAGCACCTACCGCTGGCTGAGCGCATACCGCTGGCTGAGCTTGTCGAAGCCAGCCAACCAAAGTTAACACCCTGCATTCTCTGGTTGGCGGAGCACCGGAATCCGGATTCCGCCCCATCAAATGATATCGTATTTCAAGAACTTGCACCGTAACGCGCCATTGTAGAGGGTCATCCGCACGGACGGCTTCAAGGGGATGTACTTGGCCAGACCGGCGTTTCCGGTGAATACCCAGGCGGTGGACCCCCGGAACCGTTTCCGGAAGACCTCGCCCATACTGCGGTAGAGCGAGCGGAGGGATTTCACCTCTCCCAGACGGGTGCCGTAGGGCGGGTTTACCACGACCACGGAGAGCCGTTTTGCCTTGGGCAGGTCCCGGATATCGCGACGGGAAAAGCGTATGAGTGAATCCACATGGGCGGATGCGGCGTTTATACGGGCGATGGCTATGGCGTGCTCGTCCTCGTCCGAGGCCTCGATGAGGCAGTCCCCCGTCACGATCCCGTCGCGCGCCTCTTCCCGCACGCGATCCCAGACCTTGCGGTCGTACCCGGGGAGGTGCATGAACCCGAAACGGTCACGCCCGAGATTGGGCGGTATCCGTCGGGCGATGAGCGCCGCCTCGATGGAAATGGTTCCCGAGCCGCACATGGGATCGTAAAAATCATCGCGCCCGTTCCAGCCGGTGGCGAGCACCAACCCGGCGGCAAGCGTCTCCTTGAGCGGCGCCTCCAAGGTGGACCGGCGGTAGCCCCGCTGGTGAAGGCTCTCCCCGGAGGTGTCCAATCCCACGATGGCGTGGTTTTTCGAGATGCGCACCACCACCTGGATATCGGGATGCTCGCGATCCACGTTGGGCCGTTTTCCGGTAAACTCCCGGAGCGTGTCGCAGATGGCGTCCTTCGTGGTGAGCGCGGCATAGAGGGAATGGGTCATATCGGAGTCCCGAACGCTGGCGCTCACCGCCAGGGTCTGCTCGCCCGGGAAAAAGGGCCGCCAGTCGATATCGGCCACCCCGGCGTAGAGTTCCTCGGGGGCCGGGCAGTCAAACTCATTGAGAGGCAGTACAATGCGGTTCGCAGTGCGCAGATGCAGATTGGCCCGCATGCAATCCTCCATCGACCCGCGAAAAAGCGCGCCCGCCTTGGTGACCGAGACGACGGTGATTCCAAGCGCGCGCAGTTCCCCGGCGAGGATGTCCTCCAACCCGAGAGCGGTGGTGGCGAAGAATTCAGATCGCATTTCGACACTCCTTGAAATATTTTAATATCGGCCAAAACGGGATACATTTCAAGGAGTTTCGGCCCTTGCCCCGGCTTCCCGTTACGGAAGGGGAAAAAAGGAGAGAAGATTGGACCGCGGACATTCAGAAACACTGAGGAATTCTTGACAGCGGTAAGAAACGCTGCACCCGATCATGCGGCCTGCAAACCCTCGGCGCGGGAACCATTGGCGCTCTGCCACTTTGTAACCCGGGCACTTTCCTCTTTTGAATTCGGGGGGAAGTTCACTATCTTTTTCATGCCGGGGTATACGTCTTTGGACGTATGGGTTACCCCATT
>CAYRTQ010000122.1:0-9822 GCA_964426865.1 uncultured bacterium
ATATATTCTTGCATCCCTTGTCAATGCTTGCTGTTCTAACTCGATAGGCATTTTTAATTATAACACATAAGCACCCCCCAGTCAAGCATATATTATCGTATTTATGATAAATTTATCAATAGTTATCACATGTGGTCAATCGATAATCTGTAGGAAGTCCTATATATCTCAATGCCCTATTACGTGTTATCCAAATGTGTTAATACACCTTCTCAGCATCGGCTTTATTTTTACGCCAAATGCGCACCAATACATACCATTGCACATTATTATATCGCGAATACTATAATTTCCGACAGCGCAATTGCCAACACGTCGAAAAAGGAGCCGAATCGGCGTAAAAGATTCAATTTCCCTTGGGAAACAGCATCGCACCGGCATGGTCTTCGGAACATGTCGATATGGAATGGCAGTCAGCAGCAGGCAACGGTGCAGGAGGATGAGCAGTATCGGGGTATTACATATGAGGATATTTCGTGTAGACAACACGGAACAAGCATGGCGGGAGGAGCGCCACCGCCCGGATATTCAGATTCCCGAAGCATGGTCAGTATTCGCCCCACAAAAAAAGGTTGGGCGCTCTCTCAAAGACAATCCGGTCGCCCCCGATCCCCCGCGTACGTTATGGTTCCGCTCCGCGAGGAATGGGGGCGTTCCGGATTTCCCAGAAGACCGCCCAACCTTTTTTCGCATGACAATCAAACCGTATATCGGTTCCCGCCCGATATCCGATTTCGAAACGAGGCTACAATCCCCGACGCTTCTTTTCTTCCTTGCTCTGACATTTGATGCACTGCGTCGCATGCGGGACAGCCTCGAGACGGAATTTGCTTATATCTTCCCCACAGGTCTGGCACACCCCGTAGGTACCTTTGCTGATGCGCTCCAGAGCCTCGTTGAGATGCTTGAGCGAGTTCTCTTCCCGATGCGCCAGGTTATACGCAATTTCCCGTTCTATGGTATCCGACACCTCGTCTTCCACATGGAGGGGGTTGGAGGAGGTTTTCGCGGGATTTTCATTTACCGTTCTCAGGTATCCAAGCTGTGAGAAAATGTCTGCTTTTTTCTTCATGATCAACTGGCGGAAACGTTCCATTTCTTCTGTGTTCATGATACAGGTATCCGTTCTGAGAGAGATTTTCTGCATATACATGGTGCATACATCCGAAACCGAAGGGGTGAGAATATATCATGCTTCAGCCTGAATACCAAGGTTTTTATGGCCATTTCGCAAGTTTTTTACACTTGACACCGGAGCATATCCACCAGATGGTCTTACTGGGGGGAAATAAGCGTTTTCCCCCGCCTCGGAACGCCAGTGGATGCCGGTTTCAGACCACGGATATGGAGAGTCTTGTCAACCGGACAGTGTTGGGTGGGTGGCGCTTCGACAAGCTCAGCGCCCGGTAGCTGAGCGCCCGATGCTGACTGAGCTTGCCGAGGTCAGCCACCCAAAGAGTACACCTTACCCGGTTTACAAGGCAGGAGGAACGATGGTGCGGGTAACAGGTCGGGAAGAGGCCTCACAAATTCACCTTCGTGACTGTGCCGGTAACCGTAAAACCGGTCAGTTTCGTTCCCGGAGAATAGGTCCCGCCCCGATAGAGGCCATCGGAAGCCGTGCCGGTCGAAGCGCCTCCGGAAAAGATTTCATACGTGGAACTCCTGACCAGTTCGGGTGAGGAGAACACCACCGACTGGAAACGCTTCGAGGGGGTGAAACGCAGGATCGGCGTCCCCTCGCCGGACCGGATTGTAATGAGCGTACCGGCCTGGAGCGCGGAACGAAACGTGATCAGGACCGAGCACTGGCTCGATGAGGCATCGGGGGCCTGCGCCATACCGGAGCTGCCCGACGCGACCAGGAATCCGCCGGAGATTTTGCAGCCCGAGTCATAATCGAGAGGACCGTTCCCATTGTCCGTGGGGCCGTTGACAATGAGACTTCCCGCGGTCATGACAATGGAACCGTTGACATCGACACCATCCCCCGAGGCGGTGACCGCGATATATCCGCCGTTGATATATAAGAAGTAGTTCCCGCCCGATATGGGACCTCCCCGTCCTCCCCATCCTCCCATTCCGGAACCGTCGCTCCCCCCGGCCCCGTTTATGCCGTCATCGCTCGCCACAATGTGGATATTTCCGTTGTTGATCGTGATATCGGAGCTTTCCAAGCCCTCATATGATTTGGAAACAGTGATATCCCCGCCGTTGATTTCAAGGCTGGTATCGGCGTGAATACCGTCGTCTCCGGAGGAAATGACCAAGGTGCCTCCGTTGATCATCACGTTCTTACGGGAATGGATCGCGTCATCGGAAGAATTTATGGAAAAAGTTCCGCCATCGATGGTCACATTTACTCCGGCCTTGATCCCTTTCGTGGATACTGTTTCATTCGTGGAACGGTTGCCGCCGCCGCCGGAGGTCAATGTGAACGAACCGTCGGCGATCGCAATATCGGTTGCGGCGTCGAGCGCATCGCCACCGGATGTGATGTCGAAAACACCGGTTTCCACAGAGATGTAACCCCGTCCTGCATCGGAGTCATTGTCTGATTTCAAGCCGTCCCCGTCGGCACGGATCGTGATGTTCCCTCCTTTCACCGCCAGATAATCTTTGCCCCGGATCCCATCGTCGGAAGCCTGCACGGTAACCGTCCCGCTCTTGATGACCAGGCCGTCGTCGCTCGAGATTCCATCGTTGTATTTGCCTTCCACGGTCAGAGAGCCGCTGCCATGGATGGTGAGATCGGAATTGCTGAAAACCGCCGCATTGGGCTCGGTATCCCCCGCGGCGTCAAATATGTAAGCGGTACCGTCGGAGACATGATTCCGCGTGTTTTCGGCAAGGATAATCACCGTTTTCGCGGCTTTCCGTATATATACCGGGGCGCTGTTCGCGCAGGCGATATCGACACCGTTCAAAATGAGCTGTACAACGCCCTCATCCGTGGTATCCACGATTATTCTTCCATTGGTGAGAGTACCGTGGAAAATATAGGCGCCCGCGGAGGAAATCGTCACCGCGCCGCCCTCGACCTTCACCCCGGCGGAATCCGCAGCTACTGTATTTCCGTTCATTTCGATATGAACCGCCCTCGTGCCGTCCCACCGGTAGTCCCCGGCATCGTCATGATCCGCTTCGTTCTCGACCGTGTCATCCTGATTATCATTACTCTCCTCTGTATCATTCTGCTCTTCACTATTCTGATTTGTTCCCCCATTGGTCACGCCCTGTTCCGTAGCGGTACCGCATGAAGCCAACACCGAAACCGGGAAAATACAGGCCAGAAACAACGACGCTTTCCCTGTCATGGCAATTGCCCCCCATCATGAAAGCCCAAATTTACGGAGACGATATCCGATCCCATACCACCGGGAAGATTTCCCGTCCATGCGTGCAGACCCGAACCGGCATGCCCCGGTATTATCCTTCAATCCGTCCATAAGAAGTTGACGACGGGAGGGTGAGTACCGTTTCCCGCAATACCTTTAATAATTGTTAATTTATGTCAACATTTGTCAATACCGAACCAAGTCATTTTCGAAGTTATATGGGGGGATTGCCGGGAGAGTTTTTCTGGAGCAGGAGCGGCGTAATAGGGAATGGATTTCTGAATCTTGATTCACGGGATCGGGGGATAGATGGGGTGGAAACCGGATGAAGCGGGCAGGCGGGACGGCCAATGCGGTCATTTTCGAGCGGGGAGAGAATCAAACATACCGAAAGGGAACAGCTGTCTGCGCTGGAAATATCCGCACAAAAAAAACCACCGGTCATTCCAGTGGTCTTTGTACTGTTTCCGCACGCTACGGGTATGGTCTCCTCCGGCGTGCGTGACGGAGGCGTCCGCTGGAGCGCTTCCCGCCCCTCTACACGTCGTATCCGGAGTAGGACAGGTTGAAGCTCTTGTTGATGAGCGGGAAATCGGGGACCACGTTCCCTTTCACCGCATACTCCACCACGGTCCAGTTGAGGAATGAGGGATCGCGCACATCCACCCGGATCACGTTCCCGGAGGAATCGGTAACCACGAGATACGCCACGGCGCCCCGCCAGCCTTCCGCCACCCCGATACCGAGGCTGTCGGGACGGAGACCGGGATCTTTCGCGGAAAGCACTTCCCCGCTCCCGGAGAGGGCCTCCAGGGCTTGCCGCAGGATCGAAAGCGAGGACCGAACCTCACGGATGCGGACGCGCCAGCGTGCCAGGACATCGCCGCCGTCTTCCACCGCGATCTCGAAATCCAGCGCACCATAGGCCGCGTACGGGTACTCCCGGCGGGCGTCATGAGAAATACCGACCGCTCTTCCCGCCACCCCGACCGCGCCATGGTCGAGCGCGATCTCACGATCGAGTTTTCCGGTTCCGGTAAGGCGATTGAGAAGGGAACCACTCCCCTCGGCGATCTCGATCACCTCATCGAAATCGGCCCGGATCCCATCCAGCGCGGCAAGCAGTTCCACCCGGTCCGATTCCTCAATATCGCGCGTGACACCGCCCATGGTGTTCATCCCGCGCAGGAACCGGCTGCCGGAGAGACGTTCGTTCCACTGCATGACCACTTCCCGCAGACGCGCTCCGCTCATGCCGCCGAACGAGAAACCGGTGTCCATCATGATGAACCCGATATCGTTGAAATGGTTCGCCAGCCGTTCCAATTCGGAAAACATCACCCGCAGATAACCCGCACGGGGAGAGATATGGATGCCGGCAAGCTGTTCCAGCGCCTGGCAGAACGCCAGCGAATGGGTGAACGAGGTATCCCCGGACACTCTTTCGGACAGCCGGATTTTTTCCGCCAGCGGCAGGACCTCGAAAAGCTTCTCCGTCCCCTTGTGCTTGTATCCGAGCCGGGGTTCGAGCTGGAGCACTTCCTCTCCCGCCACACTGAACCGGAAGTGCCCGGGCTCGATGATGCCGGCATGCACCGGTCCCACCGGAATCTCGTAGATTCCCTCGCCCTCGATCTTCATGAACCGGTATTCGCCCTGCGCTTCCGCGGGCCGTTCCCGCCAGGGAAAATCCCTGCGCAGGGGAAACCGGCCCGAGGGCCAGTTTTCATGGAGAAGTATGGGCGCTGGCTGAGGGTGCCCGTCCGGATGCAGCCCGAAGAACGAGTGTATTTTCCGTTCGTATCCGCTCGCTTCATGAATGGCTTTGGTGATGGAGGGAAAACCTCCGTTTTCCTTCACCCTGATGAAGGGGACCAGGAATCCGTTGTCTCCGGGAGCGCCGAACACATACAGGATACGGAAACCGGGGTCGGGGACGCCGTCCTCCACCGCGGTTATGGTCTGAAGCTGCAAGCCACGGGTGAAATAGAGTTCCCCGCACACGTTCACGATATCTTCGGGGGCGACAGCGAAGGAGAAGATAGTCCCCTCCTGTTTGAAATCCGCTCCGTCCGGAATATATTTTACCATGTTGTTTTCCCGGTTCATACCATTACCGATTCATGGTGGCCGAAGTAAGCAGCGAATGCAGGCTGTCCGGAATGAACACGCTGATGGCGATCAGGATGGAGATCAGGATGACAATGGGAGCGATGGTTACCGCGCCCGCCTCTCCCGCCGTGACCTCCGGCTTGTGCCGCCCGAAAATCATGTCGGCCACGTGCCTGAGAATACCGGCGAATACCAGCGCCAGCGCAATCAGGGCCACCGCGGTGATCACCGGATGCGCGCCCACTCCCGCCGAGAGGATCGCAAATTCGGTAAAAAAGATGCCGAACGGCGGGACGCCCGCCATGGCCAGAAATCCGACGAAAAACAGGACACTGGTCACCGGCAGCGTCCGGAGCATCCCCTTCACGTTGTACATCTTCGTGGAGCTGTATTTCAGCAGAATATTCCCCGCCGCGAGGAACAGGGCCGATTTCGCCAGGGAATGATACATCAGGTGCAGCAGTCCCGCGAACGACCCCATACCGCCGAAACCGAACCCCAAGGTGATGATACCCATGTGCTCGATACTGTGATAGGCCAGCAGACGCTTGTAATTCTTCTGGATGAAAATGATGAAGGCGGCGACCACGATCGACGCGATCCCGAAGATTATGAGCAAATCCCCGGAAAACCTCGGATCGATGACAGCGTCGGTGACCGATTTGAACCGGAGGACCGCCAGGAACGCCACATTCAGCAGCACGCCGGAAAGAAGGCTGCTGATCGGCGCAGGGGCCTTGCTGTGGGCGTCGGGAAGCCAGGTGTGCATGGGTACCAGGCCGACTTTCGTGCCGTACCCGATCAACACGAACACGAACGCCATCTTTACAATGACCGGATCGAACGCCGCGGCGTTGGTCATCAGGTTCTGCCAGCTCACATACCCGTCGTATCCGGAATGCAGGGTAGGATAGAAGAAAAGCAGGGTGCCGAAAAATCCGCAGAGCAGCCCCACCGAATTGATGATCAGATATTTCCACGCCGCCTCTATCGCAGAGGGCTTGTTATAGAAACTGATGAGAAATGCCGTGGAAAGCGTGGTGGTTTCGATGGCGATCCAGTTGAAAATCGGGCTGGTGGTGATGACCGCGAAAAACATCGCGAACAGGAACAGATGCAGGAGAATGAAATATTGCCATACCCGGCTCATCCCGATGACATTCTTCCCCATCTCGATTTTCAGATACCCGGTGGAGTACCACGAAGCCGCGGCGCCGACCACGGCAAGGAGAATCAGGAGAATCGATCCCAGCGCATCGACCGAGAAATAATCGGTCGTGTCACAGACGCCGTTTTCCAGAACGGACGCCACCACCGCGATCATCGCCAAAAGTTCGAGAATGGACGCGGATATGGCAATGGCGCTGAGAACCCGTATGCTTCTCTTTATAAAGAAGGACGCGAGGGACGCTATGAGCGGAATCGCGATGAGTGCGAGCAGTTCCAAGGGACTATTCTTCTCTCAGTTGGTTCATCTCGCTTACATCCAGCGAGCCGAAATGTTTATAGATCATCGACGCGAATACCGTGGCGATCACCACCCAGACCAGAATATCGAACAGAATACCGATTTTCGGCCCGACGGTCGATTCGAGCCCCGCCACATACGCGAAGGAAACGATGGAATTCTCCAGGGAAAGGATGCCGATCATCTGGGACAGCGCCCCTTTGCGGTTGATGATCAGGAATATAGAAATGAACATCATGGCCATCGCAAGAAACAGCGTCTTCTCATTGCCCGGGGCGAGAATGGCAAGCGGCTGGAACAGGTGGGAGAAGGAAAACGCCGTGAGCGCCGCCAGCACGATGAATGTCATGGGCGCGTTCATCTGGGTGCTGACCGAGTACTGCAACTGATGTTTCCGGATGAGACCGAAGAAGAAATACGGGGCCAGGATCACCTTGACTGTAAGGGTGATCAGCGCCACCAGCATGAGCATGAGCGACGATTCCCGGAACGATGACTGGAACAGCGCCGCGCTTATGATCAGGGACTGGATTGTATAGAGGAATATGAGCGAGGAATTTTTCCTGGTCAGATGCATGGATACAACGGTCAGGAAAAGGATTGTCTCCATGAGAAACAGGATTTGGGATGAGAATGGCATCATGGGATCACAGTGTCAGGTTAATCGCAATCGCGCTGAGAATGAACGAAATGAACAGCAGGTCGGGCAGACGGAAATACCGGAATTTCGCCATGCTGGATTCCAGAACGGCGACAAAAACACCGATTCCGAGCATTTTCACCAGCAGCAGTCCCAGACCGGCCAGAATCCCCGCTGCTCCAACCGTGGAAGAAATTCCCCAGGGCAGGAACAGGTTCGCTCCGAGCGCCAGGAAGATGCAGAACTTGTTGGCCGCGGCCCACTCGATCAGCGCCAGCCGCTTCCCCGAATACTCCAGGATCATGGCTTCATGAATCATCGTGAGTTCGAGATGGGTGGAGGGATTGTCGAAGGGAAACCGCCCCGTTTCGGCCAGCATGGCGATCATGAACCCGCCGAATGCGATGATCACCGGCGCGAACGAATAGAGCGACAGCGAGGCGACCGAATTCGAAATGACGAAAAGATTGGTCGAATGGGAAAGAAACGCCAAGGACATGATGGAAAATACCAGTCCCCCTTCGGTCAACGCCGCCACGGTCATCTCACGGCTGGATCCGAACCCACCGAACGCGCTTCCCACATCCAGGCCCGCCAGAGCGAGGAAGAACGTCCCGAACGCGACGAGATACACGAACGCGAGCATATCCCCGAAATATTGCCCGGAGAAAACCGTGCTGAACAGCGGGATGCCCGCCCCCAGAAGCAGCGTGGACGAGAAAATAAGATACGGCGCCGCGGTGAATATCCAGGACGCGTCTTCGCTGATCACCTCATCCTTGTGCAGCAGCTTCCATATATCGTTGTAGGGCTGGAATACGCCCGCGCCTTCCCGGTTCTGGAGCCGCGCCTTGATCTTCCGCACGATTCCGATGAACAGCGGGGAAACCGCCGGTATCAGCAATAGTTGAATTACCCAGGAGAGTATCGACATTTTACAGGCTCGAAATGTACAACATGGCGATGAGAATCACGAATATATAGAGAATATACATATTTACATTGCCGCTCTGGATGCTCCGGACCTTCGTGGCCACCAGGGTGGTAAACGAAAGCAAGGGGCGGTACAGGTACTTCTGGTACACATCCTGCACGCCGAGCTCGACCGTGCTTTTTTTCGGGAAGTACCGCATATCCCCGTCCCGGTACTCGATTCCGGTCTGTCGGGTCGGTTTGAGAACCCCGCAGAAGATGGTGACAATCGAGCGGGCGAAACCGGTGGCGGTGATTTCCATGCGCGGATTCAGGGTTGTTCCGCAATCCCAGGTACGTCCGATGGTCACTTTCCTTCCCCGGGTAACCAGGGATACGGTAAGAAACACCGCTCCGATCACCGTCAGAAGTCCCGCGAGCAGGACCGGCATGGATATCGACGCGAACCCGTTCTGCACCTGGACCGAGGCGGCGCTTGCGGTAAAGGACCATTCGGGGGACTGGAACAAGGTCATGCCGTTCGCGATCCCGGAGAGCACGCCGACCACTGTCCCCGATCCGGCTCCGACCACCAGGGTGAGCGCCGCAAGGGTCCCCATGGCGATCCGAAGCGATATCCCCGCCTCTTTCGCGTGCTTCGCTTCATCGCTCCGGGGACGGGCGAGGAATGTCGCTCCGAACGCTTTCACGAAACACATCGCCGCCAGTCCGCCGGTGAACGCCAGCGATCCCGCTCCCAGCATGAACACCCAGCGCACCGAGCTGTCCAGACCGCCAATCCCTGCGAAAAGGGTCTGGAAGGTCATCCACTCGCTCATGAATCCATTGAACGGGGGCAGCGCCGATATGGCCATGGAACCGATCAGGAAGAAAAAGGCGGTCAGGGGCATGTACCGGATGATCCCCCCCATCTCTTCCATATTACGGGTATGGGTCGCGGCGATGACCGACCCGGCTCCCATGAACAGGAGCGCCTTGAATATGGCGTGATTGAGCGTATGGAACAGCGCAGCCGCCAGACCGAGAACGGCCAGGGGTTTCATCCCCAGCGACCAGAATATCAGGGAGCCGCCGAGCCCCAGCAGGATGATTCCGACATTCTCTATGCTGCTATAAGCCAGAAGCCGTTTGATATCCTGCTCGGCCAAGGCGTACAGCACCCCGAGCAGGGATGATACCGCGCCAAGAAGAAGCAGCGTGACGCCCCACCACATGGGCGCATCCGGCAGCAAATCCAGATAAATTCTGATGAACATGTAGATGCCGGTCTTGATCATGACCCCGGACATCAGGGAGGAGACGTGGGAAGGCGCCGCGGGGTGAGCGCTCGG
>CAYRTQ010000122.1:9832-12108 GCA_964426865.1 uncultured bacterium
TGAAAATCCAAGGATTGACCAGGATCTTCGTCATCCCCGCCCTTTTGCCCTCGCCCGGTTCCGCGCTCGCGAAGAGGACGCCGCAGCCTCCGTTCAGGACGAGCGGACCGCCCCCTGAGCGCTCGGCAGCCAGATGTGGAAGGGGATGATGCCGGCCTTGGTGCCGAAGCCCACCAGGGCCAGGATGAAGACGGCGTCACGCATCAGCGGCGGGACCGCGCCGATGTTCGCTTTCATGATCCCGAAATCGAGCGACCCGGTGGCACTGAAGAGCAGCAGGAACGCCAGGGTGATGAACGCGGTCCCGACATGGGTCATAATGAAATAGAGCGCCCCGGCCTTGACATTGCTCTCTTCCCGGTGTTCGTAAATGACCAGGAAGTAGGAGGCGAGAGACATGATCTCCCACACGAGGAGGAAGAACAGCGCCTGATGGGCGCTCACCACCAGGATCATGCCGGCCAGAAAGATGTTGTAGAAGAATCCGAGCGTTCCGATATCGTATCGGCCATAATAATGCCGCACATACCCGATAGCGTAGATGGAGGCGAGCAGGGCGATCAGCGAAATCGTGAGGATGAAGAAGGCGGAAAGTTTGTCCACGAATACCGAGAATGCCAGAAGCGGGATCGTGGCCTCGGCGCTGTACGAAAACGCCGATCCTGTGAGCAGGACCGAAAGCGCGGCGAACAGTCCACAAACCGAACCGAGGATCGCGAGGGAGTTTCCCCACCAGTTCGCGAGCGCGTCGTTTTTCCTGAACAGGAGCGCCCCAATCGCTCCGACGGTCCACAACAGCAACGCCGCCGCAAAGGCGGTCTGGGACCAGAGAATGTTCGAGAAATCAATATTAGGCATCGGTATCGATGGTTTCCAGGATTGTCAGCAGGTGAGCGAGGATGGTCCGGGGGCTCGGCGGATCGCCGGGAATGGAGAAGTCGACCGGAATGACTGTATGCACGCCGTCCAGAACCGCATACGAACCCTTGAAAATTCCGCCGTCGATGGCGTCATCCCCCACCGCGACCACCAGCTTGGGATCGGGCGTGGCCTCGTATGTCCGGATCAGCGCTTCCCTCATGTTCCGGGAAACCGGGCCGGTTACCATCAGCATGTCCGCATGACGGGGGGAAGCGACGAAGTGAATTCCGAACCGTTCGATATCGTAATACGGATTTCCCAGGGCGGTCAGTTCCTGTTCGCAGGCGTTCGTCGATCCGGCGTCAACCGCCCGTATGGCGAGCGACCCGTGAAACAGCTTGCGCACCTTCTCCTCTATCCGTTTCCCGACTATCCGGATATCCTGGTCATGCCGTAACGATGCGCGGTCGATGACCGTCCGGGGGGTGGTGAATATTTTGCGGTAGAGTTTGAACATGGCGTTCTTCGATTGACCCCTCAGTCCCCGTATTCCACGGGGAAGTCCCTGTATTCCGATCGATTTCGTACCGGATTTTCAGTCAGAATGAGCTTCATAAAATACACAAAAAGTTCCGGAAATGCCAATGGTAAATTCCGGAATGCGCGATCCCCGGCGGTTTCACCGCCCACATGCCGGAGATTCATGCGGGACCGGGGCAACAAAAAAACCGCTCCCGAAGGAACGGTTACTCCATCCTCATTAGTATTTCTCCCGGCTGCCCGCTTTCGGGCGCTCAGGATTCGTCGTCGGCCCGGTAAATGTGGAGCAGATTACGGCCCGTGGCGAGCGGAATGTCCGCCATCTTGCGGGAAACCCGTTCCCCGTGCAGCGTCTTCTCCCCCATCACTCCGGACGATTCCGCCCGCAATCGCCCCCGTCCGGTCCGGGTGACATCGTAGAGGGCGCTGCCGACCGGGTTCTCCGAGGCGGTGAACCGATCGCCCTTTTCCCCGGAAGACGCCGTATCCCCGGCCCGCGCATCGGTCGAATCCGTCCGCGAACGGGCGTCCTTTGCCGGTCCGGACGGGGCGTTCCCTCCCGCACTTCCGGTGAGAGCCGAAGCATATGCCGACGCTTTCGATGCATCTGTAATATTCATGGCATCGTCCCGAATACAAGGGGAAAGAAAATTGCACCCCACATTACGCTGTATGACAATATAATGAAGCAAGCCGGATTGTCAATATATTTCTGCGGTGTTTACCGAAGGTAAGTTCATCCGTATGCTACACTTCCGGCCCTATTCCACGAGAATTCTCCGATTGTCCGCACGCACGAACCAAATGCCGAAACGGAGGGAGAATGCATATAAGAGCCTATCCATAAATAAAGAAATCGTATGATTCGTGAACTC
>CAYRTQ010000123.1:0-12038 GCA_964426865.1 uncultured bacterium
CCCCCAGTCCATGAGACCCTCGTCATACCCGGAAACCACAAGCGCTACGTTTCCCCTCCGCAGGACCGGGAGCAGACGGTTTTTCCAGACATCGGGCGCGTCATGCCACAATGGATGGTGCATGAACACGATGAGCGGCGTTTTCCCCGCTTTCCCCACGATCTTCTCCAGCCAGGCGAGCTGCCCGTCTCCCAGACGGGGCTGTTCTCCGAAACCGTGGGCATGGGACGCATCCGCTGTATTCAGCACGATGAAGGTCATTCCCCCCCGGACGAATGAATACCAGGAAGGGCCGTAGCGCTCACGGTACGCAGCTTCGCTCCGTGAATCGAAAATATCGTCGATTCCGGCCACCGGATATACCGGCGCGGTGAATTTGCCCATGTCACGGTCCACCATATCCCAGAGCGCGTCGAGTCCCGGGGAGGGGACCCCGGACGGCAGCCGGTTGCCGAGATCGAGCGCGAAATCCACTTTACTGTGGTTCACCGCCTCGGTGAGGGAGCCGAAGGCCAGCCCGCCATCGGCGGCCGCGCCGGTGTTTCCGAACACCGCGAACGTTACCGGTGTCACCGGAAGCGGGGCGCGTTCATCCTTTCCGCACCCGGCGAACAGGAGAATGGCAAGGGCGAGATACCGGAGCGGGCGGATCATGTGGCCATTCTCCCGCCGTCCAGGACCGGATTGGCGTAGCAGTAGAAACAGCCGTGGGGGCAGGGCATTTCGCGGTAGGAGCCGATGTCGCGGCTACGGGTGCAGCGGCAGGCGGAGCGTTGTCCGGGGTCCCTGCGGGTGTCCGCGGGTTTCCCGGCCAGACGGGACAGGAGATGGCCGTCGATGCAGGCGGAGGGGGTGATGCCCTCGATTCCCGTCATGTCCTCGCAGCAGCTTTCCAGGGAGAGTCCCAAGTCACGCGCCGACCCGGCCAGAAGGGAAGCGTATTCCCGCTTTTCCCCGACCGGGGGATCCACGATGCCGAGATTATACCGGTTGTTGCGGGTCTTCACTTTCCCATAGAGATCGAGGAAGGAGAATATGGAGCGCCGGATGCCGTACCGGGCCATTTTCGCGCCGATACGTGAGTAGGCTTCCACCGTGTTCGCCGGGCCGTCCGCGCGGAACACCACGGGATCGAACCTCCATCCGATCCTTTCGGCTCCATAACGCTCCGCCAACTCGCGGGCCTGGTCCAGACGTTTTTCCAGCGGGGGAAGCCGCGGCTCCAGATCGGGCATGTCATTCACGGTGAAGAGAAAGTAGAGGCGGATGGAACGGAACGCGTCCGGCTCCCGGAGAAATTTCCCAAAATCCTTGGACCAGAGGACGAGGGTATGGATATGCTCCGGAACCATATCCACCCTGCTGGCGATCCCCGAGAAGGGATTGACCGCCTCGGCATAGCCCTGCCGAAGAAACGCGATCAGCCGGTCAAGGTAGAACGCCGGAATATCGGTGCGTCGTGATGCCGATATGATCTCGTCCATGAATGTTCCTTAAAAAGAAAGGGGCGAAATCACGGAGGCACGGAGGAGCGGAGGGGAAAGAAGCAAAGGGCCGGAATCCGATGACACACGAATGTATTGCGCCCGGAGTCGCCTCCGGGGATTTGTTCTTTTCTTCTCCCTCTGTTCCTTTGAGCCTCTGTGCCTTAACCCGATACGGTTTATTTTTAGCCGAAAAGCGAAAAGCCCTCTACCACGAAAGACACGAAACACACGAAATATGAGTGTTTCACAGGAGGAAATTTCGTGATTTTCGTGTCTTTCGTGGTTACATGAACGGTATTGTGCCTTCACTACAGTACCGACCAGAGGAGCAGCGCGGCGACCACGAAGAAGACCGCGGCGAGAATGAGTTTCACCGCGCCGACCCTGCGTTCCATCATTTTGGCGATGGCCTGCGAGGAGACCCCGAAATATACCACTCCGAAAACCGCGAGCAGCGGCAGAATGAACAGGAAGTTGTAGAAAAGGAGGTATCCGAGCGCCGATGTTTTCTGGGTGGCCATGTAGGTGATGGTTGGGAGATAGACCTGGCCGGTGCAGGCGAATTCGAGGATGGAGACGGTGAATCCGGCGATGAGCGCGCCCGCCACAAGTCCCCGTGCGCGGGCTTTTTCCCGTATGGTGGCGTGAATGCGCTTTTTGAGAAACGCCGGGAGCTGGAGGGCCATTTCCGAGGTTTTCCCGGATTTCGCCTTGAAATAATCGTAGATGCTCATGATTCCGAAGACCACGCACAGCGCCGCGGCCCCGCCAAAGATCACCCTGGAGAGAATGGCGATGTCGGTCATGCGTTTGACGATGTTGAGAAAGCCGACCCCCACCAGAAAATAGGTGAGGAAGACCGCGAGAGCGAAAGCGGATCCCACCAGGAGGATTTCGTTCCGGCGACGTCTGAGCATGGTGAGATAGGAAACGAAGAAGACGATGGTGGCGAACGCGCAGGGATTGACCCCGTCACCCAGGGCCGCGAGGGCGATGGCGGCCAGCGCCAGCGAATCGTAGGTCCGTGTGATGAACGCCTCGGCGCGCTCGGTGTCTTCCGGGCTCAGATTACGCCAGAAAGGCTCTGCTCCGGTTTCGGAATACCGGTCGGCCAGTTCGGAAAGTTTTTTCTGGGAAATGTCGTCTTCGAGCACATGATCTTTCCCCACGAAAAATGCCGGGGTACTCATGAGTTGCTTTTCCGGAACCCCGGAGCGCAGACCGAGAGCGGTCGCCAGCAGTTTGCTCCGTTTCCCGGCGATATCGAAGGACTCCACCTTCACATTCGAGTTATTTTTCTCCAGCCAGACAACGATTTCCTTCGCGCGGCTGCATTTCTTGCACCCCTGCTTGAAGAAATAGGCGAAATGCACCGGCTTGGCCGCTCCATCCGGTGTTTTTTCGAAAATATCGGCTTTGCGGGACATGACCGCCCGGTCCAGCGCCGCGAGCGAGTCGGGATTGGCGAGCCATGCCATCATCAGTGGTTCGAGCCGGGTTCCGACCGGGATTTCCCCTTCGATCAGCGTGCCCATGAAGTATATCGCGGGGTAGTCCTTCTTGTCCTCCGGAAAGTTCACCCGCGATTCCATGGCGAGTAGGGAATCGAAATTCGCCGGTACGGACACCTCCAGTTCGACCAGACGGAAATTGCTTCCGTATTTTTCGAGGAAGCCCGGAAGGAAATCCTCCCGTATGGCTTTGCAATGCTCGCAATCCTTCGAGTAGAAATAGAGCATCGCGGGCTTGGCCTGGGCCGGGACCACGCCGGAGAGAAAAAGCAGACCCAGGAGCAGCAGCGCGTAACGGTTCACAATCGCCCCCTTTACACGGTTCAGGTGCGGATACGGCACGGATGGTGCGGAAAAATCCTGAAAAGGAGTTCGTATTCCTCCGTTCGCCACGGATACAACGGTTTCCCTTCTCCTCAGGATTCTTGCCGGGCCTCTTCAGTTCCCGAAAAACTCCGGTTATTCCGGACAAGTGATACAATAATCACTCAAAGGGTCCGGAGCAAGGGGAAAACGAGCGGGCGTGCTCAAATACATCCGCTTTTACATCAAGGTTCCCATCACGTCGCGCGCGGCGAGGACCGTTTCCCGGATCGAGGCTTCATCGTGCGCGGTGGAAATGAACGCCGCCTCGAACTGGGAGGGCGGGAGGAGGACGCCGTGTTCCAGCATTCCCCGGAAATACCGTGAGAATCGCGCGGTATCGCTCCGCATGGCGCCGGAGAAATCCTCGACCGGCTCCCCGGTAAAAAACAGGGTGAACATGGAACCACAGCGGTTGACAATCACCGGAACTCCTGCCTCTGCCGCGGCTTCGCGCAATCCCGTTTCCAGCGCCGCGCCCGTTTCCTCCAGTTTCGCATACCATGCGGAATCGTCCATGAGATCGAGCGTGGCGAGACCCGCGGCCATGGCGAGCGGGTTTCCGGAGAGCGTTCCCGCCTGGTAGACCGGTCCGAGCGGAGCGAGGCAACGCATGATCTCCGCTTTTCCGCCGTAGGCTCCCACCGGCAGGCCGCCGCCCACGATTTTTCCGAGCGTGGTCAGGTCCGGAACAATCCCGAATCGTTCCTGCGCGCCGCCCGGAGCGACCCGGAATCCGGTCATAACCTCGTCGAAAATGAGCACGATTCCTTCCCTGTCCGCCAGCGTCCGCAGACCTTCCAGAAATCCGGGCGCGGGGAGCACCGTTCCCATGTTGCCCACCACCGGCTCCACGATGATGGCGGCGATGGAGCCGCGATACTCGCATGCCAGCCCGCGAACCTGTTCCAGGTTGTTGAAATCGGCCACCAGAGTATCTGCCGCGGTGGCGGGGGTGATTCCCGCGCTGTCCGGCGTACCCAGGGTCAGCGCTCCGGAACCCGCCTTGATGAGGAAACTGTCGCCGTGGCCGTGGTAGCATCCGGCGAATTTCAGGATTTTCGGGCGTCCCGTATATCCCCGGGCGAGACGGATGGCGCTCATGGTGGCCTCGGTGCCTGAATTCACCATGCGGAGCAGCTCGATGGAGGGCATCCGCTTCCGGATTTTCTCGGCGAGGAGAATTTCGTATTCGGTGGAGACTCCGAAGCTGGTTCCTTTCGCGGCGGCGCGGGAAATGGCTTCGAGCACCTCGGGATGGGCGTGACCGGCGATGAGCGGTCCCCAGGAACCGATGTAATCGATATACCGGTTACCGTCCGCATCCCACAGATGGCAGCCCTTGGCGCGGTCGGCGAACAGCGGATCGCCCCCCACCGAACGGAAGGCTCTTGCCGGAGAGTTCACGCCGCCGACGATGGAATGCGCCGCCCGTTCATGGAGCGCGCGGGAACGATTCAGGGGAAGATCATTCACGGGTGTTTTCCTTTGTCTGAATATGCGGCGCCCGGGAGTTTGTGAGGCAGGGTGGAAAATTGGGGAAAATTCTTTCCGGTTTTCCGGGAGCGGCCGATTTTGCGAATCATGTTTCCACAAGCGCATACTGTTTGACGCCATATGCGCAAATCACCGTACATTTCGGGACCTCGCTTTACAAGCTCACGGGAGGTCCAACCCTGCTTCAGCCCTCATCCCGCATCCTTCGCGACGGGCGATAGGTGCAGTTCGGTTCCTCTCCGAGATAATCGCCGGTGAGCGCGAACGCCCGGGCGCGGCATCCCCCGCAGACGCGGTTATACTCACAGTATCCGCATTTGCCATGGTAACCGTCCACATTCCGTATCCGGGAAAAGAGGGGCGATGTGTTCCATATTTTACGGAAGTCATACCGCTCCGCCCGCAGATCGCCCGCCTCCGCCTCCAAGAAACCGCATATCTGGACGATTCCCCGGTGGGAAATGAACACGAACCCCTGGCCGCCCAGGCAGCCTTTTGTCATGGGGTGATGACCTCCGCGACGGCCCTTTCCGCTTTCTCCCGACACCGTGGGAGCGGAGGCCTGCATTTGCGCGGAAATACGGAGGTAGTGAGGCGCGCAGGTGGGCTTGATCTCGATGGGGGAACGGGCTGCCAGCGCGGCGATACGGGTGAGCGTGGATTCGTAGATTTCCGGGGAGAGCGCGGCGTCGCGAAGCCCCTGCCCCCGTCCCATGGGGACGAGAAGGAAAGGATGGAAGCCCTCCGCGCCCAGTGAGATCGCGAGATCGTGCAGGGATTCGAGTTCAGCGATGTTCAGCGCGGTGAGCGTGCTGTTGATCTGGAACGCGAGACCGTGACGACGGGCGGTTTCGATTCCCCGCAGGGCGGAATCGAACGCTCCGGGAACTCCGCGGAAACGGTCATGCGTGGATGCCCCGGCGCCATCGAGACTCACGCTGATGCGCTGAACGCCGGACTCCCTGAGACGCTCCACCGTGGGATCGTCGAGATAGCGCCCGCAGGTGGCGAGCACGGTGCGGAATCCGAGAGCGGTGGAATGCGACGCGATATCGAACACATCGGGGCGGGTGAGCGGTTCGCCGCCGGTGATGATGAGAATGGGCCGGGCGAACGCGGCGATATTCTCGAGAATGGATCGTATTTCGGTCCCCGTGAGTTCATCCGGATAGGTTTCCTGACGAGAGTCCCCCCGGCAGTGCAGGCACGCCATCGGACAGGAGCGGGTGACCTCGAACGCTACCAGACGGAGCGGGAACTCGCCTCCCGTCCCTTTCTCCCCCGAAGAGAGGGGAGAGCCCATATCCAGATTACTTCTTTCTGTATCTTTCACAACACACCCCGACCGATATCGGAAAAAGAACCCGTAATTTTATGCGTCCTGGCGCGGAGAATTTCTGAATCCCGGCGTACCGGCCTATACACTCCCGCGCGAAATCATTTTCGCCGCACTCCGGGCGAAATAGGTGATGATGATGTCCGCCCCGGCGCGGCGGATGGAGGTGAGGCTTTCCATCATGACCCGGTCGAGATCGAGCCAGCCGTTGCGGGCGGCGGCCTGGATCATGGCGTATTCGCCGCTCACCTGGTAGGCGGCGAGCGGGAGGTCGAACCGGTCGCGGGCCTCACGGATGATGTCCAGATAGGGCAGGGCGGGCTTGACCATGATCATGTCCGCGCCTTCCCCGATATCGAGGGCGATTTCCTCCATGGCCTCGCGGCGGTTCGACGGGTCCATCTGGTAGGAGCGGCGGTCGCCGAACTTGGGCGGCGATTCCGCGGCGTCGCGGAACGGCCCGTAGAAACCCGAGGCGAATTTGGCGGCGTAGGACAGGATGGGAAGATGCGTGAATCCCTCACGGTCGAGCGCCTCGCGGATGTATCCCACCCGGAAATCCATCATGTCGGAGGGCGCGATGATGTCCGCCCCGGCCCGGGCGTGGGCCAGACTTTCCTTGGCCAGGAGTTCCAGCGTGGCGTCGTTGTCCACGTCGCCCTCGCGGATGACCCCGCAGTGGCCGTGGTCGGTGTACTCGCAGAGGCAGACATCGGTGATGACCGTCAGGTCCGGCAGCGCGGATTTGAGCGCCCGGACTGTCCGGGGGATGATGCCGTTGTCGTCGTACGCGGAAGTGCCGAGCGCGTCCTTGTATTCCGGGATGCCGAAAAGGAGGACCCCGCCGATGCCTTCCCCGGCGGCCTCACGGCATTCCTCGACCAGGACATCCACCGACATCTGGCAGACCCCCGGCATGGAGGCGATGTCGCGACGCACCCCCTCGCCCGGACGCGCGAACAGCGGCAGGATGAAATCTCCCGGCTCCAGCGAGGTCTCGCGGACCAGGGAACGGAGCGCGGGAGTCCGGCGAAGCCTCCGCATTCTTCTTGAAATGAAATCCATGGCTACTTCTCCAGAAAATATTTCATGCTTGTCTTCTTCAGCTCGTACCGGGTGGGGAGCACCACGTTGCGCGATCCCGTGGCGATCTGCCGCATGATGTCGAGGGTCTTCTCCATCTCTTCGATATTACGGGCGTGAACCATGGTATACAGACGATATGGCCATTCGGGGTAGGAGCGGCGAAGGTAGCAATGACTCACCGAAGTGAGTTCCGCGAATTGCGTTCCCCAATTCTGGATTTGCTCGCCGTCCCAGGCGGCCAGGGCGTTCACCGTGTATCCCGCGCGACGGTGGTCCAGACGCGCTCCGAAGCGGCGGATGACCCCGTTTTCGATCCAGCGCCGGACATGATGAAGCATGAACGACTCCGCCAGTCCCAATTCCTCCGAGATGGCAAGAAATGGCTGATCCACCACGGGTATGCCGTTCTGGAGCGCGCGAATGATGGCTTTCTCCGATCCCGCGAATGTCGGGACGAGCAGTTCTTCACGCGGGCCGGTTGACACCGGCGCATCGGCTCCAAATACTGCGCTGATCTTGAATACCTGTTCCATGGGGAGATCCAGCGCCCTCTGCACCCCGGGGAATTTCTCCACCCAGCGGATGATGTCGTCGATGATGTTACGGTCCCGGGCGGTGATGGTGAACCAGAGGTTGAATTCCCCCGAGCGGAAATAATTGTGGGTGATTTCCCCGACTGTGAGCATGGCGGCGGCGAGTTCCGCGGCGCGGTCCTCCTCGACTTGGACGGCGACCAGGGTTCCGGTGTATCCCAGCTTGCGGGCCTCGAAAATGGGACTGATTTCCCGGATCACCCGGTCGCGGACCAGGCTCCGCACATAGTCGAGGACTTCGGCTTCCCTCACATGCAGACGGTCCGCGAGGGTTTGAAACGGACGGCTCTCGATGGGGAAAGCGGTTTGGAGAAGCGCCAGCAGTTCCCGTCGTTTTTCGGGCAGAGAACTATTCAATTCCGATTTCCTTGTCGGTGAGATAGCAGGCGGGATCGGATGCCCAGAGATCGCCGTCGGCAGTCTCGGCCCTGGCTCTCAGGTTCCCGCCGCAGATATCGAGGAAACGGCACCGCGCGCACCGTCCGGTGACATGACTCCGCTTATCCTTCAACTGCATGAGAAATTCGTTTTCGGGGTCGGTCCAGATTTCACGGAAGGAACGTTCCCGCACATTTCCGAGTACGCGGGTGCGCCAGAACTGGTCGGGATGAACCGCGCCGTCCCAACTGATGGCCGCCACTCCCAGACCGGAGCTGTTTCCGCCATTGAAACGGAGGAGCCGGAGCACTTCCGCCGCGCGTTCCGGGTTTTCACGGAGCAGCCGCAGGTACAGGTAGGGACCGTCGCAATGGTTGTCCACGGTCAGCACTTCCAGCGTCGTCCCGTTACGGTGCAAACGCGCGGTGCGGTCGATGATTTCGTCCACCGCGCGGCGGGACGCCTCGTGGGAGAGCGCCTCCTCGCGGAGATGTTCGCCGCGCCCGCTGTATACGAGGTGGTAGAAACAGATACGGGGGATTCCCTCGCGTTCCAGAATATCGAACACGCGGGGAATCTCCTCGATGTTCCTTCGGGTGAGAGTGAAACGAACGCCGGTTTTGATCCCGGCGGCGCGGGCGTTGCGGAGTCCCTGCATCGCACGGTCGAACGCTCCGGACACTCCACGGAACCGGTCATGCGTTTCCGGGCCGCCGTCCAGGCTGGTCCCGATATAGGAAAGACCGACCGTGGCCAGGCGTTCCGCCGTTTCCGGGGTGATGAGCGTCCCGTTGGTGGAGATCACCGCCCGCATTCCGGCGTTGACCGCATGACGGGCCAGTTCCACGATGTCCGGATGCAGGAGCGGTTCTCCGCCGGAGAAGAGCGCCACCGGGCACCCGAATTCCGCCAGACTGTCCAGCACCCGCCGCAGTTCCGGGGTGGTCATCTCGTCCGGCGCCATACTCCCGTCGGAACCCGCATAGCAGTGGACACACCGCAGGTTGCACCGTCGGGTGATGTTCATGATCACCACCGGACGCTTGTCCTCGGAGAACTGGAGCAGATGGGAAGGAAGTTTCGAGGAATGACGGCCATAGCGGAGGACATCGGAAGCTTCCACGGAGCCGCAATAGAGTTTCGATATGCCGATCATGTATATTTCCGGATTCGGGAGTGAAAAGAGAGAATTCAGGAGCCGGGAATCGGATACCAGAATGCGGGATCCCGGGCAATCGTGATTCGTGATGACGGTTCAGCCGAAAATCGGTCAGTTTCCTTTCGTTCGTTGATCGTTCCACCGGAGAATTGCCGCGGTCAGCCCGTCCGTGGTGTATTCGGAGGCCTCGATGTCCGGTTTGCGACCGTAAGTGAGCATCGCTCCGGAAGTCTGCGGGCCGATGCTGGCCAGCTTCGTTTTCGGATCGAGCGCATCCGCCGTCACCTGTCCGAAGAGGCCGTGCACGGTGGAGGAACTGGTGAAGGTTATGATATCCAGGCCGCCGCGGGTCAGATATTCCCGTGCATGGGGCGTCAACGGGGCGGTACGGGTGACATAGAAGACCACTTCATCCACGAGCGCGTCCGCGTCGCGCAGCCCACGGGCAAGCGTATCGCGCCCGATATCGGAGCGTACCAGAAGAAAGCGTTTCCCGGCGAGGTCCGCGGATTCCATCAGGGCATGGAGAAGGCCTTCCGCCACGAAGGTTTCCGCGGCGATATCGGCCCGTATGCCGTAACGGGACAATGCTTCCGAGGTGGCGGGGCCGATGACCGCGGCGGTTTTTCCCGCCAGCGCCCGCGCATCGCGCCCGGTTTCGCGGAGCGCCCCGAAAAAGGCATCCACGCCGTTGGCGCTGGAAAATACGATGGTGTCGAAGCTCTCCAGACGGTCCAATGCCCGTCGAACCTCCGGAGAACCGGCGACCGATTCGGTTTCGATGGCGGGCATGAGGACCGGTTTGGCTCCCAGTGCGGCGAGTTTCTCCGCGAAGGACCGGGATTGGGCATATGGCCGGGTGACCCCGATGCGCAGCCCCGCCAGAGGGCCGGGATGATACCAGGCGAGCTTTCCGGCCAGCGATACCGTTTCACCCACCACGAGCAGCGCGGGAGGGGATACGTTTTCGGCGCGGGCCATTCCGGCGATATTCTCCAGTGTTCCGGTCACCACCCGCTGGGCGGGGGTGGTTCCGCGCTCCAGCAGCGCCGCCGGAGTGCGGGGAGAGCGCCCGCCTTTCAGGATTTCGGCGACGATGGGCTCCAGGTTACCCACTCCCATGAAAACCACGATGGTGTCCACTCCTTCCGCCATCCTGCTCCAGCGCACCGCGCCGCCGTCCTTGGAGTCCGCGGCGTGCCCGGTGGCGGCTCCGAACGTGGAGGCATAATCGCGATGGGTGAGCGGGATTCCGGAATAGGCGGTCACCGCGGTCAGCGCGGATACTCCCGGCACGATCTCGAACGGGATGCCCTCATCCGCGAGACGCTCGGCTTCCTCGCCGCCGCGCCCGAAAAGGAAGGGATCGCCGCCCTTGAGACGGACCACGTCGCCTCCCTTTCGACCATATTCCACCAACAGGGTGGTGATTTCGTCCTGGGTCTTGGAATGGTTGCCGGAACGTTTCCCCACGTCCACCAGCGTACAGTCCGGGCGCGCCTGGAAAAGGAGCAGGGGATCGATGAGACGGTCGTAAAGGATCACATCGGCCCTCCGGAGGAGGTCCAGCGCACGAACCGTAAGAAGGCCGGGGTCGCCCGGACCGGCGCCTACCAGATATACCATGCGCGCTCCACTTTCTGTATTCGCGGTTTTACGATCATCCCATTCTCTCCCTGAATTCCCGCGCCATGGTACGGGCGGCTTCCGATGCGCTCCCGCGTCCGGTGGAAATGGACCCCCGGAACAGAACACCCTCATTGTCTCCGACCATGCCGGAGAAATGCACCCGGTCGCCATCCGTAACCGCCAGCGCGGCGACCGGAGCATGGCACCCCAGCCCGAGTTCGGCGATGAACGCCCGTTCGGCGTCCACGCATGTTCGTACATCCCCGTTCTCGATGGCCGCGAGCACGTGAAGCGCCTCCGCGTCCCCTTCCCGGCATTCCAGCCCCAGCGCGCCCTGGCAGGGTGCGGGGAGAATCTCTTCCGGCTCGAAAATCTCCGTGACCAGGGATTCCAAGCCCAGTCGCCGGAGCCCGGCGTACGCGAGCACCACACCCTCGATACCGTCCGCGCCGATACGGCGGATACGGCTCTCGATGTTCCCCCGTATGCCGCAGCAGGACAGATCGGGGCGGAGTTCCCGAAGCTGGATGCGGCGACGGTCGCTGCCGGTGGCGAGCATCCCGCCTTCGGAGATGGAATCGAGATTTCGGCCCTCACAGGCCGCCAGCGCATCCCGAGGGTCCTCGCGCACAGGCGTCGCTCCCAGGGTCAACCCCTCGGGCAGACGGGAGGGCAGGTCCTTCAGGCTGTGTACCGCGATATCGATTTCATTGTTCAGCAGCGCGTTTTCGATGCTCCGCACGAACGCGCCCCGTCCGCCGAAACTGGAGAGGGGGGAACTCCGGTCGATATCCCCCTCCGTTTTTATGACGGCGATTTCCACCGCAAGTTCCGGAAAACGGTCCCGGAGCATTCCGCGCACCAGTTCCGCCTGGGTCAGCGCCAGTTGGCTGCCCCGGCTGCCGAGAAGTATGCGTCCGGGAGTCATTCGGATTCTCCGTTCATGAACAACTCCCGCACCGTATCGAGAATCCGTTCGCGCGATCCTCCGCTTTCCGA
>CAYRTQ010000124.1:0-4063 GCA_964426865.1 uncultured bacterium
GCAGGCTCGCCTTTTTTACAATCCCTTTTTACAGAAATTTACGGACTCTATCGATTGCCGAGGCAATCGACCGAAGATCAATACTGGAGTTTGCAATAAGATCAAGGGTAATAACCGCATTCCTTCGAATAAAAACAATTGTGCCGATATAACTGGTAACCTTATCAGGAAGACCAATTTCAGAATACCATGCATTATCTCCGATCTTTTCCCAAGCGGATGGCCATGCAAACATGGCCACGAAATAGCGGCCCATTCGATCCAGAACCACGGTTTCCGCCTCTTGGACAGTAGGATAAAGTCCCACTGTAATATTGATCGCACCTGAATCGTTGTTAATTCTGAAGAAGAAAGATCTTCCTTCGTATGTTTCATCAGCTATATACTGAAATGTACAACCTGGAAAATATTGTCCGGCCATAGATTGCACATCCAGCGCCGAAACGAGCGGGACATCGGGATTGGAGCGTATGAGACTGTATTTACCTTTTTGATAGTACTCCTGAGATGACGCGAGGTACGAAGAGAACACAGCCAGAATAAAAAAACAAGGAAATTAATTCTTTTCATTTTTGTCATCTCCTTAATTCTTCTTCACAGATATCCGCCTTGACAATGACAAGTGGAACCCTGCACGCTCCTGTCCGTTCGCGTCTTTTTTGACATCCTATCTCGCCAGCAGCATCTTCCGGGTCTCGGTTCTCCCGCCCGATTCCAGACGGTAGAGGTAGACTCCGGAGGAAACCACGTTTCCCCGACCGTCCCGGCCATCCCAACGCACGGTATGGCTCCCGGCGGAGTAATTCCCGGCGGCGAGTGGGGCCACTTCGCGGCCCAGGGTATCGTACACGGTCAGGTTCACCCGCCCCGGGCGCGAAAGGGTAAACGCAATCGCGGTAGAGGGATTGAACGGGTTCGGCGTGTTTTGGGAGAGGGTGAAGACTGAAGGGGCATCCGCGTCGGCGTCTTTGTCGCTCACCGAGGAGGGGGATATAAAAGTTACTTGGAATTGTTTCTTTTGAGAAAAGAAATTGTCCTCGTTGACTACCCAGATTTCAAACGTTTGGGTTGTCCCAAGGAATTTCCGCACAATCGAATCTTCTGATACCTGTATTCGGAATACATTTTCCGGATCGATATCCAGTTTGTTAATTCCAGAACTTTGATGATACTCGATTCTTTTCCCTTCAGGGTCAGCCGCCGATACGGTAATGGTCGCTGTATCACCGTCCCGGAGTTCATTTATCGATACCTGTATCGAGTTGACCACCGGTGGTTTTGGCGCATCCGCGAGAGTAAGACATGAAGAACCGTTCATAATGTCGTGATCGATTGACTTGCCAAGATCAAGGAGCAAAGGAGAAAACTCGTTATTATGAGCGGATATTACAATGAATACGTTCTTTTTCACAAAAGCGATGGTCTCCAACCTTTTCTCATTCCCATATGACATTTCGGAATACCAGCAGTTATCTCCAATTTGCTCACCTCGAACCGGTCCTGCCGTCAATCGCTCGGATCTATCTGCAAGTCCATCCAAAGCAGCATTTTCCGCCTCTTGCACTGAAAGATATACTCCAACACAAATACTGATGGATTGTTGGTCAGTTTGTCGATTGAAAGCGTATAACACGTCATTATACCAGATCGCAAGCCTAAAGGTTAATCGAAAATCAGGCAAATACCTTTCTGACAAGGCTTCAACATTTACGCCATCGACCAGGGCGTTGTCATAATGTGACCGAATAAGCCGATAGCCACCCCTTTCATAATACTCTTGCCCGATGCACGGGTACGGAATAGCGATTATCATCGCCAGCATTGTAAAAATAATACGAATCTTCATTTCCGTTTCCCTTTTCCCTGTCGTACCGTAGCGGATAAGTCATTTTCAGCATTCAGCCAACGTGTGAATCTGATTTGCATGCTCTTGGAATTGGATGATTACTCACAGTCAATCGTGTTGCAAATAGTTTGCCATTAACTGGTTTGTACTGGGGCACAACGCGTTGATAAACTAATGGCTCTATTGGAGGTCACGAAACTGTCCGGAAACGGACACCCCACTGTCCGTTTCCGGACAGGTGTCCTCCCTCGCTCCGACCCCGAAAACCCATTGAATCCACCGACCGCATTGTTTATATTAGTATATCTTTTTCTTGAATACGGTAAACGATTCGCCTTCATAGATTTCTGTCAGAACAGGAGAAAACATTGAACCGGGATTCCGAGGCAAGATACGATCACAAGGCCATTGAAGACAAGTGGCGGGAACGGTGGGAAGTACGCGGCGATTACCGTGTCGATCTGGACAAGGCGCAGAACCCTTTCTACAATCTCATGATGTTCCCCTACCCCTCCGCCGAGGGACTGCACGTGGGAAACGTGTACGCGTTCACCGGATCGGACATCTATGGCCGTTTCATGAAACTGAACGGGAAGGATGTGTTCGAGCCCATCGGGTTCGACGCGTTCGGGATGCACTCGGAGAACTTCGCGCTGAAGAAGGGCGGTGCTCGTTCCCCGCAATATCAAGAATTTCCGGGACAACCAGCTCAAGATGATCGGCGCCATGTTCGACTGGAGCCGTACGGTGGACACCACCACGCCGGAATATTACACGTGGACGCAGTGGATTTTCACCCAGCTCTTCAATCATGGGCTGGCCTACCAGTCCTATGGCGCGGTGAACTGGTGCCCCTCCTGCCAGACCGTGCTCGCTTCCGAACAGGTTGAGGCCGGGGTGTGCGAGCGATGCAAAACCGAGGTGGTGCAGCGGAAAATGCAGCAGTGGTTCATCCGCATCACCGATTTTGCCGAGCGGCTCAACGCCAATCTCGACTGGATCGACTGGTCGGAAATCACCAAGACCGCCCAGCGCAACTGGATCGGACGGAGCGAAGGCGCGGAGATCGATTTCGATCTGGCGGGAACGGATGAGAAACTGCGCATCTTCACCACCCGCCCGGACACCATTTTCGGAGCCACCTACATGGTGCTCGCCCCCGAACATCCGCTGGTGGAGAAAATCACCCCGTCCGAACGGAAAGCGGCGGTACAGGAGTACGTGCGTCAGGCCGCGGAGAAGACCGAACTGGAGCGGGTGGATACGGAGCGGAAAAAGACCGGCGTGTTCACCGGCGGCTACGCGCTCAATCCCGCCACCGGGGCGCGCATCCCGATCTGGGTCGCGGACTATGTATTGAGCGGCTACGGAACCGGGGCGATCATGGCCGTTCCCGCCCACGACGAGCGGGATTTCGAATTCGCGGTAACCTTCGGGCTGCCCGTGGTGGAGGTAATCTCCCCCGACGGCGCCGAGCACACCCTGACCCAGGCCTATACCGGCGAGGGAATGCTGATCCACTCCGGACAGTTCGACGGCATGAATTCGCGGGAATCCATCGGAGCCATCACCCGCTGGTTCGAGGAGCAGGGCAAGGGAACGAAAAAGGTGAATTACCGCCTCCATGACTGGTGCATCTCCCGTCAGCGGTACTGGGGACCGCCCATCCCGGTGATTCACTGCGAAAAATGCGGCCCGCAGGCTGTCCCGGAGAAAGATCTTCCGGTGCTCCTGCCCGCGATGGAGGATTTCCGTCCCGATGGTTCCGGACGCTCACCGCTGGCGCGCAATGCGGAATTTGTGAAGACCACCTGCCCGAAATGCGGCGGCCCCGCGGAGCGGGAAACGGATGTGCTGGACAATTTCCTCGATTCCGCATGGTACTTCTTCCGCTATCCCTCCACGGACTTTACCGACCGGGCATTCGACCGCGAGCGCACCCGTAAATGGCTCCCGGTGGACATGTACATCGGCGGGAACGAGCACGCGGTGCTGCACCTGCTTTACACCCGGTTCATCACCATGGTGCTGCACGACATGGGGTATATCGACTTCGAGGAGCCGTTCAAGAAGTTCCGCGCCCACGGTCTCATCATCAAGGACGGCGCAAAGATGTCCAAGAGCCGCGGGAACGTGGTCAATCCCGATGCGTTCATCAACGAGTACGGCGCGGACTGTTTCCGCACCTACCTCATGTTCCTCGGCCCCTACACCCAA
>CAYRTQ010000124.1:4073-8716 GCA_964426865.1 uncultured bacterium
TCCAGGACAAGGGCATCATGGGGGTGCGGCGCTTCTATGACCGCCTCTACCGTCTGGCGCTGGCGGGAAATCTCGCCAAGGGCGAGCCGGAAGACCGCCGTTTCCTCGCGCTGGAACACAAGACCATCCGCGCGGTCACCAAAAACATCGGGAACCTCGAATACAACACCGCCATCGCTTTCCTGATGGAATTCCTGAACGCGGTGACCCGTCAGGAGGTCATTCACCGGAGTACGCTGGAGGTCATGATTCGCCTCGTTTCCCCGTTCGCTCCCTTCCTGGCGGAGGAATTGTGGGAGATGCTCGGGCATTCCGGCAGTGTATTCAAGGCGGGCTGGCCGTCATGGGACGACACGAAGATCGTGGCGGACACCTTCCCGCTGGTGGCCCAGGTGAACGGCAAAATCCGCGCCACCCTCGAAGCTCCGGTGGGCATCGCCGAAGCGGACGCCATCGCCCTGGCCATGACCAACGAGAACATGATCCGTTTCACCGAGGGCAAGGAGATCGTGAAAAAGATCTATGTCCCCGGAAAGCTCGTGAACATTGTGGTGAAGTAGCGGAGAAATCCAAACGTGCGACGAAAAAGGGACGGCAAAAACCGCCCCTTTTTTATTTGCTTGACAGGGAGAACACGGAAGCGTATCCTTTTGTTTCTGTGGCGCGTGAATTGATCCGGCGCAAAACGGCGTCCGGCGTGCACAATCGCCGTTCACCGGGAATGCGAAATTCCTTTTTCATGGTATTTTCTCGATAAGGAGCGAGGCGGTGCGGATATCGAGACGCAATTTTCTGGGTTCCAGCGCAATGGGAGCATCGGGAGCCGTGCTGGGCGTCAACGCCGCCGAACCGAAACGCCGCCGCGCGAGCGATCTTCTCAAAGTCGGGGTGATCCTGGGAGAATACACGCATTCCGATTCCTTCTGGGGAGCCATGATCCAGGGAATCGAGGGCGATGTCACCCGGCCCAAGCTTACCGGCATGCTCTACACCCATGTCTGGCATGTCGATCACGCCGTGGCTGATGCATTCGCGAAAAAATACGGGGTGGAGACGGTCGTACGGAATTTTGACGATATGGTGGGGAAAGTCGATGCGGTCATCATCGATGTCTTTACCCAGACACCCTGGGTGTACAAGCTTGCCGAGCCCTATATCTCCAACCGTATCCCTGTTTTCAGCGACCGTCCGGGCGCCGATGCGGTCTGGAAAGTGAAAAAGCTGATCGAACTCGCGAAGAAGAACAACACTCCCTACTGGTGCGGTTCGTCGCTCGAACTCATGTACCAGTGCTTCCAGGCGCAGGAACACCATCCGCCGGAAACCATCACCGGGTATGAAACCTGGAATTCGGGAGGTCCGACCCTCTATTGCCACGGTCTCCACGGATTATGGTGGACCCACAAGATCACCGGAGGGGGCATCCGGGCGGTCTCCCAGAAAATGGAAAACTGGAGCAAGGGCAGCGGGACCACCACGGTATTCCACAAAGACCGGGGCAGAGGCGAGTATACCGGAACCATTCACCATGAACCGCGTGAAAACTGCCTCATCTGGACAAAATTCAAAGGCAGCGAGCAGGTCTATCGTTACGATTCCGGACATTGGCAGACATTCGTGTTTCTCCCGATGCTCCTCGCCGTTCAGGACATGTTCTATTCCGGCATGAAAAAGCTGCCGGAAACGTACGACAGCTTTCTCGAAAAGAGCAAATTTTTTCTCGCGGCGTTCCGCTCCCATCTGCGCGAGAATGGAGAACCGGTCGAGTTGGACAGGCTCGACGAGGACTGGGCCATCGGTTGTCCCTGGGGACATCCCTCCATGTCATCGCGGCGGGTGTACGACGCATATACAAAACTCCTCGGCCCGGAAAAGGGTGAGTTGCGGCCTCCGGAATGAATTATACCGTTCCGGTCTGCCGGTATCCGTTCCATCTTGCGCCGCCGATCCAACCATGAAAACAGAACACCATGCTTCAGAGTAAACTGGACCCCGCTGTATCCCGTCGCATCGACCTGCTCCGCTTTCCGTTGATCGTGGGGATACTCTTTATCCATGCCAACACCACCACGGTCACCCTGGCCGATGGCGCGGTCGGCGTCCAGCATACCGGAATGGCCGCGGCGCTGGTGCGGAGTTACATTTCCGATGTTCTGGTCCGGATCAGCGTTCCCCTGTTCTATCTCTTGTCCGGTTTTCTCTTTTATTATGGTTTTGTTTTTTCAAAAAAATCGTATCTTATTAAGCTGAAATCACGGGTTCGGAGCCTGCTGGTTCCCTTTCTCTTCTGGAATCTGCTGGTGCTGGCGCTGTACGCGGCGGCGCAGGCGCTCCCCGCAACCGCGCCGTATTTCTCGGGGAGCCGTATGCCGATCGCGTCGTTCGGCATGTTCGATTACCTGAACGCGGTATTCGGTTTCACCCAAATGCCGATCGCCTACCAGTTCTGGTTCATCCGGGATTTGATGGCGCTCGTTTTGCTCGTTCCGGTATTCGATATCCTGTTGAAGAGAACGCCGTTCATGTTTCTCTGCATCGCCCTGGCCGCCTGGTTTTTCGAAATCTGGCCGTTGTACATCCCGACATCGGACGCGGTGTTCTTTTTCTATGCCGGGGCGCTGCTGGCGGTCAAGCGATTCGATGTGCGCGCACTCGACCGTTGGGGGATGTACATTGTCCCGGCATATTTCGCCCTGTCCATCGCGGATGTCCTTTCCGGGACGTTCGTTGTCCACAAACTCGGAATCCTCCTCGGCGCAACGGCGGCGGTATACGGAACGAAGTTCGCGACTGATCGGCCCCGGATCGGCGGGCTGCTCCTCGCGCTCTCACCCGCGAGTTTTTTCGTCTTCGCCGCTCACGATCCGCTGATGACCGTGATTCGCAAGCTTGTATACCGTCAATTTCCGCCAACCGGCGATCCGGGCGCGATAGCCCTGTATTTCGCGACTCCGCTTGCGACCATCGCGCTCTGTGTCGCCGTCTATTCCGTCCTGGCCCGGCTCCTGCCGGCTCCCACCCGGATCATCACCGGCGGCAGATAACAAACGATAACCATAACGAACCAATCCTCTCACCGTGAATGGGAACAACCGTATGACCGCACTGGAACAGAACACCAGGAAGCGAAACCGGAGAGTGTACGCCTCGTTTCTCGCGGGGAGCCTCCTGTGCACCCTGATCGCCGCTGTGCTCTTCATGCTGGGCTACCGGTCGGAAACCGGGCCGTTTGTCATCGGAATATTCGTCTTCCTGGCTTTGTTCGTGCGGGGGAGCGAGTTCTGGTCTGTGACCGCGTTCACCCTCTGGGTCACCGCATTCGTCGCCACCGCCATGTATTTCCCGAAATTCTTCACGAACGTGAACGGCGTCGAAACCAAGCCCTACATCATGAACATCATCCAGTTCATCATGTTCGGCATGGGGACCACATTGAGCATCAAGGATTTCAAACGGGTGTTCCTCATTCCCCAGGCCATTGTCATCGGCATCGTACTCCAGTTCACGGTCATGCCGTTCGTGGGCAAAACCATCGCCTTCCTTTTCGCCCCGAACCCGGAAGTGGCGGCGGGAATCGTCCTGAACGGTTCCTGCCCCGGCGGGGTGGCGTCCAATGTTATCAACTTCCTGGCCAGAACGAATGTGGCGCTCTCGGTCACGCTCACCGCGGTTTCCACCCTTGTCGCACCCATCATGACCCCAGCCATGACCAAATGGCTGGCGGGCGCCTACATCGAGATCAATTTCATGGATATGATGATTTCGATTCTCAACATGGTGATCATCCCGGTGCTCGGCGGACTCATTTTCAACAACCTTCTGAAACGCATGGCAACCATCAACCGAAATTTTCCAGAGTTTCCGACGGTATCATGCGGTCGCTCCCTTTCGGTTCCATGCTGGGCATCTGCACCGCCAACGGCATTCTTACCGCCTACTCCCGTGATTCCCTCCTCATCGGAACCATCGTGTTCAGCATTCTCATATCCGTCGTCCTCCATAACTTCGTCGGGTATATACTCGGCTTCTGGGGCGCGCGGATCAGCGGACTCGGAGTCATCGATTCCCGCACGGTGGCGATCGAGGTCGGCCTCCAGAACAGCGCCATGGCCTCCGGTCTCGCCATCAACGTCCTGCACAGCCATCTCGCCTCTCTCCCCGGCGTGGTGTTCGCCTCCTGGCAGAACATGTCCGGCGCCATCCTTGCCTCATGGTGGGCGCGCCGTCCGGTAACGGAAGGAGCGGTCACATCGAAAGAAGGGAAAGCATCCGAAACGGCCTGACCGGATACAGCATGTCATTTGAAAAAGGAGAGCTTTCCGCACTGTTCGGAAAGCTCTCCTTTTTTTATATACACAGCTTCAGGGCGGGTAGAACGATTGCGTCGTTTTCTTGCCACGCTCCCGCGAAGGGCGCAATGGGGGCTACGCAACTGTACTGGTCACTGTCTGCCGTAAAAAATATGTATCAGGAGTTCTCCAGCCAATGTCTTGACTCACTCCCTTGCTAACCGTTATCTTTGAAATAGTTGTCAACGACACGGGTTACAGCGTTATTTTTAGATGTACTTCTGAAAAATCGGGACCAAGAGAAATTTTACATGTATCTTGAAGGAATTCCCTTTTTTCAATATTCTGGGGAGT
>CAYRTQ010000124.1:8726-12021 GCA_964426865.1 uncultured bacterium
ACAGTTACGCTGATTTTCACTATGTTTTGGACAAGAAATTGGTATAATACCAGCGTCCGCGGAAAAGCGGGTGATAACGGATTCGCCGGGATACGAAACGGCTGATCTGAACGGCGGGGCGCATGATGAACATGACGGAAAGGTGATACCAACTCCCCTTTCTGTCTTTTTCTTTCATCCCGGTCATTCGAATCTCCGGTCCCGCCACACCGGACCGATTATCGCATCGGCTGTTCGCATGACATGGACAGCCTGATCGCGGGCGATTTTTTTAACGTGATCCCCATACACGCTCACCCTGATTTACATGAAGGTGTCTGGAAATGAACAGAGTATTTGCCACGTCCCTGGTTCTCCTGATTTTGTTCTGCGGCGGATGCATAATGAATACCGGAGGCGAGAAATACTCCGTTTCCGGCACAATCGCCACAAAAGACGGGGTTCGCCTGAACGGAATATATGTGCGCCTCGGAGATACCTACGCAATCACCAATACCAAAGGACAGTATAAATTTACCAATATCCAGTTCAATAACTACTTTATCGAAGCGGACCCATACGATTATGCGGTCACACTATACCGATTCGAACCCACCGGGTACAGAATTGCGGTGAAAGAGGATATGACAGTCAATTTCACCGCGTATCCCAGATAAACGGCGGCTCCGGCACACCACGGCGTATTTTCCGGCCACACCCCTGATACGACAGTGGATTTCGAACTCAATCCCCCCGCCTCAATACCACATGCGTAATTCATCTTTGGATGATTTCAGAGTTTCAGTGTGACCGTTGTCCCCTCTTCCGTATTCGAGGTGACGAAAATATCCCCACCGTGCGCGGTGACAACCAGGAACGCGTAGGTGGTCCCCAATCCGGTACCGGCTTTCTTCTCCGGCCCGACATTGAATTTGTCGAAGAAAGTGGTCAGCCGTTCCGGAGGAATCGGCTCGCCCTTGTTGTTGATACGAATGACAATGCGATCCCCCTCCCGGGTCAGATCGACCGCAACAATCTTCTCGTCGGGATTCATGAGACCGGCCACGTGCTCAACAGCGTTCTGTATGAGGTTGGTGAATACCCCGGGTATAAGATTCGGATCAAGCGGCATGATCATCTCTTCTTGCGGCGACTGGAATTGGATAGTCACTCCGTTCTTTTCCGCTATCGGCTGAAGATTCTCGATGGTTTTGCGGATTACAGCATCCAGGGACTGAATAACCCGTCTCAGGGTGTACTTGCCGGTTTCGACATCCTGGAGTCGTTTCAGGGAATCGATAAACCCGGCCGCACGTTGCGTGATATCGATAATGCTCTGGAGATATTGGGATTGCTCATGAGAGAGGTTCCCCGTATCGAGAAGAAGTTCGGCGAAGAGTTGGATCGGAATAAAGAGATTTTTTACCTCATGACGCATGAAGGCTTCCTGCTCCCGGCGAAGCCTCGCGATTTGCTCCGCTATTCGTTTACGCTCGGTGATCACCTCAGTGAACAGGATAAGCCCGCCAATTTCTCCATTCGCTTTCCGCCAGGGATGATTTTCCCACCGTACCCACTCAAGAGTGCCGTCGGCACGGAGAAACGGTTCCTCCTCGGCGCGTTCCTCCGCTCCGGCAAGAACGCGGGCGTTCGTCTCTTTCCAGCGTTCCGGAAGCTCGGGAAACACCGCATAGTGGGAAAGCCCGATGACAGTGCGCTCCCCGAGTCCGTAGTCGGCCATCCATCGCCTGCTTACCGCCAGATAGCGCATCTCCGTATCGAACATGGCGATGGCGGTAGGGGCGTGCTCGATGAAAATTCGCAGCCGTTCCTCGCTCTCCCGAAGCGCATCTTCGACCTGCTTTCGCCTGGTGATATCATGGAAATAGACGGCGAGTCCGCCATCGAATATGGGATACGCGCTCACATCCACCCATACTTTCAGGCTGGGGGAGAATATCTCCCCCTGAACGGGAATATGCTCCCGGACCGCTTTACAGAGCATCCCCCGGCTACAATCCCTCTCCGGCTCGGGGAGAATATCCCATAACACGGTTCCAAGGAGTTCCTCCCTGGCGCGATGCAGCCATTCTTCCGTTCGATGATTGACATACGTAAGCCGCCAATCGGCATCGACGGTATAGAAAACGTCCGTGATGCTCTCCAGAATCTCACTGAAACGCTGATACGCTTTTTGCGCCTCTTCCTCCGCCCGTTTGCGTTCGGTAATATCCAGCGCCACACCCGTGATCCCGACGATTTGCCCTTCGTTGTTGTGGAGTGGAGCAACCGTAATGACCAGCCAGATCTTTCCACCTGGAATCGGTATTTCAGATTCCATGTGCGCCGACTGCCCGGTTTGCATGACCTCGCGTTTCAGGGCGGCCATCCGTTCTGCTTCCCCGGCGGGGTATATTTCGTTATCCGTATGCCCAAGAAATGGTTCTGACGGTAATTTCGGATTGGAAGAGTAGGCCCAGGTGTAGCGTAGATCCCCATCTTGGGAGTACACGATGAGGGGAGTGGTCCCCAGTGCAAGACGGAACCGAGCCTCGCTTTCCCGGAGCGCCACCGCCACCTTTTTCTGCTCGGATATATCGCTGGTAACCGCCAGGACTGATACAACGGTCCCGTGGGGACCAAATTCAGGAATCATTCGTATTTGAAGATAATGAACAATGTGGAGATCGTCGAAAACGTACTCGAAGGTTTGTTCCGCTCCTTTTGCATATACCCGTTCCAAACCCGCCTGCCACAAGAACACGATGTGCATGGGCATGGGAAATTCGTGGGGAGTCTTTCCGAAAAGTTCTTCCGGGGGAATGCGCATCATCTCCGCCGCAACGGGATTGACATACACAATCCGGAACTCCCGGTCCAGGCGGATGATTCCATCCCTGGAATTTTCCGCGAGATTGCGGAAAGCGTCATCCTGCACCCATTGTTCGGCGGCATGTTTTCCCTCACGCTCCCGGAAGGTCTTCTCAAGCTCTTCACGGTACCGCCCAAATATGGAAAGAACCGCCGCGCTGTCTTGGACAGCAACGGCGGCCTTTATTTGATCCACGTACGATGAGTCGATAATGACGTCTGTGTCGGCCATATATTCACCCGAGAATGATCTTTTTTATTGTCATATCTTTCTTTCTCTATAATGTATGTCCGTCAGCATGGTATGCGCAATGTTTTTATCCCGCCAGCAAGGTAATTTGTTCCACGATCAACAGAGTGAGACCGGGATCCCCTGGTCCGCACTGGATGTTATACCAAGTTTGAATCAATCTCCGTAGCAAAGGCAGCCCCCTTTCCGGCCTTC
>CAYRTQ010000125.1:0-2000 GCA_964426865.1 uncultured bacterium
AATGGCCACAAGGCCCTCAAGGACGCTTTCCATGATTTCCTCCCTGTATATGAGAAGTGTCGGCTTGATTCCGCTGTTTCTGATAAATATGACGCGGTATGAAATGAAAAACTTTCATGAGAAGGCGATAATTTTTCAAAATTGTATCCCGGCGTGAAAAACACGGTCTTTCGCTGTATTTCCGGAGAAAGGATCTGACGATGCCTTTTTGATAGAACCGTGATCCGCTCGGCCGGAGTCCGGAGTTCCGCCGTTTTTCGTGTGGTTTGGTAATTGTCTACCACCCGGACTTCTACAAAAGAAAAGGTGGTGTATTCTCCACCGCCGCGGACCCTCACCCGGCCTTCGGCCACCCTCTCCCCCGCGAAATGACGCGCGGGCGAGGGAGAAAAGCGCTTACGGCAAAGCTTGTGAAGAATATACTCGTGCAAAGAAGAGAAGCTTTTTCTACAGCTTTGAGCTGGCTCCCGACCTGTTTTTGAACAGCTTTCCTTTCCCTCTCGCCCGCGCGTCATTTCGCGTGGGAGAGAGGGCAGGGAGTGAGGGCAGGCTGTTGCGTCGGTGGAGAGTCTTCGACTTCCTCCGGACAATACGGGAGACAGGTACGTGTATTGTTCCTTTTCCCGCAACATGTGCGGAAAAAAGGGACGCTATCCATTGTTGGCGCTCAAGCCGTTACCGGCGCATGGAGGCGGATCGTTAAAAAAATGTCAATTCTTCTGAAATATTTCGGTGACTGGCGCGGTCTAATCTATCAGACAGGGAAATGACACGCGCTTACGGCTGTGCTTCGGAAGAAGTAAAAATAGCTTGAAATAGGGACGAATACCATTATTTTATTGGTATAGTTTACTGAATTCAGCGGGCCAGCCGGGCAGGATTGAAATCAGGAGTCACACTGTGGAACTCCGGCAACTTCTGACCGAGTATCAGGACCGGGTATACAACCAGGCCTACCGTATGCTGGGAAGCCACGAGGATGCCGAGGAAGCCACCCAGGATGTGTTTCTCCGTATTCACCGAGGTCTGGAGGAATTCCGGGGCGAAAGCAAAATATCCACCTGGATATACAGCATAACTTCCAATGTATGTATCAGCCGGCTGCGGAAGAAACAGCACCCCACCTACAGCCTGGACAAGCCCTTTCCGGATAGCAGCGATACTTTGGCGGATGTCATACCGGGCGATGGTCCGGACCCTTCCGAAATTCTGGAAGACGAGCAGATGCGGTCGCTCGTGCGGGCCGGGGTGCGCAATCTTCCGCCGAAGTGGGCCATGGCGGTGAGCATGTATCATTTCGATGACCTGTCCTATGAGGAAATCGCGGCGGCGATGGACATTCCAAAAGCGACCGTCGCCACCTACATCCTCCGGGGCCGTCAGCAACTGGCGGCGCAGCTTTCCAAAGCGATGGGTCAGGTGCGTAAATAGAAAGGAACGTTTCCATGGATTGCCGGGAATTTGAAGCACATATACCCGCCCGGCTCGACGGGATGGCGGACGCGGGCATCATAGCGGCCATGGACCGGCATCGCTCCGGATGCGGGGAATGCGCCCGTCTGCTGAAAATCCACGAATATATCTATTCCACGCTCGAAACCACGGAACCGGTGACCGCGCCCGCCGGGCTTTCCGGGAGAATCATGGCCGCCGCCGCGGCGGAAGCGGCGACGGTGACCATCGTTCCCATGCATCGGAATCTCCTGATGGCGGTTTCCACCGCGGCGTTCGTGCTGCTGGGCGGAGCATTCACCGTGGCTGCCGGGTATCTGCTCCGGAGCTTGCGTATCCTGGGCATCCCCGCCGACTGGACCTATTTTCTGGAATGGCCGTTGCTCGTAAAAGCCTGGTTCCTGGGACTCCTGACCCGGCAGTGGATGCAGACCCTGGTCTCGCCCATCCATATTTCTTCCTCCGGGCTGACCGTTCCCCTCTTCCTGGTAGCGGCTTATGGCGTGTTGCTCGGGTTTCTCGGACTTATTGCCTGGGGATATTTCCAC
>CAYRTQ010000125.1:2010-11990 GCA_964426865.1 uncultured bacterium
GGCCGGTTCCGGCCTCATCGTCCCCACGCGTCATACATCTTCTCGATACTGACCAGACGAGGGGGACGGTGACAGTCCTCCCGATGCCATCGAGAGATTCATAAGCGGCGTCAGCCGTTTCCTCATCCCGAAGACATGTTCCCGCGGGGTGAGGAAGCGGCTGACGCCGAATTGTTTGGAATGCTCCCCGGAATGCAGTATCTTCATAAATGAATACATTCGGTCTCCGCCATGATCATCAACCACTCGAAAGGATACCAGCCGCATGAACAAAATATTCCATTCTGCCGACGAAATCCTGGACTTTGCCATTGAGCATGAAGAGGAGTCGTTCGCGTTTTACAGTGACATGGCCAATAGTGTGAAAAGCGCCGCCATGCGCGTGCTTTTTGACGATTTCGCCCACGAGGAACTGGGACATAAGGCGAAACTGGTGGCCATGAAAAAGGATCGCCGTCTGGACGCCATCCAGCGGAAGATCGAGAACCTGAAAATCGCGGACTATCTGGTCGAAACGAAGCCCGGATTCCTCATGGATTATCCGGATGCTCTCCGTCTGGCCATGCAGCGCGAGAAAGCTTCGTTTAAACTGTATACGGATCTCGCCCGGCTGACAGACGATGACAGTCTGCGGGATCTGCTGACGGTTTTCGCCCAGGAGGAGGCCAGGCACAAGCTCCGGTTCGAGATCGAATATGACGAGTATGTGTTGAAGGAAAACTGAAAAATATCCGGAGACGGAAGTCAGGCCTCTGGTTTCTGAATCATGTCCCCATCCTTTCAAAGGAGCGCTCATGCAGGAGCGAAGAGTTCATATCCCGAATATCAATTGTCCGCATTGCGCCGCCACCATCAAACGGGAGCTGGAAGAAATGGACGGCGTCCTCGGAATAGCGGTCGATCTGGTGAGCAAGTCGGCGACCATCCGCTGGACGGACCCTCTCACCTGGGATGATATCCGCCGGACGCTCATGGAAATCGGTTATCCGCCCGAGGAATAGATTGTAATGAACACTCCCGAAGAAAAGTGCGGGGACGTGGTGTGCAGCGTCGATCTTCCCGTGGTGGGCATGACCTGCGCCAATTGCGCCCTGGCGGTGGAGCGCACGCTCCGGAAGAAGGTCCCCGGAGTGGAATCCGCCGCGGTGAACCTCGCCGACGAGACCGTGCATATCGTCTACCATCCCGAAACCACCGGTCTGGATCGTATGGCTGAAGCGGTGGAGGCCGCCGGGTACCGTCTCGTTGTTCCTGAAGAGGGTGAGCCGGAAGGGGACGCCGAGCAGCAGGCCCGTGAGGAGGAGGTGCGCCGCGAGCGACGAAGTTTCATTGTCGGCGTGGCGTTCACCCTGCCGCTGTTCCTCCTGAGCATGGCCCGGGATTTCGGGCTACTCGGAATGTGGTCCCATGCGGCGTGGATGAACTGGCTCTTTTTCGCCCTGGCTACCCCGGTGCAATTCTATACCGGTCGCGGATTCTATACCGGCGGGATCAAGAGCATCCGTAACCTGAGCGCCAACATGGATGTGCTGGTGGCTCTGGGATCCTCGTCCGCTTATTTCTATTCGATTGCGGCGCTCCTCGTTCCGGGTCTCGGGACGCATGTTTATTTCGAGACTTCCGCGCTCATCATCACCCTCATCAAACTCGGGAAGCTTCTCGAAGCGCGCGCAAAGGGGCAGGCCTCACAGGCCATACGGCGGCTCATGGAACTCGCTCCCGCGGTGGCACGGGTGGAGGAAAACGGCGTCGAGCGGGAAATTCCCGCCAACCGGGTTCGCCGGGACACGGTGGTGGTCGTTCGCCCCGGAGAGCGCATCCCGGTGGACGGTATCGTGCTGTTCGGGAGCAGCGCGGTCGACGAGAGCATGATGACCGGCGAATCCATCCCGGTGGACAAGCGGACGGAAGACCGGGTGTTCGGCGCCACGATCAACATGCAGGGACTGCTTCGGATTCGAGCAACCGGGGTCGGAAAGGACACCGCCCTGGCGCAGATCATCCGTCTCGTCCGTCAGGCCCAGGGGAGCAAGCCGCCCATCCAGCGTCTCGCGGACCGGGTTTCCGCGGTATTCGTGCCGGTCATTATCGTGGTCGCCATGATTACGTTCGCGCTGTGGTGGGCCATCGGCGGGGAGTTCGTTCCCGCCCTGATCCGCATGGTGGCGGTACTGGTGATCGCCTGTCCCTGCGCTCTCGGGCTGGCCACCCCAACCGCGGTCATGGTGGGAACCGGCAAGGGCGCCGGCATGGGCATTCTCTTCCGGAACAGCGGGGCGCTGGAAACCGCGCACCGTCTGACCACGGTCATGTTCGACAAAACCGGCACCATTACCGAAGGGAAACCCTCTCTCACCGACTGGGTCCCCATCGGCGGGGAATCCGCGGAGGATATCTGCCGTATCGCGAGCGCCGAGTCCGGATCGGAACATCCCCTGTCCCGGGCCATCGTCGAGGGCGCGAAAGCGCGGGGGTGCATCCTGCGCGGGCCGGAGCAGTTCCAGGCGTTCGCGGGACTGGGTATCGAGGCGGTCATCGACGGATATTCCGTACGGGTGGGAAAGCCCTCGTGGATCGAATCATTTTCGACCCTCTCCCCCGCCCTTTCCAGTCAGGCCGAAACGCTTGCCAACGATGGAAAGACGGTCATGGCGGCGCAGATTGACGGACGTGTGGCGGGACTGCTGGCCGTTTCCGACCGTGAGAAACCCGATGCGGCCCATGCGGTCGAGAGCCTGAAAGCGATGGGCATCGATCCCATCATGCTCACCGGGGACAACGAACCGACCGCCCGCGCCATCGCCGGACGGGTGGGAATCGCCCATGTCATAGCGGGTGTGCTTCCGGATCGCAAAGCCGCCGTGGTCGGGGAGGCCTCGGAAGCGGGCGGCGTGGTGGGAATGGTGGGCGACGGCATCAACGATTCTCCGGCGCTGGCCCGCGCGGATGTGGGCATCGCCATCGGGACCGGGACCGATGTGGCCATGGAGGCCTCCGACATCACCCTGGTCGGCGGCGATCTCTCCGGCGTGGCGCGGGCAATCCGCCTCTCCCGGGAAACCATGCGCACCATACGCCAGAATCTTTTCTGGGCATTCTTCTACAACATCATCCTCATCCCGGTGGCGGCGGGCGCGTTGTTCTGGGCGCACTGGCTCCCCGGCGTCATCCGTGAACTGCATCCGGCTCTCGCCGCCGCGGCCATGGCATTTTCCAGCGTTTCCGTGGTCACCAACAGCCTGCGGCTGGCCCGCAGGAAAATATGAGAGTGTTTGCGCTCCGCAGCGTGGGACGCACGAATGCCGGTATATCTGTCTGAACCGGTGTTGTGCCTGATGGGAATGAAGGCCATCATTTCGCATGTACCCCGATTGAAATCCTGCCATATACCCTCACAAATTACGAAATAGTAAAGAATATGCGTTTTACGGTCAAAAAAGGACTTGACAGATCGCCCATTAAGTGGTATAATAGTACCAGTATGCTAAATAAGGGAGATACCATGTCAGGTTTTTTAAAAATATCCGAAGCGACCGTCCTTGCGCTCCACGCCATCATTTATATCGCGATTGCGGTCAAAAAAGGGGAACTGGCGACCAACGGGGAAATCGCCGGGCGCCTGAACGCCTCCGAAAACCACCTGTCCAAGGTGCTTCAGCGTCTGACCAAGGCGGGACTGGTCAAATCCGTGCGCGGTCCCAAGGGTGGATTCATTCTCGGCAGAGACAGTACGGAGATCACCATCCGGGAAATATACGAGTTGTTCGAGGGGACGGTGGATTCCAGCGGCTGCCTTCTGCAAACCCCGGTCTGCGGAGACAATTGTGTTTTCGGCGACCTCCTGGTCCGGATGAACCGTATGGTGATCGACTATATGAGCGGAACGAAATTGAGCGATGCGGTGGATAAAATTGGAAAGGGGCATTCGCGTAATGAAACGGAATATCATCACGATCGATGAGGACCGCTGCAATGGGTGCGGGCTGTGTGTCGGAAAATGCGCAGAGGGTGCGCTGAAGATCGTGGACGGCAAGGCCCGTCTGGTGAGCGAGGTATACTGCGACGGCTTGGGGGCCTGCCTGGGAGAATGCCCGCAGGGGGCGATATCCATGGAGGAGCGTGAAGCCCCGGCGTTCGACGAGCGTGCGGTGCATTCCCATCTCGCGCAACGTGAACGGGCGGAACGAAAAACCGCGGAGCCGACCGGATGCGGGTGCCCAGGAACAGCCCTGCGTTCATTCCTGAGGTCCGGAACCGACCGACCCGCGACCGAAAATGCTCCGGATTCCCCTTCCGAACTCACCCAGTGGCCGGTGCAGCTTCGGCTTGTCCCGCCGCACGCTCCTTTCCTGCGGGGAGCGGATATTCTGGTCTGCGCGGACTGCGTGCCGTTTGCCCTCCCGGATTTTCACCGACGGTTCCTGAAAGGGAAAGCGGTGCTGGTGGGATGCCCCAAGCTCGACGATCTGGCGTATTACGAGGAGAAGCTCCGGGATATCTTTTATGAGGCGCAGCCCGCGAGCATCACGGTCCTTCGCATGGAAGTCCCCTGCTGCGGCGGAATGGCCCGAGCCGCGGTGAGCGCCCGTAACGACGCCGCTCCCGGGCTGCCGGTTGAAATTGTGACGGTCGGAATATCCGGCGCGGTAACCCGCGAGACGGTCCCTCCGGCTGGGGATTGATCGCATGAAAAACGGAAGTTGTTGCCGGCGGCGCGATTCGGGGAGTGGAATGCCCGGCGGTTCCGGGAATCGTGAGTGAGAAGCGGAATAAACGGATAGTGAGTGCCCACGAAACTATCGACGCGATATCGGGACCGCGGGTGGGAATTTCGCCGCCGGAAAAAGATTGGATCGAACCGGAAACATTCGTTCGGGTGTGAAAGTCATCCACATCTTGGGAAAGGAGACCGTAATGACCCCTACCGAATCACTCAAGCACGAACACCGGATTATCCTCGCCGTTCTGGACGCGGCCGAACGTGAAGCCGATTCCATTCGCGGAACGGGAAGAATTCACGGCGACGAGGTCCGCAAGATGCTCGATTTCGTACGGTCTTTCGCGGACCGCTGCCATCACGCAAAGGAGGAAAAGCTTCTCTTCCCCAAAATGGAGGAACGGGGAATGTCCACGGAAACCGGCCCGCTGGCGGTTATGCTCCACGAGCACGAATTGGGGCGCGGATATGTCCATGATATCGCGGAGGCGTTTTCTCCCGCGGAAGCGGGCGATCCCGCGGCAGCCCGAAAGGTGGCGGATGCTCTGGCCGCGTACGCCGGGTTGCTCCGGTCCCACATCTTCAAGGAAGACAATGTTCTCTACCCCATGGCCGACAATCTGCTCACTCCCCGCGATCAGGAAGAACTGAACGCGCAATTCGACCGGGTGGAGACAGAGGAAATGGGCGAGGGAGTCCACGAGAAGTATCACGCGCTGGCTCATGAACTGGCGCATAAATAACCCCGACTGCTCGCCTGAATGGATCATCTCAGTCCGGGATGAGCGCGGACAGGCGGACGGAATCCGGAATCCCGCAAAACACAGACCTGAATTACGGTAACTCACTTCCCCTTCAAATCGGGGAGTCCTCTTTCGGGGGGATTTGGGAATCTGCCGTTGAATGGCCTGTAGCGGGTAGACAGTAACAATGAAATCATCTGTATCATTCACCACTCATATCCCAACACTTATAACTCATCGGAGTTGCCATGTATTGCTACCAGTGTGAACAGACCGCCAAGGGCATGGGGTGCACTTCGTTCGGCGTTTGTGGAAAAGATCCGGAAACCGCTGCGCTCCAGGACCTCCTGCTGTATCTGACCAAGGGAATTTCCATGTACGCCCATCGGGCCGCATCGTTCGGAATAACGGACAGGGAAGCGGATATCTTTGTGGTGGAGGCGCTTTTCAGCACGGTCACCAATGTCGATTTCGACCCGGAGCGGCTGAAAACGATCATTCTCCGCGGATCGCGGATCAAGGACAAGATGAAGGGCTTGTACGAGGAAGCCTGCGTCAAGGCCGGACAGCCGATCGAAATGGTAACCGGTCCCGCGGTGTTCGTTCCCGCCCCGACCCGGGATGAAATGATCCGCCAGGCAGAAACGATCGGCATCGAGCGCCGTAAGGAAAAACTGGGAGAGGATATCACCGGCTTGCAGGAACTGCTCACCTATGGTCTCAAGGGCATGGCCGCTTATGCCGATCACGCCCAGATTCTCGGGAAAGAGGACCCCGCCGTATACGCCTTCTTTCATGAGGCGCTGGACTTCCTTACCCGCGGCGATCTCACCGCAAACGATCTTCTCGGCATGAATCTGCGCTGTGGTGAAGTGAACCTGAAAGTCATGGGCCTTCTCGACGCCGCCAATACCGGGGCCTATGGCGATCCCGTTCCCACCCGGGTGCGGGTGACTCCGGTGAAGGGCAAGGCCATTCTGGTTTCCGGCCACGATCTCAAGGATCTGGAAGAACTGCTCAAGCAGACCGAGGGCAAAGGAATCAATGTCTACACACACGGGGAAATGCTTCCCGCCAACGGATATCCGGGGTTGAAGAAATACCCGCACCTCACTGGCAATTACGGCGGCGCGTGGCAGGATCAGGGCAAGGAATTCGATGCCTTCCCCGGAGCCATTCTCATGACCACCAACTGTATCCAGAAGCCCCGCGAGAGCTACAAGGCCCGTATCTTTACCAGCGGACTGGTCGCCTGGCCGGGAGTGACCCACATTCAGGATCATGGATTCGCGCCGGTCATCGAGGCGGCGCTGGAGGCGCCCGGATTCACCGAGGACGGCCCGGAACAGTTCATCACGGTGGGATTCGGCCACAATGCGGTGATGGGCGTGGCGGACAAGGTTATCCAAGCGGTGAAATCCGGCGCAATCCGGCATTTCTTTCTCATCGGCGGATGCGATGGCGCCAAGAGCGGGCGTAACTACTACACCGATTTCGCCAAAGCCACTCCCCCGGATACGGTCATTCTCACCCTCGCCTGCGGGAAATACCGCTTCAACAAGCTGGAGTTCGGCGAGATCGGCGGTATTCCGCGTCTCCTCGATATCGGACAATGCAACGATGCCTATTCCGCCATCCAGATCGCGGCGGCGCTCGCCAATGCGTTCGGCACCGATGTCAACGGTCTCCCGCTCTCCCTGGTGCTCTCCTGGTACGAGCAGAAAGCGGTGGTCATCCTCCTCACCCTGCTCTCCCTGGGCATCAAGGGAATACGGCTTGGGCCGTCCCTCCCGGCGTTCGTCACTCCGGCGGTGCTCGATGTCCTGGTGAAAACCTTCGATATCAAGCCCATCGGCACGGTGGAGGGCGATCTCGCCGCCATCCTGGGCAAGTAAACGGAAAATAATCAAATGCGAAACGGGCGGGTAATTGCTACCCGCCCGTTTCGCGTTTCTACGCTTTTATAACACTATGCCGCATGTCACTTTACAAGGAGCATCTTCCCCATCGACGCATATTCCCCCATAGTCAGACGCGCGATATACACTCCCGAGGACACCAGCCGGCCGGAATCGTCTCTCCCATCCCATCGCGCGGTTCCCGCGCCCGCGGGAAGCATTCCGGACAGCAACTCCCGCACCTTTCTACCGGTGATGTCGTAGACAATCAGTTCCGTCTTTCCCGAAGCGGGAAGCGTGAAAGAAATGGTGGTCGACGGGTTGAAGGGATTGGGATAATTCGCGATCAGGTGCAATGCATCCGGTCTTTCCGTTCCAACGGATAGAGGCGAATCTGCTTCCGTGAAACGCCAGAGACCATGATGCGTCGCGAACCATTTCGCGTTCCCGTCATCTACGGCGACGCGACTGAACCAGTCGAAGAGCGATGCATTGCTGTCAAAATCCGTATGATTCTCTCCATCATCACGGCGGATACCGTAATAGTAAGGCATCTCGTTGCGATCCGGATGTATCTTGTTTTTTTCCAAAATCATCCATACTGCGCCGTTCGCATCGGATTGCATATCATCGACGGAATATTCCTGGTAAATTTTCGTGACCGTATCTCCGGAAAGTTTGAAAACATCTCCCGAGTACCTTGAAAAATAGACGGAATTATCCGCCCCTATGGAGACATTATTGATCGCTCTACCGGCAAAGGCCTGATATTTTGTCGAGTCGTTGTAAATTTTCCAGGTTGCCCCATCGAAACTCGCGAGATCGCCGGGCAGTGTACTCCGGTCGCCGCCTTTGGGATCATACAAGCCGAACCATTTCACATTGTCCTTGTCGATTGCGACTGACAGGACGGATTGATGGTTGAAATTTCCCAACCAGGTTGAATACGGACGATACGAACCGTCAGGATTCAATTGAATGACTCCCCCGTGGTGAGCGAGCCAGAGGACGCCGTCGCGGTCTTCCGCGATGTCATGTATCACCCAGTATTCATGGAATCCATAATTGGTCCAGGTTTTCCCGTCGAATCGACGCAAATGATCCCCATCTTCAGAACTGATCCACACCATGTTGTTCCGGTCCACGTGGATGGCGGTAATGGTACCCTTGAATCCGGTCAGCTCTGGTTCGTACCGTGTCCACGAATTACGGGAGAAATGCCAGACATTGGCATCACTGGTTCCAAACCATATTCCGGAGTCATGATCGGGCGCGATAGCGGTGATGGTAAGGCTGCCTTGCTGTTCCGGATTGATAAAAAAATCAACTGTGGGCGGATACCGGAGAAAGGTCCATGTCCCCTTGTCCGTCGCATAGGATGGGGGCAGAATCGTGAATTCCGGGCTTGTGGCGGCCATCGACGGGTTTCCCGCTTCCGAAATACGAATGCGCGCGTGAGTGGATGCTGATTCGAAACACGCCCAGTCCCAATATCCGGACGAAGCGGAAACGCTTTCGTTGATTATTTTCCAATTCGCGCCATCGGTGGAATATTCGACACGGAGGAGACCGATTCCTTTTGCCTGCCAGAAAATTCTCCGAAGCGTTCCGGCTTCCCAACGGTCTCCACCGGCGGGAGATGTCACTTTGATAAAGCGTTCGCCGGGTGTATCGCGGAGCGATGCAACGCCCGCTTCCGTGGCGAACCATTTCACATTGTCGCGATCCACCGCCACCGCCCATACGGCATTGTCGACCAGCCCGGAGTTTTGCGCGGTATACGCCGTCCAGGTTATCCCGTCGAACGATGCCGCTCCCTGTCCGCGCTTATCCGCATTCCCGTTTCCGCTCGCCGCCGCCCAAATAACACCGTTTGCGTCTTCGGCCAAACCATTAACCGGCGCGTCGATCGGCTGAGGCAAAGGGACACGGGGTTCCCATACCCCATTCCGAAAGCGGGTGGTTCCGGTCTGTGATCCTCTTCCGGAGCCCACCCACAACGTGTTGGCATGGTCCACCAGGAGCGCCCCGCAATGCTCCGGGGGACCGGAGGTTATACGTCTCCAGTTCCCATCATAAGAGAGCAGATAATTCTCGGTACCAGCCCAAATCCGGTCTCCGGGATCCGTGGACAGGGAATTCAGGCGATATGTCACGGAGTTACGACTGGTCCAGGTTACACCGTCGTACGACATTACCCCGCCGTCAAACATTCCGACCCAGAGCACATTGTTCTTATCGACAATGAGCGATGACACACCGCTCACCTCGTCGGTGAAAGACGTCCAGGTCTTTCCGTCGAACCGGGTGACTCCGGCCCGGGTGCCGAACCATTTCACGTTGGTGGAATCAACGGCGATGGCAAAAACCCAATCCGCGGTTGGATTTAGCGCAAGGCCGTCTTTTGCGGTATAGAATTGCCATGTAACACCATCGAAACTCGATACCCCCGGAGTTCCATACAGTCCGAACCACTTGACATTATCGCGGTCCACCGCCATGGAACGCACATTGTTCCCCGGAAGCCGGACACTGGTGGGATACGTGGTGAATCGTTCTCCATCGAACCGGGTGATTCCCGAGGAGGAAACTCCCCAGATGTTTCCATCGTCATCCGCTGCG
>CAYRTQ010000126.1:0-2643 GCA_964426865.1 uncultured bacterium
CGCCGCAGCGGCCTGAGCAGCTACCTGTTCGTCGCACAAGGTGATGAACGAAGTAAGCAAAGCCTGTAAGGCAACCGAAGCAACCGGCGGCGCGGGAAAATCCCCCGCGTTTTCCGCCAGCCCTGTAATGATGTTCTGCGCCAATGCCTTGATCTCTGCTTCTCGATCCGGGAAACGTGCCATCGTACCATCCTCACTTTCTTGTAAATGATTGTGGGTACTATGCTTACGTTGCAATTTCTGCCGGAATATTGCCGTTCACGGCTGCAAACGTCCCATTCCTCGCTTCGAATTCCTCATTCATCACTTCAAACGCCTCATTCGCAGGGAAGAATGGCTTAGCGGCGATGAGGAATGGCTTGTTACGTGTTGCGAATGATTCATTCGAAGCCTCAAACGTGTAATTTGGTGATTCGAATTGCTCGTTTTCAATCCGAAAGAGGACTCTTTCGACACTCAATGGCATTTTTTCCTAATGACGCAGCTATCCGGAATTCCTTTGCCATCAACTCAGCCAAACTGTTCTGTGTCCTCACGGATGTATTCAACTCGTCTACTACTTGCCCATACTTCGTTTCAATATCTGATATCAGCCTAATACATTCGGAAACTTGAAATGGATAACTCCAAAGACGAGATCCTCCTTCAAGCAACTCGGACACGAGCCGCAACTTTTGCTCAACCTCAATGCAGACGACCGGCTTGCGAAGAATAGAGGCAAACACGGCCCCATGATATCTGGCAGTGATGAATAAATTGAACCTTGAGAGCAACTCAAGAAATTCTGCAACCGTCTGCTCTTCCGGATTCCATGTAATGGCGTTTTCGCCGTTCTCGCTTAGGCGTTTGCCCCAGATTCTATCCGATCTCTTAAATGTGATAAACGATACCTCTTTGCCAGAGACTCGGAGTTTTTTTGCTACTTCAAGAACAGGAGTCGCGTAAGAATCACCTTGCCTCGTATGCGGCCAGTCTCGTACAATAATGCCGATCTTTTTCATGCTCCGATGATTAGATGGTGCAGAACTGACACCGAATGATTCCCAGAAGCCTGGCAGATAGCAGAGGTCCGAGCGCAGTGTTACGTTTCGACATCCCGATGCCTGACAAAAATCAAAACTCGCAATATCACGAACTGAAATGTGGCGCATACTCTTCAACAGATGTCCGGTTTGTTCTATACTCGGATGATTTTCAATGAAAGGTCCGGCGCCAATTCCCAGTCCAAAGACTTCTTTGCCAAGTGGTGGCACATCGGCCTTTGCAAACCTACGGACCACTTTTTGGGCTAATTGGAGTGGTCGCCGAGCATTCTCTATGATCCGAATTGCCAACGAACGTCTAATCCCGGGGAACGAGTAGAATTGTGTTCCACCTCCGTAAACAAGAAGATCACAATTGTTCTCATTAGCATTCCCTCTCCCGAGAATGCGCGAATCAGGCAGAAATCTTTTGATGTATGGGGCATCCCTACCGATGAAGACAATTTCGCTTGTTGGGAAAGCGTCTCTCACTACAGCGTGGGCGACAAGCATGAGTGCGTCATCCCCAAAGTTGCCGTTACCATACCCTCCCTTGATGCCTATCAGCAAGTTGGTGGTGCTCATGACTTCACTTCACTAATATGGGGGGTCATCAACCCTCGGTTCTTGAGGTCGAGATAAATCATTCCCTGGGCTTTTAGCTCCAAATATCGAGTTTCGTCCCGTGTGGCAATGATCTTAGCGGGGTTGCCTCCCAATACGGAACACGGAGGAGAATCTTTTACGACCACGCTTCCTGCCCCGATGATGCATCCTTCGCCGATATTTACACCAGGCACTATAACTACATTTCCGCCTATCCACGTATTCTCACCTATAACAACCTTACCTGGTAGCACAACATCATCATACGGCACTGCATTTGCGACCACATAATTATGATTTGCCGAATAGACAGTTAGTCTCGGACCGATGATTGTCCCACTCTTAATCACTACACCTCCGATAGCGCTAATAGAGCAACTGGGGCCTATATATACATGATCGCCGATGGAAATTCTTTCCGGGCAAATAAAATCGAATCCGCGCGATATTTGGACATTTATCCCTTTGGATTGAAGTACAAGATTCGAAAGACGGTAACGATGCATTAAGTTACCGAAAGCCAGTGATATTCTGTTAAATATCATTAACATTCTCCCCGAACTTTCTTGGACTGGTACCAAAGTTGTATAAGAAGAGGGATAATTGCACAATAAGACAACAGTAAAACGATAAGCCGTATTTGCAGTTCGAGACGACACATAGGAAGCATGCAACTGTCAAAAGCCAAAATTATCCATAGTGTGAGAGATGGCCAAGAATAAAGTAATGTGCCCGGGCATAACTTCATCTTCGTATAAAATGGTAGAAAGACAATAGTGTTAAGCAAATAAGCAAGCGCTAAAGCTCCCGATATTCCCGCGGCTCCTCTGTCGCGAAAGAGATAAGTAAATATGATCGCAAGAATGCCCCAAAACGCATTCCCGGCCAGACTCCACCATAGGTAACTATGTGCCGCGAAATTTCGCGCAATCCCTTGCCGATGTGCAATAATAATAGTGGATACCGCTACGAACACAATTGAATTATGCATTTCTGAGGAGTCATAATTCGGCCC
>CAYRTQ010000126.1:2653-5296 GCA_964426865.1 uncultured bacterium
GAAGGCCCATATCTCCGGAATACACATGAAAGGCAACGCAAAGATTATCCCAACGGTCCACGGGAAAACAATATTAACAAACTCAAACTTGACGTTATGTGATTCCTTTTGCGAGACGCAGATAGGTAGTAAAGCTTGGCCAAAGATGGAGTTTGCAAAACCAACCATGACGGATATCTGTAGAGCAGCACTATACAAGCCCAACGAAGTATAACCGTGTGTCTGGTTTGCAACGATAGAATTGCAGACCCAAGTAGCAGGGCCGACCAAGGCACCACTAAGAGCTGCAGGCAGGCTGAACCTCCACAGAACGGATAATTCCTGCCTTCCCCCCTTAAAGGTGAACGGAACCTTGTACCGTCGCGCTTCTTTTCTCAGTGCCAGATGGTTGAGCAGCCAGTTGACGCAGAGGTTAGCCGCGAGCGCCCAGACCGCGCCGGTGAGCCCGCCGAAATATGCCCCGCAAACCAATATGGGAAAAGAGATCAGGCCGACAAAAAGGTTGACCTGGGCGATGGTCCTGAAGGCTTCGAAACCGGACAACGCCCCGGTTTGCGCGCCATTGAGCGCACTGATGAAAAGGATGATCGCGCCGATGCGCAAGACGCCGGCCAGATGGGGAGCATTGATGGTATGTGCGGCCAGCCATGGGGCGAAGATGAACAGGCCCAGCGCCAACAACCCGCCGGTGACCAGGGCGACCAGCCCGGAAAGCCCGATGATGCGCCCGGCGCGGGCGGGATCGGTCTGGCGGAACTCGGCGACATGTTTGGTGGCGGTCAGTCCCAGGCCGAACCCGGCGAAAACGCCGAACATGCCGACCGTGGACTGAATCATTCCCAACTCGCCATACCCGGTCTTGCCCAGCATCCGGGCGACGAAGATCGTGGCGACCAGCATCAGGCCGCGCGAGATCACCGCCCCGGCCATGGACCAGAATGCCCCCTTGGCAAGACGGTAGCCGATATCCGACGCTTCGATTCTTGCAAGGGTTTTCGCCAGCATCGACGGGCAGCAGGCATGAATGGCTCTCTTGATCGCTATGGAAGTCACGCGAAACTCCGAATAGCGTCAATGATCCGCTGGCAGGCTTTGCCATCGCCGTAGGGATTCACCGCATTGGCCATGGTGTTGTATGCCTGCTCATCGGTAAGCAGCGTGGATACGGCATCGATGATCGCCGCCCGATCGGTTCCCACAAGCTTGACCGTACCCGCCTCGACCGCCTCGGGCCGCTCGGTGGTGTCGCGCATGACAAGGACGGGCTTGCCGAGACCGGGGGCTTCTTCCTGCACACCGCCGGAATCGGTAAGGATCAGGGTGCTGTGCTGCATGAGCGCCACAAACGGCAGGTATCCAAGCGGCTCGATCAAGTGGATGTTTTCATGGCTCGATAGAATCTCAAACACCGGCTTTCTCACATTGGGATTCAGATGCACCGGGTAGACAAAATGGATATCCGTAAACCGCTTGGCCAATTCCGCGATTGCGTGGCATATATTATCGAAACCCGCCCCGAAGCTTTCGCGCCGATGGCCGGTGATCAGGACCAGACGCTTATCCTGTTCGAAGATCAGCTCTCTCGGCAATCCCGGGATTTCCGGCGGATTGTTGCGGACCTTCTCCGCTGCGATATGGAGTGCGTCGATGACCGTATTCCCGGTGACAAAGATGGTGCGGGGATCGACATCCTCGCTGATCAGATTGGCCCGTGATCCCGCGGTCGGGGCAAAATGATAATCCGCCAGACGCGATGTGAGCACCCGGTTGATTTCTTCCGGAAATGGGGAACACTTGTTTCCTGTACGCAGGCCTGCTTCAACATGGCCAACCGGAATAGCATGATAGAATGCGGCAATGGAAGCACTGAAGGTTGTGGTCGTATCTCCCTGCACAAGGACCATATCCGGTGAATATTCGCCCAAATAGCTGTCAATTGCAGAAATCGCTCTGGAGGTCAACGCGCCTAATGATTGATTTGGACGCATCAATGATAGATCGACATCCGGCTGTATTCCGAAAACATCCAGCACCTGATCGAGCATTTCCCTATGCTGTGCGGTGACACACACATGTGGCTCCATATCCGGATGATTTTGCATAGCCATAACCAATGGACACATCTTGATTGCTTCCGGGCGGGTGCCAAATATTATCGAGATTTTTTTCAACGAATAATTCCTGGGTTAATGGTTCGATCATTTCTCAATCAATGCACTTCTTTCCGAAACAAACTCACCACGGTCATCACAATGATCTTCAAATCCAGGAACAGCGTCCATTCCTTGATGTATTTCATATCGTAATAGATTCGATCCGCGATCAGGCTGTCATTGGTGATCATGCCACGGGTGCCGTAGATTTGGGCGAGTCCGGTGATTCCCGGGCGGATCAGGTGACGCCGCATGGAGCCGTTGAATTTCTTGCGGTATTCATCAACCATGGAGATGGCGTGCGGGCGGGGCCCGACGATGGACATTTTGCCTTGGAGCACGTTGATGAACTGGGGAAATTCATCGATGCTCGTTTTACGAAGGAAAGCGCCGAACCGGGTGACCCGGGGGTCGGATTTGACCACCTGGTTGAACTGATACCCGTCCTCGGTGACCTTCATGGTCCGAAATTTCCAGACACAGATCTTTT
>CAYRTQ010000126.1:5306-11959 GCA_964426865.1 uncultured bacterium
CGCCACTGCTTGAAGAGTATCGACCCCGAGTCCGACAGCTTGATTCCCACCGCAGCGAACAGCATCACCGGACTGACAAGCACCAGTATTATTGAACTGAGCACGATGTCCTCGATCCGTTTCAGAACGGGTTTCAATCCGGACATGGGGGATTCCGCGACCGAGATCACCGGCATTTCATCGATATACCGAACGCAAGTGCTGCGCATGTAATCGTAAGAAAAGACATCGGGCACAATCTGAATCGAGGCCGTCGAATCATATAACGCTTCCACCAGCCATTTGATTTTGTTCGTTTGATTCGAGGGGAGCGCGATGTAGACCGTATCGATCGATTTGCTTTTGACAAAATCCGGCAGCGTCACATACGACCCGAGAATGGGATATCCCTCTATTTCCGTTTTATCCACACCGTTGAAAAAACCCACGATCTTGGTCCCGGACCAGGGATTTTCGTTGACCCATTGCGCCAGCTTGATTCCGAGCTTCCCCGTTCCCGCGATCACCGCGCTCTTGGTGTTCCGCCCATTTTTCCGGAAATACCGAAGGGAGAATCTGACCACCAGCCGCTCACTGAAGAGCAGCAGAGGCCAGGCAATCATCCATGCCAGCATTCCCCATCCGGGATGCATCACTTTGGGCAAAAACAGGTAGAGCATGGAGAAATACAGGAGGTAGGTTACCAGACAGCTTTCGAATAACCGCTTTATCTCCTCATATACCGATGACACTCTCCAGGACCGATACACGCCTTTATAGGTGAAAACGATTATGGACAATAACGCCGCCAGCACGGACACTTCACCCGCGTGAGTTTGATTCGATCGGAAGACAACAAGCAAAATGTACGAGGTTACACCGGCCATGAACGCATCACCGAATCGGAACAAAGTGATCAGGACCGGCTCATAATGTCGTAGTGACATGTATGAATACTCTCCAATAAAATTGCTTGAGCGGTTAAAGAATGAAGCCTCGGCAACCAGTACATACGTCGTTCAAAAGCATCGCACACAACCCGTACGCAGCATGAATCATCAAATGAGGGAACAAACGATTCGCGGTATCCTCAGAACTTGGTCCAGTTGCGTTTTTTTACCGTATCGGCATAAAAATGAATGATATTCGCTTCCGACTCGGAAATCTTCTTGTCATGAACGATGGTTCCGGGCAAGGTGTTAAACCAGTAATTGATAATCACCTGCGAGTATAGACTCTGCAAGCAGGACAGCAGTTTGTCGAAATGAGGGTACCGATGCAATGCGGGATGAGAGTCAGAGGTAAACAGAATCCTGGTACAAAACTGTGAAATTATGGTGAAAGCGATGTTTTTCACCCGTGTGCCTTCATCACCCAGGATGCTGGAGCTATTAATCGCAAAACAGCAATCGCACTGCTGTGCTATTTCTTTGAGAAAATCTATTCTTCCGCATCGTTCCGGATGAGCGATTATGATACCGGTATTTTCCCTATTCAAACGCTCCAGCATCATATCCAGCCAAAGCGGCTTCATCATGAACGGGAATTCCACAAGGAAGTATTTTTTTGAACCGTTATTCGAGTTTACATGGATAACCGGCTGATTCTGGATCAACTTTTCGTACAATGTCTCAAATGAATATTCCGCGCCGTAGAATAGATTCATATTCAGCGATGCCGCGGAAAGCGCTTCTTTCAGCACATCCAGTTTCTTTACAATTGCATGTTCCGTATTCGGATACAGCTGTGAAACATGCGGAGTGCATATCACCGTATCATAGCCCTGGGTATGCAGCATCCGAAACGTTTCAATACTTTCCTGTACAGATCGCGAACCATCATCCAAATCAGGCAGCAGATGTGTGTGAAGATCAATCACGTTGAAAAAACTCCTCTATCTAGTCCTGTTTATCATATCCATATTCTTCACCATATCCATAACCATGACCGTACCCATAGCCATACCCGTAGCCAGAGCCATACCCATACCCGTATTGCGCGCCAAGCAGCTTCGACTTTTGTACATCGTTCACCACAATTCCAAGAATGGAAGCGTTTACATTCGATAATACCTTTTTCGAATACAGAACCGCATCCTTATTCGAGTTGTACTTCACCGCGAGCAGCACATTCTTGAAATGGGAAGACAGGACGACCGCATCGGTAAACAGATTCACCGGGGGAGTGTCGACGATGATCAGATCAAAAGACTGCTTCATCGACTCAATGAAGGAAACCAGACTGGTATTATTGATAACCTCGGTAATGACCAGGGAATCATCAGATGAACCGACCGGCAAAAACGACAGATTCGGGTATACGGTCCGCATCCCGTTGTCCTGAATGCTTCCCTCCAAGCGTTCAATAATTCCGGGAGAATTCGGGACATTGAAAAACTGATGGAGCACCGGGTGCCGAAAATCGCAATCCACAAGGAGCACCTTCATCCCCGCATGGGCGATGGTTACCGCTAGATTGGCGGAAATAAAGGATTTCCCCTCTTTCGGCATCGAACTGGTTACCACCAAAGTTTTTGAATCTTTAAAGTTATCGGAGAACATCAGATTCATGCGGAGGGTATTGAACAATTCAAAGGCATGGCGCTTGTTTGCCTCGTCACTTTTCTCGAAACCGACTGCAATTTCCCGCTTCCTCACACTCTGTTTCTTCGTAAGATGGGGAACAATGGAAATCACCGGAACCGTACACTCCCGTTCAATGCTCTCGATGGTCGAAAAAGAGGTTTTGAACTGCTCGAACCCAAACACCGTGCCGCCGCTGAGGAAAAGCCCGGCAACCAGCGCCAGAAGAAGAATCTTCTGTTTGTTCGGGGACACCGGCCCGGAGGGCAACTCGGCCCGATTGATAATCCTCACATCGCTGATCGTGCTGGCTTCCATGATGCGCGCGTCGTGGAGACGGGAGAGAAGCAGATTATATATCTGTTCGTTGATCCGCATCCGACGCTCCAACTGCGCCTGCTCCACTTCCGCTTCGGGAAGGGAGGCCATGATCCCGTCCAGCTTTTTCACTTCCGAATCGATCTGCTTGAGAACACTGGAATACCCGTTAAAGTTGATCGTATTCGCCACCAGCGTCTGAACCACCGGACTCAACAACGGATCGGATCCCTGGGTGGCATTCAGAACCGCGCTGGTTGTCGCCTCTTCCAGTTGTTTTTTTGCCGCGGCGAGTTCAGATTCGTTCTGCATCAGCAACGGATGCGATGGACTGTATTCAGCGCGCAGTTTGGCGTTTTCAACCTGAAGCTCGGCGATTTTCGTGTACAGCCCCTGCAGGATGGTGTTTTCCTGGAAAAAGGGAGACGCGTTGATTTTCAGGTATTTCTGAAGCTCCGGATCGCCGCCGAGAACCCGTTCGCTCTTTTCCTTCGCCGCGGAGGCCTCATTCATCTTGATTTGATAATCGAACCGTTTCTCTTCGAGACTTCCCAGACGGTTTATATATTGGACCGTCTGCTCATCGAGTGCAATGAACCCTTTGGTCGTTTTGTATTGCTGGTAGTCATTTTCCGTGTCCTGCAATTGTTCATTGATCTTGACAAACTGCTTGTCCAGAAAATCCTTGCTTGCCGTGGCCTCTTCCCGCTTTTCAAATAAATTCATTTGTGCAAACTCGGTGGCATACGCGTCGACAATCTGTTTTGCCCGAAGAGGACTCGTGCTTCGGACCGAAAGCTGGACGATATTTGTGTTTCGGATATTCGATACCTTCAAACTGCCCAGCACCATAGCTCGAGCGGATTTTACCGGATATATCGATATCACGAAATTCTTGCCCGCATACTCACGGTTCAATACAAAGGAAAGATTTTTCAGAACGATGGTTTTCCCGAAATAGCCGCTTCCGACCACACTCCCGCGTTCATCCACCACCCGAAAGTCCGCATTGTTGTCCTGGAACTTCGAATTCCGCATCAGTTCGACTTTATACTTCAGAAAAACTTCCGGAGGAACCGCAACCAGGGAATCCATGGCGTCCAGCGCCTCATTGCGCATGACCACAAACGAATTCGTCTTGACAACCACCGAGTCGGTGATACTCCGTCCCTTGATTCTCTCCACCGCGGTATTGAGAATCAGGGGCGAATTCGCCAAGGTGAGCCCCATCGCCTGCTCCATCAGGGGAGACGATTTCGGCGAATCCACCAGAAGCTGCCCGGAAGCCTCATACACAGGCTCTGATATGAACAGATAGAGTCCGGCGGCCACCAGAGCGCTGCACACGATCAACAGGATGAGATACATATATTTCCGGGCGATGCCGACCAATTCCTTCAGGGAGATTCCCTCATCGATCACTTCCGGACTGTTTTCACCGGTATAATTCATATCTCATGTTCCAATGCTGTGTTATCGAGTTGAGTAATAAATCACCAGCGCAATAGCGGATACGGATGACAGGATGAGCGAGTAATCCCCGCGAGTAAACACCTTGCGCTGGGCGAAAATGACATCTCCCGGTTTTGCGAGTTCCATGGCGGTATTCTGCCCCAGAACAGCGCTCCGGGGAATCTTGATTTTATTGCCGTCCCGGAATACCTCGATTGAACCGGAAGCGTCGGGCGTATATCCGCCCGCAAGGGCAACCGTCTCGATAATACGATCACTGCCGGTGATGGTATATACTCCGGGCTTGGCGACATACCCCATGACCGAAACGGAGTATTTCGGTGAAATGGTAACTTTGGGTTCAATGATGTATTTACCGATGGCGGAGCGTAACGATTCGTAGGCTTCATCCTCGGTCATGCCCGCCACATGCACTTTTCCGATAAGCGGAAGCCGTGCATACCCATCCGCCGCGATACGGAATTCGCCGCAGAGTTCCTGTGCATTATAGACAAAGAGATCTATGTAATCACCGGGTTGAAATACAACCGGCTTCGCGTATAAAACCGATGTCGAAAACAGAAACAATCCCATAAAAAGAACAAGCGTCTGTTTCACCCTGTCTCCTTTAGCCATCATCTCGATCAGTCGATATCGAATCATGGTTTTATTCCGCCATTTGCATTTCAGACTGATTGGACATGGAAACGAGCGGGGGCATATTCCATATCTCCGTGGAAAAATTGGTTACCAGCATTGTGAGTACATTCAAAAACTTCTGCACCTCATCATAGGAATACCATTTGATCCATGCCGGCATATCCGCGAACTCATATGTTACTACTATCTGATTCGATGGAGAAGCAACCGTGCGATACCGACGGTACTCCACTACCCCCGGACACGACAGTATCCGTTCCAACGCCAACTCCGCCCATCTTTTATAAGCGTTTGACTTTTCGGAGGTGATACTCCATCTCATAATGAATAGTACCATATCAGCTACTTCCCCTTGTTACGGGATTTTTAATTGATCGCCCACACCCGCAGTTTGCATCGGAACGTTCAATTCATTTCGTTCTTACGTTTCAGCCACATCACATACTTGTGCATATTCACTTCCCGGGGAATCACAATCCCGGCGATAAACCGGTTATACGAAGGATAGGATACTCCAATCTGTTTCGCCGCTTCCCTCGCGATAATTCCCATTTCAATTCTCTTTTTATGAACGCTGGTGCGTAGGACGTTGATCTGATGCTTCTCGGAATTGTTGGAACTATTCATGGTTTAATCCTTTTATAAAACGTTAAAAAAGACGTTGTATAAAGGCGAATATAAACAGCTCATTACCATAATACAAACTTCAGTATATTTTTTGTCATATCATCATAGAAATAACAGGTGCCGTATCGGTCTGGGCCGCAACGGCTGATGTCACGAAACAAAGAAGTAGCAGCGCTGCGACCCTCACAATGGACCTCACCATACCCCACCAGCTGTCTCCCGGGGATTTCTCTCCGGGAGACGGCCGATCGAAATGTACTCCCGTATGGTTTAGAGCCTATCCATGAATAAGGAAATCGTGTGCTTCGTGAGTTCCCGGCCCCCTAACCCCCGGTCCCTTTCCCCCGAAGGGGGCTAGTGAAGTTGCTGCGTCCCATGATTTTCCTGCCCCCTCCGGGGGAAGGTGGCCCGGAGGTCCGAAAGGGGGCTGCTTTCCCAGAGAAGGCTATATCCTTATTTGCGGATAGGCTCTTATTACATTCCCCCCTGATTATGATCCACCCAGTTACGCGTGCACTCGGTTCTCGCCGTGCGATAGGTGTACGTGAACTGTATCGTGAACGTATAGGTCTGCCCACCGGCCTGTATGGTGAGCGTGATCGTCTCGGTGGTGGTCACATCAACCAGCACGAGCTTGCAGGTCTGAACCCAAACCTCAACACTGTTGGCATCGAGCACGCCGACCGGCTTAGCCGTCTCGCTCACCGAGGGCAACTGGATGCTGAGGTTCTCCGTACCGAGCTTGATCCCCTTCTGCATTTCGATAAGGGAAAGCGCATATTCCGGGGTGATGCCATCCGGCAGTCCGCCGACGAAGTTCACCTCGTTCTTGATCTCGACTTCAAGGTTCTTTTCACCAGCATCGATGGTCGTGGCGCTCACCACGGTCTCGCTCGCGGATGAAGACTGGGTTTTGACATTCACTTTGGGCTGTACTGAAACCTGGCCGAATTCCGAAACCTGGGCGACCGCCGTACCGGAACTGTTGGTGACCGCGGTGCCGATTTGACGCCACTGCCCATTCTCATATTTCTG
>CAYRTQ010000127.1:0-11927 GCA_964426865.1 uncultured bacterium
TGGAACAGACATTCCGGGAATCCGTACGGCTCTATACCCTCCCGGAGATGCGGGACATGCTCGAAAACGCGGGGCTGACCGTGGAGTGCGTCCACGGCTCTCCGGAGGGTGAGGCCTACGGTGAATCCTCGCCGCGCATGATCCTGTGCGGGAAGAAAGCGTAATGATTGTCTGAACCGGTGATTCGAATGATGGGAATGATGAGAACTGATGAAAAGCAGTCTCTTCCATCAGGAGTTCATCATTCAAATCACGCGCATCACTGGTTCAGACAAACTCTTCAAATTCTTCCCGAATTGAATCAGCACCGGTATATTACCGGAACGGCCATACGGGATACGGCCCATTGACTGCGGGTCTCCGCGCCCGCCCGGCAAGGATGAAATGCGGGCGGGTTTCCTCTTCGGCGCTCAGGCGCTTTGGCGCTATTTTCATGGGAGTTTCTGACGTGGTGGACGATTTCTCGGCATTCAAGGAGGAAGTGAAGAGCCGGGTCGACATCGCCGAAATCATCGGCGAGTATGTGGACCTGAAACGGCGCGGCTCCGCCACCATGGGATGCTGCCCCTTCCATAACGAGAAGACCCCATCGTTCAATGTCAACCGTGAGGGGCAGTTCTATCACTGCTTCGGCTGCGGCAAGGGCGGCGATGTCATCAATTTCCTCATGGAAATCACCGGCATGAGTTTCATGGAGGCGCTGGAGAACCTGGCCGGGCGGGTGGGACTGGAAATGCCGCAGCGTCGGGATTCCGGCCCGGGGGGCCGTGAGCAGGCCGAACTGGTCACCGCGGCCAATGTCGCCGCCGCGGAATATTTTTACCGCATGCTCCGGGAAGACGCGGGAAAAGCGGGCCTCGAATACCTGGAAAAACGCGGGCTCACCCCCGAAACCATCAAGGCTTTTCGTCTCGGGTTCGCCCCGGAGGACCCCTCGGGGTTGCTCGCCTTCGCGAAAAGGAAAGGGGTGTCTCCCGACGCGCTCGATTCAGCCGGAATCCTCCTCAAGAGCAAGTACGGCGGCCCGCCCTATCCGAGGTTCGGCGGGCGGGTGATTTTCCCCATCATCGATCCCAGTGCGCGGATCATCGGTTTCGGCGGGCGCATCCTGGAGGGCGAGGGTCCCAAGTATCTCAACTCCCCGGAAACGGCGGTCTACCACAAGAGCCGGGTGCTCTTCGGGCTGTACCAGGCCCGCGAGGCGCTGAAGAAATCCCGCACCGCCATCGTGGTGGAGGGCTACATGGATGTCATTTCCCTCCACCAGGCGGGAGTGAAGAACGCCATCGCCGCCTCCGGCACATCTTTCACCTCGGAGCAGGGGCGCATAATCTCCCGCCTCGCCCGGAGCGTCACCCTGCTTTTCGATGGCGACAGCGCGGGGATTCACGCTGCGGCGCGGGGCGCGGACACCCTGCTCTCCACCGATCTTGCCATCACCGTGTCCCTTCTCCCCGGGGGGCACGACCCCGATTCCTATGTGCGCGAACTGGGAGTGGACGCCCTCCGCGCTCACCTCGAAGGGGCCATGGACATCTGGGAATTCAAACTCCTGTCCCTGTCCAGGGAATCGACCGGGCCGGAGGACCGCATCCGCCTGGCGGGGGAAATCGCCGATTCCATCTCCCTCATCCAAGATGAACTCAAACGGGAGGTATACGCCAAAGACCTCTCCCTGAAACTCGGGATTGACGTGAACACCATGCTGAGAGCGGTCAACGGCCGCATACGGAAGCGCGCGGTCCACAAGGACGCCGTGGTTCCGCCCCCGCCGGATTTCGGGATGGCCGAGGAACGGGAACTGTTCGCCTCCATTCTCCGCTATCCCGATCTGGCGCGCCATTTCATGCAGGAGGCGGGTTCCAAGCCGTTCTCCCATCCGGTGCTGAAAAGGGCCACCGAGGTGATCTTCCACCGGATTGTGGAGGGGCTGGAGATTTCACCCTCCGCGCTCATGACCGCCCTGGACGATCCCCAGGCCCAGCAGGCGGTGGCCGCCGCCGCCGTGATTCCGCTGGACGAGGAAACCGCGGCGAAATACATCGAAACGAATCTCCGGGCGTTTGTCATCCGCGAACTCCGCGCGGATATCAGGGAAGCGGTGCAGCGCATTACCGTGGAGAAGGACCCCAAGCGCAGGAAGGAACTGCAAAACCGTCTGGACACATTGAAAGTTCGCATGAGCGCCATGCTCGGACGCGGAGAGAGACCCGTCGGCGGGAACTGACGGTCAGAAGGCCGGGTTGCGGGCTTTTTTTCAATTATTTCCCATTATTTTTCTTTTCCCCTGTTGACTTTTCGAGTACCGTATTGTATCTTATTCATCTCGACGGCAGGTTGGGTTCCGGTGTAACTCAATGGCAGAGTGAGCGGCTGTTAACCGCTAAGTTGTAGGTTCGAGTCCTACCACCGGAGCCAGATTTTTTGAGCCGCGCCCTGATTGCGCGGTTTTTATATAGAGGGGAAGCGACGCTTCGGCGACGGTTCCCCTTGTTTCTTTTTTGGGAAGACCGGCGTATGGGGATCACGATCCATGCGGAGTGAATACGGGAAACGTGTCTATTCCTTTCCCCTTTCCTTCCTGCGCGCCGCGCGAAACCGGCCACTCTCCCCGGTTGGCATTCCCGGAAGTTGTTCTCCGTCTGGCTCTTCCCGAAAAAATATGTTTTATTCCGCTTCCGGAATGTATTATTCTATACGTGGAGAAGTGTCGGCCTGCCCCGCCGCCTCTCCCGGGGAAGGGCGTTATTTTTGCCCGGAAACGGGGCGGGGATGAATCTTTTCCCCCCTTTCGGCGTCGGATAGTAAGAACGTTTCTCTTGCCGCGGACGGCGGATTCATCCTGCCCGGACGTCGTGAGGACAACCAGTTACCATGGAACCGCACCGGTGAATCGCCTATGATGCACAGGGATAATTATCTGACCGTTCTTTCCAGCCTGATGGGAGCTTCCGTGGGACGGCCTTCCGCGCGTACCGTGTTCCAGCTTGCGGCGGTGGCCGGCGAGGGAAAGCCCGTGGACGAGACCGCGAAACGGGGCGTCCGGGTCGTCGTGCAGTGGCTTCAGGACATGTTTCACACCACCCTGGCGCGCGATACCTGGACCGGAAGCGCATTCATCGTGGAGGAACCGGGGCGCAAGGCGGAGTGCGTCTCCGTTCCGGAACTGGGACTCTGGACGCTCCGGCTCGAATTGTCCGATCTCCCGGTCAATGGCCAGCCGGATGAATCCGGGGGATCCCGCACCACGGATATAACCTTCGCCCGTCGAAGCGGCAGCGTGGCGTTCGGGTTGCGGGTGCTGGGCGCCGGACCCTCCGGACAGGAAGGTTCCCTGCGATCGGCGCGTCCCCGCATCATCGCCGATCTCGCCCGCCAGTTCGGGCTGAAAGAGCGCCGCGCCATCGAGGATTCCCCCTGGCTGATCCAGACCGAGGAGGAACTGGACGAATTGCGCGAACTCCTTCTCGATCCCGACCGCACCCTTCCGGTGGTTGTTCTCACCCAGACCGACAAGCGACGGTGGAGCGTCCCGGTATCCGATTTCGTTCTCGATCCGCAACTGCTGGCCGAGCAGTCGCTGGGGCTGGCCCACATCGTGCAACTGCCCTGGGACATGGGGTTCAAGTGGTCGGAAAAGGTGGGCAAGCAGTGGTCGGTATACCTGGGGTCCGTGCGGGTGTACCAGCCCCTTCTCGATTTCGAGAAGGACGATCTCCTGGCGCATCCCCTCTATCTTACCGAGAAGATCCTGTTTTGGAGGCATGACGGGATGCTGGCGGAAAACGCGTTCGCCGCGTTCCTGGTGGAGAAGCTGGAGCAGTATGCCGCGGTGAAACGGGTAAACTGGGAGGACCGGCTGTTCATCACCGACGCCCGCACCCGCGCCGCCGAGCTGGAGCGTCAGAAACTGGCGCGGGAGCAGCTCGACCGCAAGCCCGTCTCCTACGAGGATCATGAACAGCAGGTCGCCGCCCTGCAAGCGGAAATCGAGCTGATACGGGCGGCCCATGCCCGCGAGATCGAGGCGCTGCACGCCAAAATACGGGAAGTGCACGAGGAGGCGGAGGAATACAACGACGACGCCATCCGCGCCGAAAAGGAGCGCGACATCCACCGTGAGGAGAACGCGCGGCTGCGCGCCCAATTGAACTCCCTTCGGGTGGATTTCTTCCGTCAGGTGGGATATGATGTCGATCCGGAGATGGTCATTCCCGATGGATACGAGGAAATGCCCGACTGGGTGTCGCGCTGGCTCGATGGACGGCTCATTCTGCACCCCAGGGCCCTGCAGGGGATCAAGAGCGCGGTGTACGAGGATGTGTTCACCGTCTATGAAACGCTCCTGATTCTGGCGAACCAGTACCGTAACATGCGTCTGGGCGTTGGAACGCGTGAGGATTTCCAGACCGCGGTCGACCGGCTGCAACTCCGGTACGGCAAATCCATTTCCGAAATCCGCGCCGGGGAGGAGGGCATGACCTACTATGTCAAATATCCCTTCGGGACCACCACCACGCGTTTTCTCGAAATGCACCTCCGCTCCGGCGGCAATTCACGCGATCCGCACCGCTGCCTGGGGGTATACTTCTTCTGGGACGAGGACACGCAGCAGGTGGTGGTGGGCTGGTTGCCGGGTCACCTGGAAAACCGTCTGACCTGAAACCGGAACCACGGGTGAATACGTGTAAACAGGAAAGCCTGTCTGATTCAGACAGGCTTTCCTGTTTACTGACCGTGTATGTGTGGCGGGGTCGAGAAGGGCGCGGGCGTTCCTTCCCGCTGCCTCCTTCATCCGCGTTCACCTGTGGTTCGCTCCCGCTTTCCCGTTTTCCAGGTATTCGAGAATATATTCCTTCGCCGTGCGGGAGCCGGGGTCGGGCGGGAGGAGTTGGGCGATTTCCCGGATGTATCCCCGCTCCCGTATGATCCGGACCGCGGGGGAGTAGTTGATGTCGAACACCCAGGATATCTGCATGAGGCTGAAATCCGCCGCGGTGCGGATGAATTCGTTGCCCACCGTGCGATTGGCGAGAATGTCCTCCACCGCGCCGGGAGTGGCGGGGCCTTCGTCCTCGATTCCCAGCGCGGTTCGCAGGTGCTGACGGAACTGCCCGGAACGGAGACGCTCGATGATGATGCGGTAGATGTCCAGCTTGTCGGCGTCGCGGATCAGGCGGGCGAACGGGAGCGCGTCTTCGGCGGCTTCGGACGGGATATCGCGGCGGTTGTGGTAAAGGATGCTCTCCAGGATGATTTCACGGTCCCGCGCGGAAAACGGGGCGAGCACGTCCGATTCGCGGACCGCCTCGGCCCCGCATTCGCCGTGGTCCACGGAAATGGCGTCCACGAAGGTGCGGTACCGGGCGAACTGGGGGAATCTCCCGGCATCGTGCAGGAGCCCGACCACTTCCGCCACGAGAACCGCATGGGCGCTCCAGCCCAGTTCCCCGGCGATGGCGCGGCAGTGTTCCGCCACTTTCAGGCTGTGCACCCATTTCAGGTGCAGGAGATTTTCGGAATTGTCGCTCGTGGCGACGAAGCTGTCTGTATAGGACCGGAGCCAGGATTTGATCGTTGGAATGGTTTCGGGGGTCATCGGGAAGAAACTGCTCCTGTGGAAATGGCACATGTAATCGGATGCGGGAAAATATCTTCCCATAAAATACGGAAATCCTGCGGCAAATGCAACGAAAGCTCCGGACCCTCACCCGATGGAGGACGGTTGCCGCCCCGCTCATACCGCTTTCCATGTGAAAAGCGCCCCTGCTGCACCTCCCCGCCGCGTATCCTGCGAATATATCGCGCATGAACAGTAACATGTATATAAAAAGTTAGATAAAGGTGGTGATATTTTTCCTTCTTTGACAATACTGCCTTGACATAGAATAGTCGCGTGTATATATAAGAACGTATGGAGCAAGAATCGGCCTGATTCCGGAACCCTTCGATATCGTTCGGCCGGTCTTTCCCGTACCAGCCGGACCACGATACATTTCATATGCCAAGGATCTCACCATGAACGCTGTTCTCCGCGCCCTTCCCGTTCTCGCAGTGCTTTTTCTTTTCAGTGCTTCCGCGCATGCCGATACCGCCCGTGTGCTCGAAAGCTACGGCAATATCCCCCTGGCGTTTACGGTCAATGAGGGTCAGCTTGATTCCAGGGTGAAGTTTACGACCGTCGGCAGCGGATGCAGCATGTTCTTCACTCCGGACGGCGCGACATTCCTCCTCTCCCGGGAGACCGCGGAATCCGCGGCGAAACGCGCGGCCCGGAAGAGCGTGGCGTTCAAACCCGCCTCCGGCGCGGAATCCACGCCGGAGATCGAACGGGAGGCGTTCGCGCTGAAAGTCGCCTTTGTTAACGCCAACGAAAACCCGGAACTGGCCGGAGAGGACCGCCTTTCCTGGAACAGCAACTACTTCGTTGGGAGCGACCCCATGAAGTGGCGGACCGATGTCCCCAATTACAGCAAAATCCGTCTGAAAGAAATCTACACCGGGGTCGATCTGGTCTACTACGGCAACAAGAACCGGATCAAGTACGACTTCGTGGTCAAGCCGGGAGAGGACCCGTCCAGAATCGTGCTCACCTACGACCTCGGGGAGAATGCCGGAAATGCGATCTCCATCAATGCCTCCGGAGAACTCGTGGTGAAAACCCCGCTCGGGGAGGTCATCGAGCGGAAGCCGTACTGTTACCAGACCATCGGAGGGAAAGAAATCGCGATTCCGATTTCGTACCGGATCATCGATGCCGCCGCGAATACGTTCGGATTCGAGGTCGGGGAGTACGATGAAGGATTCGATCTGTGCGTGGACCCGGAGATCGTGTATTCGACATATCTGGGTGTTGAGTCTGCCAGCGGAATCGCGGTGGATGGTTTGGGAAATGCGTATGTAACCGGCACAGCGTATTCTTCTGATTTTCCGGTGACGAGCGGGGCGTTTGATACCAGTGAAAGTCTAAAATGGGACGTGTTTGTCACGAAATTCAATGAGAATGGGACCGCGCTGGTCTATTCCACCTTTCTCGGCGGCGAAGATTATGATAACGGGATCCGGATTGTGGTGGACGACGCGGGTGACGCGTATGTGGAAGGGTCAACCAAGTCTCCCGATTTTCCGGTGACAAGCGGGGCGTTTGACAAAAGCAACAGCGGCGGGGAGTCTGGAGATATATTTGTGGCAAAGCTCAACGCGAGCGGGAGCGCTCTCGTCTATTCCACCTTCCTCGGCGGGAAGAATTCGGATTTCGGAATCGGGATAGCGGTGGACAAAGCGCAGAATCTGTATATGATTGGCTCGACCAGGTCTCCTGATTTCCCGGTTACGAGCGGGGCGTATGATACTAACCCCGATGTAACTGCCTGGGGTAGCTGCAATAATATATTTGTAACGAAATTGAACGCGAGCGGGAGCAGCTTGGGATATTCCACCTTTCTCGGGAATGCCGGTTTCAAAGAACCCGGCGGGATAGCGGTGGATGGTACGGGCTGTGCGTATGTAACCGGCACCGCCACTTCCGGATTTCCGGTGACGAGCGGGGCGTTTGATACCAGTTATGAGGCTGACTTTGATGTATTTGTAACGAAGTTCAACGCGAGCGGGAGCGGACTTGTCTATTCGACCTTCTTGGGAGGCAGTTCCGGCGGAACCGGAATAGCGGTTGACGATCAAGGAAACGCGTACGTGACCGGCTGGACGGACAGTCCCGATTTTCCGGTGACAAGCGGAGCGTTTGATGCAAGCTTCGATGGCGTTGACGATATATTTGTCACAAAACTCAACGCAAATGGGACCGGTCTCGTGTATTCAACATTCCTCGGAGGCGCTTTATCCGAAGGGGCAAAAGGGATCGCGGCGGACGGTTCCGGGAATGCGTATGTGGTCGGATATACGTATTCTTCCGATTTTCCGGTGACAAACGGAGCGTTTGATTCGAGCTTGAGCAGTAATTACATCGATACGTTTGTGACCAAGATCAACCCGGGCGGAACCGCGCTGGTCTATTCCACTTTTCTCGGCGGGGGCAGAGCGGACTTTTGTAACGGAATCGCGGTGGACGGTTCAGGAAGTGCGTATGTATGCGGTAACGGCACTTCCGGATTTCCGGTGACAGACGGCGCGTATGATACGAGCTTTTCCGGCGGGTACTATGGCAGCAATGCATTTATCACCAAGCTGGACATGGCCCCGAACGGTCTCATGGCGGTAACCGCTCCCAATGGTTGCGAATACTGGATTCCCGGAATGACGAAGAATGTCGCCTGGATTCCTGATGGAACCCCGGAAGGCCCCGTGAAAATCGAGCTTTTCCGTGAACACGGCGCGATCTTCGACCGGATCATCGTGTCCTCGACGCCGAACACCGGCTCGTATGCCTGGACTATCCCGACGGATATTCCCGACCGGATGGATTACCGGATCAGGGTCACCTCGCTCGGCGATACGACAATATGGGATCACAATGACGGCGATTTCCGCATCACATACGACCAGTCCGACGTCAATGAGGCTCCCGCCGTCTTTGCTGTTTCTCCGCCCTATCCGAACCCCTTCAACCCCTCCACCACGATACGGCTGAAAATCCCGAAGGCGGCGCATGTCAAGGCGGCGGTGTACGATATTCTCGGGCAGGAGGTTCGGGTGCTCCGGGACGGTTCCATGAGCGCCGGGACGCATGCCCTGGTCTGGGACGGACGGGACGACTCCGGAGTCATGGCGGCGAGCGGCGTGTATTTCTACACGGTTCGGGCCGGTATGTACTCGGCGCGGGGAAAGGTCATGTTTCTCCGGTGATTTTGCCCCGATGGGGCGTGGGTATCGCCGGTCCCTCGCCCATCTGTCCGGACGTTCCCAAACAAAATCCCCCGCGCCTGTTCCGCACGGGGGATTTTTCTTCACACGTTGTCTCTTACGCCTCAGATTTTGACCATCTCGTCGATGGTGACTTTACGGTTCTGCTCGATGCTGTGGCGCGCCCCGATTCCGATGAGAATGGACATGGCCCCGGCGCGGGTCCCGGCGTTCTGGCCCATGGGATCGGGCGCGCCGCGGAAGATCATGTCCTGCATCTTGTCGTCTGAACCCCAATGTCCGCCGTCGCCCTGTCCGATGGTGGACTCGATGGAGTTCTTGAACTTGCGGGTGAGCCGGAAATCGGCCAGACGGTCCACCTGCCAGGGCTGGGAGTGATAAATGCGGGCGTCGAGCCGTCCCTTGGTGCCGTTGAACCCGATGGAGTATCCCTCGTAGGGCATTCCCGCCACGAGCGAATAGCTCACCAGGGCGTCATTGGAATATTTGATCTGCACCGACATGTTGTCCCAGATGTTGATCGTTTCGCGGAAGACGCAGGAGTCCCGGATATACCCGTCCTCGGACTCGCATTTGACATAGAGGTTCATGCAGTTTTCGTCTTTCGTGATGTCCCAGAAATAGGGACATTTTTCTTTCGCGGTGCATTCCCGGCAGTTTTTGGCGCGAAATTCGCCGTTGAACCCGTAATACCTCAGGTCCCCATTGGCGTTGACTTCAACGGGGTCCGCATTGAGCCACCAGTTGAGGATATCGAAATGGTGGGTGGCCTTGTGCACCAGCAGGGAGCCGCTGTTCTGTTTGAACGCGTGCCAGCGTCGGAAATAATCGGTACCGTGGCTGGTGTTCAGGAACCAGTGAAAATCCACCGAGGTGACCTGCCCGATTTCCCCGGAGGAGAGAATGCTCTTGATCCGTTCGGCATCGGGGCTGTACCGGTAATTGAAGGTCACCCGGACATTGCGCCCGACCCGACGCTCGGTATCCCGGATTTCCTGGCACTGTTTCTCGTCGATGGCCATCGGTTTTTCGGTCATGACGTTGCAGCCCAGTTCCAGCGCGCGGCAGATGTATTTGGCGTGGAAGCAGTCCACGGTGGTCACCATCACCAGGTCCGGCTTCGTCTGGGCGACCATGGCGTCGAAATCGGTGAATGTCGGGCAGGAAACCCCGAGGTAGCGTTTCGCGTATTCCACCCGCTTGGGATTGATATCGCACAGGCCCGCGAATTCGAGAACATCGCCGTATTTTTCCACCAGTGTCTTGCCCCAGAGCGAACTGCCGCGGCTTCCGGCGCCCACCAGCGCATACCGTATTTTGCCGCCTTTGGGACGATCCGCGGGCTTCTCGTTCTTTTTCGCTTCCGCCGCGCCAGCCGCGCCCGCCGCCGCGGCCAGCACCGTTCCCGCCGCGCCGAGGAAAGAGCGCCGTCCCGCCGATATCTTCCGATCGTCCATATGGCCACACCTCCGGATTTTTGTTTTCATCGCTGGAAAAAGCATGCTGGGAAAATATATGCTGGAGACGGGTAAATCAATGAAAAAACGGGTACATTCGGGAAAGATTCCATACCCTTCGGCGTCCCGGAAGAATTCGGGCGTCTGTCCGCCCGTTGGCGAAAGGCGTAACTCCGAAATCGTTACCGGTCGCTCCCGCGCGCCATTCTCTCACCCGTGGAGATGCGCCCGTCATTTCCAAATTTTGGGAGCGTTGTTCCGGCGAATAGCTTGACAATGTCCGCGCGTATCCGTAAATAAGGATAGCGCCTCCGTGGGAGGGCGGCCCCCTTGCAACGCACCCCGTTCCCGTTCCGTACAAGCGGGGATGCCGCGCTGTCCGGGCCGCCTTCCATGCGGAGCATCACCCGTCTGTTCGCGGAAGGAGACCGATCGTGTTCAGAATGTGTGTTCTCGTTCTCATGCTTACAGTAATACAATCATTTTCCGCCCATTCTCTGGCGCGGCCCGACAAGGAATTCCGGGTCTTTCAGTTTCCGGCGTCCATGATCCCCCGTATCGATGGCGACATCTCAGACTGGAGCATGGTTCCGGACGAGTATGCGATCGGCGCGGACGAACTGGTCGATACGGTCAACGGGAATTCCCCGGACAGGAACAATTTCGATGCCACGGTGAAGGTGGGCTGGGTCAAGGGACTTGACCGGCTGTACGTTCTCTACGAGGCGTACGACGATTGCTGGAATTTCGATCAGCCCGGCCTGACCGGAGATATTTTCGAAATCGTCGTGGATGGCGATTGTTCGGGCGGACCGTTCATCCCGCGGCTGCGGAAGGACCCGCCGAAAGAGGGCTGGGACGGTCACATGCTGCACGGGGTCCATGCCCAGAATTACCATATCTTCACTCCGGCGTCCGGGAAACAATGGTGCATGCCCTGGGGCTGCCAGCCCTGGATCGCCGAGATCCCCTGGTCGAACGCCGCCTGCTCATACAATTTCCGCCAGGGGGAGGGCGGGAAGCTGGCGCTCGAATTCTGGATCACGCCATTCGATTACGCCCCTTACGACGGCCCCGGGCGGGCGGTGGTTTCGAAGCTGGCGGAGAACGCCGTCATCGGCTTGTCCTGGACGGTGCTGGAAAACGACCTGAAAGACGATCCGAAAAAGCGGTTTGCGTTCTGGTCCCTGTCGCACACCACCACCATGTACGGCGATGCCTCGGAACTCGTGGCGTTCCGGCTCATGCCGGTGGAAAAGCGGTTCCGCAAACCGGTCGAGGCCCGGTGGGAGTTCGCCACGCTCGATCCGGCCCGGGGAATTGTGGCGTTCAAGGACCGGTCCTACGGCAACATCACCTCCTGGAACTGGGATTTCGGCGACGGCTCCACCTCGAACGAGCGGAATCCCGTCCACCGGTACGAGGGTCCGGCGGTCGGGGTTCCGGGAGACAGCTACCAGTACCATTATGTCGTGGTCCTGACCGTAAACGGCCCGGAGGGTTCCTCGAGATTCTCCCGAATATGGGAAGTCGCGGTCAAAGACCGGTAGCGCTTTTCCCCTGAACCGGCTTTGCATCCGTGAATGGGGTGGTGTGTTTTCCCCTGTCTTGGAAAAGCCCCCCGGGTATGGAATGGATTCCGGGGTAGTG
>CAYRTQ010000128.1:0-11727 GCA_964426865.1 uncultured bacterium
ACCTTCTGGGCTCTTGTTGCCATGGAAGTCCTCTGAAAGGAACACAAAAACGGGTTTGCCAGTATTCACAATAAACTAGGATATTTAGACATGCGTGTCAATGTAAATCACGCGAACCTCGTACATAGGAGTACAAAACCCGCCGCACGGTTCCCGGTATTTTTTGCTGAACCGGGCGTCTTTTTCTTCCGTGGAACAGGGGCCGGCATTCACCGACCTCGGGGTCCTCTCCCGCCCCTGTTATATCCGCGCAATCGGTTTTACCTGTCTATATGTCCCTCCCGCGCCCTTGGGGAAAAGTTGATCGAAATACGGAGGACACAGGGGGAGGCGGAGGAATGCGCGGGAAGGGGCCGGCCACGGCGGTTCCTTCCCGTCCGGCTCACCGTTTCACCATCACCCGACTCTCCGTCGGGAAAAACTCCATCGCAGGGACCGGGAAATGGGGGTGGAGGCGTACCAGCCCCTCACCACCGCATCCAGTCCCGCATCTTCCCCGGATTCAGTCTTCCGTTTCCCCCGGTGATCTGGCTGAGCAGGTCCCCGAACAGCGCCCGGACGAACCAGTCCCGCTCGGTGGGTTTGTAGCCCACCGCGATCCCGATGTCGAGGGGAACGACATATCCCAGGATGGAATTGGCCTGGAGCGCCGCGCCGAACGCGGTACGGGCGTTGCGCTCCCACACGCTCTTCCGGAACCCGCCGTCCCAACCCGCTCCGTGGTCCACGAAGAGGGAGCCGTGGAGGAGACGCAGATGCGCGTGGGTCATTCCCACCCCCTTGTCGGCGTACCAGAGGGGGAAGTGGTAATCAAGGGAGGCGGTGAGCGTATTGCGGAGATCGAACCCGCCCTCCGGATCGTCGCTGGAGTACCCCCGGGGGATGGAAACGCTGGAATCGTACCGCAGACGGCCGCTCTGGTTCTGGTGGGTGACTCGCAACGCGAATCCGTGGTGACGAAGGGGCGAGGGTGCGTACTGGGTGATCCGAGCCAGGGTGTTGTGCCCGGGAAGTTCGCCGCCGAGAGCCGTGACGCCCTCCTCATGGGTAACCGTCAGCGACTGGCCCCATCCGGGCGTCAGGTCGCGCGGAGGAACGGCGGGGGTGCGTGAGATGGAGAATGCGCCGAAGAAAGATACCGACCGGTTGTGGGCGGGGTCCACGGTCACCAGCTTGAGTCCCCGGAACGACCGGTAGCGGGTCCCGAGCGTGTAATCAGCGGCGACGATGTCGGGGGAAACGCGGTGAATGACCGGCAGCGTGAACGCCGCCTCTCCGCCGCGCTCTCGGTACCAGGCGTTGTCGCCATCGCCGACCCGGTTGCCTTCCAGGGTGGAATCGTAGACGCGCAGGGAGAGATCGGTCCAGAGGGAGCGGTTGAGGAGGCTCGCATCGTACCCGAAGCGGTTGGATTTGAGACCGTACAATCCCTGCACGATATAGGTATTCAGCCCGACCGGATCGCCGCCCGCGAGGAGCAGGCCGAGCGAGGTCCCCTTTTCGTCCGTGCCGCCGAAGGGAACGTGGAGAAAGGGCGCATAGGCGCGGAGCGGGATGCCCCGGCTCTCCGCGATCTTTCCCCCGTCCCCGGTCGAATCGGCGGGAGTCCAGGGCCCGCCCGCGCCGAAGGATTCCTCCAGCCCCGTTTCCGGGGCGAACGGCATGGTGCGAATCTGCTTCACCCCCCGGGAAAGCGAGAGGAAGGAGAGCGTGCGACCGTCGGGGGAAATCTTTGGTTCGTCGACATCGTACGATACCGCGGTGAGCCGACGGGTTTCCCCGGTGTCCATCCGGTGGGCGTAAACGTTCCAGACCCCGCTCCGGTCGGATGTGAACACCATCCACCGGCCATCGGAGGAAAACGAGGGTGCGCCGAAACCGTGACGGGCGGGAGAGAAAAGGGTGCGCACCGCCCCGGTCCGCACATCGGTCAGGGCGATGGTGGTATATCCGCCCTCCTTGAGCACCGCGACGACCGCGCCGCCATCCGGCGTCCACTCCGGAACATCCCAGTAGAGGCCCTCATGGGAAACCAGCGGGCGAAGGTTCTTCCCGTCGCCGTCCGCCAGCGCGAGGTCCATCCACATGCCCCGGCGGACCACCGCGGCTATGCGTGAGCCGTCCGGGGAGGCCGATGCCGCGAAGGTGTGCGCTCCGTGGGTCAGACGGGTGCTTTCGCCGGTGGCGGGGTCGAACGCGACCAGGTCGGCGGTGTCCAGCTCCCCTTCGCCGAGGGGATGGTAGAACGGCTGGCTGTAGAGGACCCGCCCATCAGGGAGCGGACGGATGGTTGCCAGGTTGAGCACAACCCCCACCCGTTGTTCCCGGAGTATGTTCCCGGTGACGGGATCGGTCTCGATGAAGACGTTCGGGAGGCCGTACCCGGTGCGATAGGCCCGGATGCACCCCTCCGGGGTCCAGTAATGCGCTTCGAAGCTGTCGATATCCCGCGCCTGGAGAATATCGCCCTCGGGAAGGCCGGTGGCGTGCGCCGCGGCCCGTACGCTGTCCGCGCGGGCGTTGAAATCGGCGAGGAACTCCCGGTAGAACCGTTCCGGGGATTTCCCCGACTCGCGGCGGAAGGCATGGTCGGCGAAACGGAAGGGGTGCGCCCCCTGGTATCGGCTGATACGGGAGAAGGTGTCCGCGCCACGGGTGCGGTTCAGGTATTCCAGCATGTGATACCCGGCGAGATAGAACCGCCCCCCGGGAGGATTGTATGCGCCGGAGACGCCCGCGGCGGAGAGATCCCACAGGCCGCCCCTGTCGGTGCGCCCCCTCCCGCCGTCGGTGAAGATGGTCTCGGTGTTGGTGGTGACCCCCTCGATGAACCATGCGGGGGATGCGGCGTTGAGAATGCCGATTCCCTGTCCGAGAATGTGGGTCGCGGCATGGTACAGCCCGAAACTGGTGGTGATATGGACGTAATGGGTGTACTCGTGGGTGTAGACCAGGTCCACAAGGTCGGAGGTGGAACTCCCGAATCCCCGCAGGGAGGATACGGGCGTCTCGAAGAGGGATATGCGGTTCGGCAAGGGGGAATAGTAGCCGTTGAAGACATCCGTCCCGGGATTCAGCACCACCGGGAGCCGCGATGGACGATAGCCCAGGTAGCCGGTGACATCCCGGTACACCTCGGGGCCGAGATCCAGCACCCTCCGTGCGAACGCCTCGCGCCCTTCCGGGTAATAGACGGTGAAATCCCCGGTGGTGACCGTACGCCACTTCCAGTGGGGGTTGTACCGCGCGGAGGCGGAAAGGGAGAACCCGAAAAGCAGGATGAGTGTCAGGATAAGTACGTGGATCGTAACCGTGCGGCGCATATCTATTCCTCTCGCGAAAGGGGGGATATCCGGTGGGCAGGTGACACAAGTTGCCTGATAATGGGTATATTGAGGTAAAATACGGAATATTGCGAACACGGGAAAGGGGAAAAGCGGAGCGCAGACCGGAAGAGCGCGATTGCGTGAACCTTTTGTGTTGATTGCGGTGACGGGAGTGCGTACCTTATCGCATCCGCGATTTTTCCTCGATTCCATCCATGGAGATTTACCCATGTTCATCCGAAACGGTTCGTTCCTCTTCCTGCTCGCCATCCTCGTATTCCTTTCCCCCGCCCGGATATCCGGAGCCCGGGCGCTGACCGCCGCCGAACGGGCGGACACCCTTCTCGTCCGCATGACTCTCGCCGAGAAAGCCGGTCAGCTCAACCAGCTCAGCAGGGTTTCCGCGGGAGACGAGGCGCTGCTCCGCGCGGGCGGCGTCGGCTCCTTCCTCAATCTCCACGGCGCGGCTGAGACCAACCGTATCCAGAAGATCGCGGTGGAGGAATCCCGTCTTCACATTCCGCTGCTTTTGGGCAACGACGTGCTCCACGGGTATCGCACCATTTTCCCCATTCCGCTCGGAGAGGCATGTTCGTGGGATCCCGAAATGGCGCGCAGAACCGCTGCCGCCGCCGCCGAGGAAAGCCGGGCGATGGGGATCAACTGGCTGTTCGCCCCCATGGTGGATATCTCGCGCGATCCCCGGTGGGGACGCATCGCCGAGGGTTCGGGCGAGGACGTGTTTCTCGGTTCCGCGATGGCTGCCGCCCGCGTGCGAGGTTTCCAGGGCGGGGATCTGACCGCTCCCGGTTCCGTGCTCGCCTGTCTCAAGCACTATGTCGGCTACGGCAACGCCCAGGCGGGAAGGGAGTACCATTCCACCGACATGTCGGAACGGACCCTCCGCGAAACCTACCTTCCGCCGTTCAAGGCCGGCGTGGACGCCGGAGCCATGAGCGTCATGAGCGCATTCAACGCCCTCAACGGAGTCCCGACCTCCGCCAACCGCTTCACCCTCACCGAAATCCTGAGGAATGAATGGGGATTCGGGGGTCTCGTGGTCAGCGACTGGACCTCCATCCCCGAACTCATCAACCACGGGCTCGCCGCCGACAGCACCGACGCCGCCGCGAAAGCCATTGTCGCCGGGGTGGACATGGACATGATGGGAAAGGTATACCTGAACAACCTGGAGAAGCTTGTCCGTGACGGCGTAATCCCCGAGTCCGCGGTGAACGGGGCGGTGCGACGCGTCCTGACCGTCAAGTACGCGATGGGTCTCTTCGAGCGGCCCTATACCGACCCCTCGCTGGAGAAGAAGACAATCCTATCTCCGGAAAAGGTGGCGTTGGCGCGCGAGTCCGCCCGTGAATCCATCGTGCTCCTGAAAAACGACCGCGACGTCCTTCCCCTGAAAAAAGACATTCGCGCCATTGCGGTGGTGGGTCCGCTCGCCTCCGAGAAGAACAGCGCGCTCGGAACATGGAGCGCCAAGGGGCGCGGCGAAGACGCCGTGAGCGTCGTGGAAGGGATCAAGGCCGCCGTTTCCCCGGGCACGAAAGTGATCGCCGCCCCCGGATGCGAAATCACCGGCGAGGACCGCAAGGGGTTCACCCCGGCGGTGGATGCTGCGAAACAGGCGGATGTGGTCGTCGCCGTGGTGGGCGAGGCCGGATGGATGACCGGCGAGGCCAATTCCCGCTCCGATATCAACCTTCCCGGCGTGCAGGAGGAACTGCTCCGCGCACTCCGGTCCACCGGAAAGCCCCTCGTTGTCGTGCTCATGGCCGGACGCCCGCTGACAATTCCCTGGACGGCGGAAAACGCGTCCGCGCTGCTCATGGCGTGGCATTTGGGAGTCCAGTCCGGGAACGCGATCGCGGACATTCTTTTCGGCGACATCTGCCCCTCCGGAAAGCTCGCGGCGACCTTCCCCCGCTCGGTCGGCCAGATTCCCATCTTCTACAACAGCGAGAACACCGGGCGGCCCACGTCGGAATCCAGAGCCAGTTCCCGGTACATCGACATTCCAAGCACGCCGCTCTTCCCCTTCGGGTATGGCTTGAGCTACACGAAGTTCGAATACTCCGGGCTGAAGATCACGCCGGAAACCACCGGCGCATGGGGAACGGTCACGGTCGCCGCGAACATTCGCAACGCCGGGAAACGCGCGGGCGACGAGATCGTGCAGTGCTATATCCGCGACGAGGCGGCCAGCGTGGTCCGTCCCGTGCGGGAACTCCGGGGTTTCACCCGTGTCCATCTCGAACCGGGAGAGACCAAAGCGGTGCAATTCACGCTCGGCCCGGAGGCGCTCGGATTCCGTAACACGGACATGCAGTTCACCGTGGAGCCGGGGACCTTCCGGGTCTGGGTCGAGCCGAACTCGACGGAGGGAATCGAGGGAAGGTTCAGCGTGAGATAGGGAAAGACACGGTCGAAACCATTCACTGTTTCCATTGAAAGGATACCCCATGGTTCATGAACACACCTCCGTCCGGGTGGCGGTGGTCCAGGCCGCTCCGGTGCTTTTCGACCGGGAGGCCACGGTGGAAAAAACGCGCGGGATCATTCGCGAGGCCGCCGCTCCGGGAGTTGACCTGGTCGTTTTCCCCGAGGCGTTCATCCCGGCATATCCGCGCGGGCTGGGGTTCGGGACGGTGGTGGGCGGCAGGACGATGGAAGGACGCGACATCTGGCGGCGGTATTGGGAAAACGCGGTGGATATTCCCGGCCCGGCCACTGAAGCGCTTGGGGAAGCGGCGCGGGAGACGGGGATTCATCTTGCCATCGGGGTCATCGAGCGCGAGGGCGGCACCCTGTATTGTACCATCCTCTACTTCGGCCCGGACGGCGCAATGCTCGGAAAGCACCGCAAGCTCATGCCCACGGCGGCGGAGCGTCTCATCTGGGGAGCGGGCGACGGCAGCACGCTTACAGTTGTAGACACCCCGCTCGGAAAAATCGGCGGGCTGGTCTGCTGGGAGAACTACATGCCCGCGGCGCGCATGGCGCTCTATGCCAAGGGAGTGGAAATATACCTCGCGCCCACCGCGGACACCCGCGAATCCTGGCAGCCCACGATGCGCCACATCGCCTGCGAGGGCCGGTGTTTCGTGCTCGGCTGCAACCAGTTCGTCACAAGGGACATGTATCCGGATTTTCTGCGGGATCATCCGGATCTGCGGGACCAGCCCGATATCATGTGCAGAGGGGGAAGCGTCATCGTGAACCCCTTCGGGGAAATTCTCGAAGGCCCGCTCTGGGATGGCGAGGGCATTCTCCGCGCGGAACTGGACCTGCGCGATGTCATCCGGGGGAAAATGGATTTCGATGTGACCGGGCATTACGCGCGTCCGGACGTGTTCCAGCTCACCGTAAACGAGAAGCCCATGATGCCGGTTCGAACCACGCTCTGACCCCATCCGGGCGAGCGCGGGAAACCGCTTGCCCCCTCGCCCGGGAAACGTATATTTTCGGTGCGTTGCAGTTTCTACCGGGTAGATGCGATGACCGGACATGACCTGAACGTGCCGGTTACACAGGCGCGTTGGTGGGGCAAAGAATGTTTCACACCACTTCCACCTCTGTACTTTTCTGGTGCGCCCAGAAAAGCGCCAAAAGAGGGCGGTCCGGGAAAAGCCAAAGATTCCTCACTTCCGGCATGGATTCCGGGAACCGCTGAACTCGCTGTCGCTCAAACAGACCTCGGTTCAATACCCCGGAATCCATGCCGGAAGTGAGGGGCTTTTCCAAGACAGGTTCCTATCCAAACACCAACCGCATCAGTACGGTTCACCCACAAAAAAACTGCGGAGAGCCTGCAAGAGTCTGTATTTTCTTTGAAATTTCGGCGTTTTCCCTCACCCCAACGGACTCCCCATGACTCCAATCTGGCTCGACCACATCAAACGCATCCAGGCGCTCGCCCAGAGCGGGCTGGCCTACTCGGACAACCAGTACGACATCGAACGGTACGAGGAACTGCGTCAAATCAGCGTGGAAATGGCGGCGCTGCTCGCCGATACCCCGGTGGAACGGGTCCGCGGCCTTTTCGACTGCGAAACCGGCTACCAGACCCCGAAAGTGGATGTACGGGGAGTGATTTTCCGGGAGGGCTGTCTCCTGCTGGTGCGGGAGAAGCTGGACGGACTCTGGACTCCACCGGGAGGATGGGCGGACATCGGGCTCAGCCCCCGCGAGAATGTGGCGAAAGAGGTCCGCGAGGAAGCGGGCCTGGTGGTCGAACCCCTGCGGCTGCTGGCGGTGCTGGACAAGAAAAATCACCCGCACCCGCCCTCGCCCTGGCACACGTACAAGATATTCATTCTCTGTTCCGACCCCGGAGGAGAGCCGGTTCCCGGCCCGGAAATACTCGAAGCCCGTTTTTATGGCCCGGAGGAGATTCCGCCGCTTTCGGGAACGCGGATCACCCACGGGCAACTGGAGATGCTATTCCGAATGCGGGATGAGGATTCCGGCATGGTGGTGTTCGATTGAGACGGAATATTTTCCATGTAATCAGAAAAGCATTGCTTTACCGCGATCATTTTGTATCTTTACCCGCATAAAGACCGATTGAATTCCGAATTTTCAAAAAATACGCGGGAGACAATGGAATGAACGGACGATCGGCGGTATGCACGGTAGTGCTGGCGTTTCTGGTTTCTTTCCCCGTAGCGGCGAAGGAAAAGGACTCCGTCTCGGCGGGACCGTTCGGCGGAGCGCTGTTTCTCACCCTGCTCAACGATCCCTCGGCCATTTTCCGGGTGGAGGATCTGGACCGCAAGGCATACGCCGCGCTTCCGGACACGCTGAAAACGCGGCTGAAATCCTACGCGGAACGGTACGCAGCATTCCGGACACGGCTCGCTCCCCCGGTGACCGTGGCGGGGCTTGCCCCGACCCCATCCGCCAAGGCCCTGTACGAGGACAGACAGAGCATGGAACGGGCCATCGCCGCGCTCAGCGATTCAGCCGACGCCGGAGGTTTCGCCGCGGCGTACGCCGCACGGGCGGTGCTGTTCCACAACTGGGAGCATAAAAGCGCCCACATCCTCGCCGAGGCGATCTCCGCCGAGAAAGACATCGAGGATCCCGCCCTGCGGCCCTACCTGCTCCTGTTTCTCATGCACCGATACCGCTGCGCCTACGAATACTCGGTGGTGGGGGAAGACCTTCACCAGGCGGAGCTGATATCGGAGAAATACCAGGTGGTCCTGAAGCTCGCCCGCGAGTATCCCGATCCGCTGGTGCGGCTCATGGCGGACGATCTGGACCGCTACGAAAAGAATTTCGAGGTGCCCTCCAATTTCACCAAGGGAGTCGCGCACCCGTAAAATGATCCCGATCGCATCGAACCCCACGCCAACGGTGGAGATACTGTCATGACCGGAATCCGTCGGGCCTCGCTCTGCTCCATCGCGGCCTTTTTGCTCATGGCCAGCATATCGGAGGGAGCGGAGCCAGCGCGCCCCGCTTTCAACGGCGCCCTTTTCCGCTCCCTGTTCACCTTGGAGCCGTTTCGTCCCGCCGACCTGGACAGCGCTGCATTTGCGGCCGTTTCCGACATTCTCGGGAAGCGCATTACGGAATACACCAACCGGCGGACAGGATTTCGCTCCCGTATTCAAACTCCGATCCCTCCTCCGGAGTTTGAACTGAAGGTTCTGCTTGAGAAACGGCGCGGAGTGGAGCGGGGTATTGTCTCCCTGGCATCCGTCTCCGGCATCGAGGAGAAGGCCGCCGGTTATGCGCGGAACGCCCGGCTCTATTACGAATGGGAAGGCCAGAGCGATGGTCCGCTCGGTGAGGCACGGTACGCGGAACGATTCCTCGATTCCCCGGTACTGAAGCCCTATCTGCTGCTCTTCCTCATGCACCGGTACCGTTGCGCATACGAGTGTTTCGTCGTGGAAAAGAATACCGTCGGCGCGAAAGAGGCTTCGGACACATACAAACGGTATCTGAAACTCGCGCGCGCACACCCGGACCCGCTGGTGGGACTCATGGCAAACGACATGGATTCGGTCCCCGGAAACATCTACCAGGATACCCGATTCACGGGGAAAAACATCCATCCATAGCCCTCCCGGAGTCATTCGGTGTACCTTACATTTTTCCTTAAAGGCCTCCTCATCGGGTTTTCCATTGCTGCACCGGTGGGACCCATCGGGCTCCTGTGCATTCAGCGGACACTCTCCCGGGGGCGTTTGCACGGCTTGGTCACGGGTCTGGGCGCGGCGGGTGCGGACGCGGTATACGGCTGCGTGGCGGGATTCGGGATCACCGCGGTGACCGGCCTGCTCCTCGGAGGGCAGGAGTGGATACGCCTTTTCGGGGGATTCTTTCTCTGCTGGCTGGGCGCGCGCACCTTTTTCTCCAATCCTCCGGAACGCGCGGCGGAAGCATCCGGAAGCGGACTGGCGGCTTCTTGGCTCTCCACGTTCTTTCTCACTCTCGCCAATCCCATGACCATTCTCTCCTTTGTCGCGGTGTTCGCCGGGCTGGGCATCACGGGAGCGAACGGCGACTGGCGGGCCGCGCTGGCGCTGGTGGCCGGGGTGTTCCTCGGATCGGCGCTCTGGTGGCTCCTCCTCAGCGGCGGGGTGAGTCTGGCGGGAAAGCGTATGGGGAGCGGAGCGCTCGTGCTGGTGAACCGCGCTTCCGGCGCGGTGATTGCCGTATTCGGGCTTCTGGCGGTAGCGGGGAAATAAAAAAAGCCCCCGGTTTCAATAGTGCCTTTTTCAAGGCAGTATTTACTTCCAGGGGCAATCTTACGGGTGAATGTCTCCTTTTCCCCAGGATAATACCCGGGTACTGGGGACAACATTCACCCATCCCTCTATTAAATTTCACGCCGCGAAGCCCGGAACGGTTCCAATATATCGCTATAGTATATTATTTTTCCCTCCTTCCCCACCCACGCGCCCGCGATCATTCCACCGGCGGCATCTCTCCTCCTTGCTTTTCCCCTTTGCTCCTTTGCCCCTCTGTCCCTTTGCCCCTTCTTCATTACCACGCCGTCTCGATCGCCCGCAGGATAATCTCCAGATCACGGTAGGCCGTGCCGAACGTGCTCAACACCGTCCCGCCCTCGCGGATGGCCCGGAAGAAGTCCTCGAATTCTTCGCGGTACCCCATGCCCTCGCGGTCATCCTCCGCATGGTCCGGTTCGTTTTCGCGGCGGAGGATGAAATTCTCGCGTCCCACGGTGATCGTACCGTGCTCGCCGAGAATGTGGAGCGTGTTCTCCCAGAGTCCGCAGGCCCGGAAATACAGGTTCAGCACTCCGTTCACCCCGGATTGCGTGGTGAACTGGAGACTGAAGGTGTCCGGGGTTCCGATGGCCGGAAAAACGCTCGCGGTGAACGCCCGCCCCGAGGCGAATTCCCCGAGAAGCAGCCGCAGCACCGCGATATTGTGCACTCCCGAATCGGAGACGAATCCGCCGATGTGGCGCGGGGTCTGACGCCATGCGGTTTGGGCGTACTGGTTCTTCTCCGGGTCCAGGTTCACCAGGTAATTCCAGAGCACGGAATAGGGCCGCCCGATGACACCTTGATCCAGCATCGCCCGCAACCGATGGTACAGGGGACGGTACCGGTAATTCTCGCCCACCATGGCGACCAGCCCGGGATATTTCTCCGCCAGCGCCCGCATCTCACCGGCCTCCGCCAGGTTCGGAGCGATGGGTTTTTCCACGATGACATGCTTGCCCGCCTGAAGCGCCTCACGGGTGACCGTCAAATTGAGATGAATGGGGAGGGAAACGCTCACCGCCTCGATATCCGGATCATCGAGCACCGCACGGTAATCCAGCACATGGGGCGCCCCAACCAGCCCGGCGAACGTCCTCGCCTTTTCCTCGGTATGGTTGCACACCACGGCTATGCGGAATTTGTCCCGCATATCCCGCAGCGCCGGCCAGTGGAGTTGCCGCGCCGCGATGCCGGTTCCGATGATTCCCAATCGAACGGGTTCCATGAAGTCTCCTTATGCATTTATTCCTATTAGGCTTATAATTTCTCGCTTGCAGAGTTCCGGGATATTCAAACTTGCAATGTTTAAACTAGCTATCCTATCAAGGCATTCTTCTGGAGTTGCCTCTTCAGGAAAAGTAATTTTATTGTGAACAGCAAGAGCAGTAACACGAGAGAGACCAAGCGCAATTAGATTCAAGGCACCTCGATCTGATGCGCCACATTCTAAATAGACATAAAACGGTTCAATAGAATCTGCAAGCTCGTCTGCTCCTTCTTCACGAAGAATAAGTTCAACAATGCTTGTATAAGCGATATAATATTTCACCAAACGATATCTTATGTGTTCCTCAAGTGCACCAAGCAAGTCAAGTCCTGAATTTTCTGTAAAATGCGCTCTCTGGTGAGGAGTGTTTGTC
>CAYRTQ010000129.1:0-6803 GCA_964426865.1 uncultured bacterium
GCAAGGGATCGAGGGTTAGGGGGCCGGGATCTCACGAATTATACGATTTCTTTATGTATGGATAGGCTCTAAGAAATGACCCCTTCGAGCAGGTATATTCCATTACACCTTGCCGGAAGCGCTCTTTTCCCTCGCCCGCGCTCATCCCACGGCGTTTCCCTTACAGGATCACTTTCGCCAGCAGCAGCAGCAACTGGGGCTGGTGCATCACCGCCGAGCGCAGGACACGGATGGGCGTGCGCTTGTCGAGGGGAACGCCGAGCATTTCGCGGGCGAGATCGTTCAGACGGTCGTCCGGGATGCCGAAGATGCCTTCCTTGAGCTTGTGGAAGCGTCGGTTCATGACTCCGAAGCGGTCCTCGCAGCGTTTCTCGTAGACTTCGAGCGACCGGGAGCCGGCGGCTCCCTTTTTCAGGGCTTCCGATGCGGTTTCCCCAGCGAAACGGCCCGCGATGAGTCCATTGATGATTCCCCCGCCGGTGATGGGATTGGCCATGTGCGCGGAGTCCCCGCAGACCATGAGGCCATCGGTGAACATCCGCTGGATTCCCCCGGAGCAGGGGACTCCGCCGACAGTGCGGGAAACGATCGAGGCCCCGGGGAAGTGCGCGGCGAGAAAGTCCTCCAGATAGGCGGTGGGGGTGCGTTTCGCGGAGTAGTCCCCGGAAATGCCCAGTCCCACGTTCGCGGTGCGGGTTCCCTTGGGAAAGAGCCAGGCGTACCCTCCGGGCGCGAACCGGTTGGTGAAATAGAGGCGGAAGGTTTTCGGCTCGAAATCGATGCCCGCAAGAGTGACCTGGGCGCAGGTCTCCATGTCGTGAACGCCCGCGCTGGTGACGAGTCCGGCCCATCGCGCCGCGCGGGACTCGACGCCGTCGGCGGCGACCACCACCTTGGCGCGGACCTCCCATTTCTTTTCCTGATTCGAGAGCCCTACGGTGCGGAAACCGTTCTCCCAGGGGGACAGGCCGGTCGCCTCCACCCCGGTCAGGATGCGCGCGCCCCGTTCCGCCGCCTTTTCCGCCACCATGCGGTCGAAAACGAGCCGTTCCAGGATGTATCCCCGGTATCCCCGGGTATCCATCATCACCTTGGAGCCATCGGGAGCCACCAGACAGTAGGCGGTGATCTCCGATGCGATCCACTCCGACCGCGGGGTGAAAAACTCGCTCAGCCCTTTCTCATCCACCCCTTCCGCGCACCGCACCGGGCTTCCGATGGTCTGGTCACGTTCGACCAGCAAAGCCGTAAGCCCCTGTTCCGCGGCGGTCAGGGCGGCCATGGAACCCGCTGGCCCACCGCCGATAACAACAACGTCATATGTATCCATGCACCGGTTCTCCTTTGGTTTTTCCGATTCTCCTAATATAGAGAGCCGCGCGATAAATCACAAGGCGGGAAGATTCCTTCGTAAACGGAAATTCCGTCTTGTGTTCCGGGTGAAGGTCTGTTAGTTTGGTTCATCGCGGTTTCCCGCGGGCAAACGGTGCTGATGCGGTTTTCGCCTGAACCGTCGATGAAACCGGGTATGGTCATCAAGAAACTGCAAGGCGCCGGGAATTTTTACCACGAAAGACACGAAAAGCACGAAATTTTCCTCCCGTCGCTGACACTGGGGGGGAAATGCATTCGACGAGCCATGAGAATCCTCTTTATTCGGGAAGAGAAAATACGGTGAAAAACAGGATATGTCCGGGAATCGCCCCGGAAACACGCGGCGGACGTCGCGAATTCCTCTTCCGCGCCCTGGCCGCCGGAGCGGGTGTCGCCGTCGGTCCGGCCATGATGAAAAAAGCACACGCCGCGACGGCGGACACGGGTGTGAGCACGGTTTCCTTCATCGCCGGAACGAACCGCCGGGAGATGGTGCGTCAGGCGCTGGATCCCCTGAAAGAGGAGGTCCGCGCGGGAATCAAAGGGAAGCGCGTCCTCATCAAGTGCAACCTGGTGGGACCGGACCCCCTCTGCGCCACGCATGTGGATGCGGTGCGGGGCGTGCTGGATTTTCTGGAGCCGCTTCGTCCCGGCACGGTGACCGTGGGGGATTCCACCGGGCGAATCTATCCCGGTCCGGTGGGTACCCGGCATCATTTCGAGATTCACGAATATCTCGATCTCCCGAAGGAATACCGGGTGAAGCTGCTCGACCTGAACGACCGTCCCGCGAAAACACTCTGGATATGGGGAGAGAAGAGCCGACCCCGTCCCATCAACATCATCGACTCCTTCCTCGATCCCGATACCTATCTCATCTCGCTCACCCGCCCGAAAACGCACGGGGACGCGGTCGCCACCCTCTCGGTCAAGAACATCATGATGGGCGCTCCCATCAGCCATTATCGTCAGGCAAAAGCCGAGGGGCGCAACGAAAAGGTTTTCATGCACGAGGGCGGATTCGCCGGGCTGCATTACAACCTCTTCCTTCTCGCACAGCGCATCCGTCCGCAACTGTGTATCATCGACGGTCTGGTGGGGATGGAGGGGAACGGCCCCACGCTCGGTACCGCGGTGGAGCACGGCATCGCGCTGGCGGGCGCGGATATGGTGGCGGTGGACCGGGTGGCGCTGGAACTCATGGGCATTCCGTTCGAGGATGTCGGGTATCTCACCTATTGCGCCCGGGCCGGACTGGGACGGGGCGATCTGGCGAAAATCCACTTCCTCGGCCCGGATATCCGGAATCACATCCGCAAATACCGTCTGCACGAAAATATCGCCCGTCAGATGGCCTGGAAAGAAGGGATGGAGGGGAAATGAGAACGGAAAACCGGGGAACACGGTGGCTGTTTGCCGTCCTCTTCGCGGTCCTGACCGCGCTTTTCGCGGCATCCTCCGCCGTGGCGTTCGACGAGGATTTGCTCGAAACCCATCCGCACGTGCTGCTCTCCAACGGCATGATCGAAATGCCGGTCTTCCTGCCCGACAGCGGGAAGGGATTTTACCGGAGCACCCGGTTCGACTGGACGGGGATTCCCTGCCAGCTCACGTACAAAGGGCACACGTATTTCATGAAACGCCCCCTCCAGCGTCCGCACGACCCGCTCGTTCCCGGCCACGGCATGAGTCTGGCGGAGGAATTCGATATCGGCGGCAATGTGCCCGTTCCGCAGCGTTTCAGTGAGGCGAAACCGGGGGAGACTTTCCTGAAAATCGGGGCCGGGAGCCTGGAGAAACCCGACGACGGCAAGCCCTATTCCTTCGCCACCCTCTTTCGTCTGGCGGACCCCGGCAAACGCACCATGCGTCACGGGAAAAACTGGATCGAGTTCACCCACGCGGTCAGGGACGCCCACGGTTACGGGTACATCTATACCAAGCGGATGGAACTGCGCCGGGGACAGCCCGAACTGGTCATCTCCCATTCGCTGAAGAACACGGGGAAGCGGGATATCGACGCCACCCAGTACTGCCATAACTTCTTCATCATCGATGGCGAGTGCATCGGGAAGAATTACCGTCTGGACCTCGCGTTTGATCCCCGGTTCAGCGCCGACATCTCGCCCGACGCGGCGCTCGAGGGCCGTACGATCGCGATACAGCGGGATCTGGACAAGGCCCTGTACGCTGTGCTGGAGGGATATGGGAACACCCCGGAACACAACCGCGCCGTGCTGCGGAACACCCGGACCGGAGCCGGAGTGGACATCCGGGGGGATTTCCCGCTCACCGCGTTCAACATCTACGCCGAGGCATACTCCTTCTGCCCGGAACTTTTCGTGAAAATCGCGGTCGCGCCGGGGGAAACGCAGCGCTGGAGGCGGATGTACCGGTTCTTTGCGGAATGAAACGGAACCGCGGATGAACGGGTGTTCGTTCACCGGCATCTCCCAATGACGCGCCTTCAGGCGCTATTGACGCTCCCGCACGGGAGCATATGACGGGGCGAAGCCCCTTGTGACGCACGCGCCGCGTGTGTCCGACTTTCTGGAGGACTGGTATGAACCGACGCACTGTCCTGCAATCCCTGCCTTTCCTCGGGGCGGCGCTCGCCGGATTTCCGGGGAGCGCTCCCGCGAAACGGGCGGACTCACGGCCGCTCTGCCTGGAATATGTGGATGGCGTCACGAGTGGAATCGAACGCATCCGCGACACCCAGACGGACAATCTCGCAAGGGCCGCCGAGGCCATCGCCCGCACCCGCAAGTCCGGCGGGAACTGTTTCTACCAGTGGGAGACCGACCACACCATCGAGGGCGACATGTTCCCGGACCGTCACGGCGACACGGATATCTTTGTCATGGGCTACACCATGGGGACTCCCGCGGTCGCCCCGAAATCCGGCGATCTTCTCCTGGTGAATGTCATCCGCGCTCCGCTGGAAGACCCCCGCGCCCGGGGAATCTTTGTCATCGGCGGGCCCAATGTCTGGTGCGCCGATACCGATCAGGGCCTGCCCCTCACGGACGCCAATCGCAGACTGGTGGTCAAGCCCTACTCGGATATCTGGATCGAGTTGTTCTACAATCCCTACGCGGCGCTGGTGAGGCTCCCGGGGCAGGAAGTCCCGCTCGGGCCCACTCCGGGGGCCTATGGCATGGTCACCTGCTGGGCCATGGTGGCCGATGCGGCCCGCCTGCTCGCTCGTGAGGGCGTCCCGGTCGGGGTACGGGGAGATGAGCCGATACTGGGAAAAAAGGCGAAGTATGTCCGGTTGGACCGTCCGCTCGGAGAACGGTATTTCGCGGAGAGTCTCGGCCAGATCGGGAAGATACGCGGCGAACTCGGCACGGTGCGGGCCATTGCCGCTTCCGCCGCCGATTGCATTCTCTCCGGCGGGAAACTGTACGTCTACAGCAGATATCGGGAATCGCTCAGCCAGGAGGCCAACGGGCGAAGGGGCGGTCTGGCGCTCATCAACGCCACCTGGGCGGAGGACCCGAATTTCAGGGGAACGGGTAAGGATTTCATGATCATGGGCGTCACCCGTCCGGACGACGAGACGGACCTTCGCATGCTGGAGAAATACCGGGGATTGGGCATGAAAATCGCCGCCATCGGGCCCGCGACTCTCGATGGCCGCGTTCCCGGGGGGAAAACCGTGCCCGTCGAGGCGGACTTCCATCTCGGGAAGATGTGCGAAACGTACGGCCTTTTCGCGGCGCCGGGGCTGGAACGGAAGATATGCCCGACCTCCGGCCTGCTGGTGAATGTGCTGTTCTGGACCGTGGCGGTGCAGCTTGCGGAGGAGATCATTCGCCGCACGGGCAATTCACCCGCGGTGCTTTCCACCGGCGCGATTGTCGGCGGCGCGGAACAGCGAACGAAATGCGCGGAACTGGTGAAAACGCGGGGATATTGAGCGGAGCGCCCGGCCGAAATTGTCCTGTTCCGGTATTGACCGCGGGGAAGGCCTAATACCAGGTTTGAATCAATCTCCGTAGCAAAGGCAACCCCCTTTCCGGCCTTCGGCCACCTTTCCCCCGATGGGGCAAGGAAACACAAGGATTCCTTTCAACGGATTTTGAATGGGAATTGGTATAAGCGCCCACCCTGAAGCGTTTTCGCAACGGGTTGCATCCATCCTCTGGCTTCGACAAGCTCAGCCAGCGGGCGCTGAGCCTGTCGAAGTGTCGAAGCGCAGACCACCCGCCTGTATCGACTTGGCAGTCCGCTCATTACGGTTCTGCACCGGATACACGATGGCCCCGGCAGTCGTGCAACCGCCGGGGCCATCGTTTTCGCATTATCCGAGATTATCCGGATTCATCAATGTTCCGTTACAGCCATCTTCCCACGCGCTCGCCCTCGCGCATGGCGTCCACAATGCGTCCCAGCGTACAGCAGTCGCCGATGACATGCACCTCCGGGGCTTTCATGGAGAGCGCGGCGATGAAACCGGTCTTGGCGCGCGCCATGAGCGTGGGGCCGACCTGGGCGGAAATGTTCTTGTGATCCACGAATCCGGCGGCCATGACCACCCAGTCCGCCTCGACGCCCCATTTCTTGCCGCTGGGCAGGAGCACCTCGGCGCCCATATCCACCACGGCGTTGAGCGCGACCTCGGTCATGACTTTCACGCCCTTGTCCCGGAGCATGTCTTTCATCTCGATGGTGACAAAGCGGTTGTTGTGTTTCATGAGCCGGGGATTACGGCCCACCAGGGTGACCTCGAATCCGTGGTCGGCCATGTAGCAGGCGGTCTCGCAGCCCACGTCGCCGCCGCCGATCACCACCGCCTTTTTCCCGGGGTACTTCGTGATGTCGCGGAGGACATCCACCGCGAATGCCACGTTCGGCTTGTCCATTCCGGGGACCTGGGGAACGATCTGCTCGGCGCCGATGGCGATCACCAGGGCGTCCGGGGCCTCACGCTCCACCATCTCCGGGGTGACTTCCACTCCGAGCCGCACTTTCGCCGCGCTGTGCTTCAATTCCTCGTCCATCCAGTCCAGCACCCGCGCCACATCCTGCTTGAATGTCGGGCGGCTGCCGGGATAGATCATCCCGCCCAGATAGGGCATTTTCTCGTATACGGTGACATCGTGCCCGCGTTTCGCGGCGGTGAGCGCGCAGCGCACTCCGGCGGGACCGCCACCCACGATCATGACCTTCTTTGGGATATCGGCGGCGACCAGATGCTGCTCCGCCTCATGGGAGAGGTAGGGGTTCATGGAGCATTCCAGCGCCTCGCTGTGCCAGAGGAGATCATAGCAGGCGTTGCAGCGTATGCAGGGAGTGATGCTCCGGGACCGTCCCTCGCCGGCTTTCACCGCCCAGTAGGGCTCCGCCAGCACCGCGCGCCCGATGGCCACCACATCGCAGGCGCCCGAGGCAATGCACTCCTCCGCCTCCTCGGGAATGTT
>CAYRTQ010000129.1:6813-11705 GCA_964426865.1 uncultured bacterium
GGGGTGGTTCATCACGCTGTAGCCGGTCCAGCGCCCGGTGCCCATGACCACGGCCTCCGGGCAGAGTTTCTTTACTTCCGCCGCCAGCGGGACCAGGGAATTCCGGGGGCTGTACAGGCTCGGCACCGAACCCCATTTGCTCCCCACCAGCATTTCCGTGGAAGAGGAACTCACATGGAGATAGGCGGGATTCAATTTGGCGAAATATTGAGCGATTTCCAGCCCCTGCGGCACATCGATGCCATCGGCCAGTTCCTCGAAGGCGCTGAACTTGAGACCCGCCGGGAAACCGGGATACCGTTTCTCGATTCCCTGGAGGATTTCCGCGGGAAACCGCATGCGATTCTCGAAGGAGCCGCCGTACTTGTCCGTCCGCTTGTTCGTGGAGGGCGAAAGGAACTGCCCGATCAGGTAGGTGTGGCCGCCGTGGACCTCCACCCCGTCATAGCCCGCTTCCCGCGCGAAACCCGCGGCGCGGATGAAACTCTCCACCAGTTCCTCGCACTGGTCCGAAGTCAGCTCCGGCGGCATGCAGGGATAGCAGGGATTGTACATGGCAGTGGGGGCTTCGCGTCCCACCCGTCCGCCGTTCAGGGTGAGCTGACAGAAAACCTTGCAGTCGTGACGGTGCACCGCCTCGACCAGCTTGTGGTGCGAGGGGACGAACCGCTCGTGGAAAATTCCCACCTTTGGGTATCCGCACAGGGTGTTGTGCACCCGGCAGGCCCCGGTGATGATGAGCCCGATTCCGCCTATCGCCCGTTCCTCATAGTAACGGATGGTGCGCAGGGGCCAGGTCTCGTCGGTGCTCAAAAGCCCGTTGTTGATGGGGGCCATGACGGTGCGGTTCTTTATCTCTACACTGCCGAGTTTTATGGGACTGAACAGATGGGGAAACGACACTGCCAACTCCTTGTGGAATGTGTGTGCGCGGGTGTTGCACCGCATTTTACCAGTATCCGTAAAAAGTAACACATGCAGGGGGAAATCTCAAGCCAAATTGTGGAATGGCACGGAAGGCGACGCCCGCTTTCGGGCTCTCCGGCAACCATTCTTGCGTAAATAGTTATCATGCCGTACATCAGGGTCCATCCGCACTACTTCATTATTCAATAGAGCTTCACCGGTCTCAACCTCATTGCGCGGCCAATACGAACGTATTGTTGTGTTTGTGTTATATTCATTATTGTTGCTCCTGCAGTTGAGTCAAAAATAATAACATATTGATGAAATATTTGCTTGACAATGCCAAGAAAACCATTTTATTAAATGATGCATGTTGCATTTGTGCTCTAGTGTTATCATTGATTATTTTTGATTGCCGAAACACTCCTTATTATGGGACAGATGGGAATTATATGTCACTTTATGGTTTTATCATCATTATTACAGGAGAGAGACTATGTCCAGTTTTACCAAGACTTTAATGGTCGACGGCAGTCAGACACAAGCCCCCCCACTCTACAACAATATCAAAGACGCAGTAGACGCTTTGGCATCTATTGGAGGAACGGTCATCGTTGAAGCATGGCCAAATAGTGGGACGGGGTATCCATCACCAGCACCATTCTTGTCCCGTCAAATGTGACAATCATTGGAAGAGGCAATGTTCTCCTTACAACCGCATCGAATATTCCCGTATTTCAGAATTCTAACTGGGGAACAAGCTTCGCCAATGAGAGAATTGTTATTTCCGGTTTGAAGATATCCGCTACATATAATAACTATTCGAGTAGTATTGTGCGTTTCTCTAATACCAACTATTCCATCATCGAAAATTGCACATTATCCGCGACGCTACCCACGACTGGATCCTATGGCATATACTTCAATGGTGCTTCCAGCACTGTTCCCGCTGAAGGGAATAGCATTTCCGGATGTACAATTCATGGCGCGAATTCCACCACCTACCCCCTGAAGTATGGAATCCAGTTCGGTCAATATTGTAAGGGCAACATGATTTTCAATAATACCGTATATTATTGCGAGGATAGTTGTTCGATACTAAACGAATCGCCGAACAATATCATTTCCGGCAATGTTTTCAGAGACTCGAAATCCGGTACGAACTATGGCGGAATCTACCTCTACAACAGCGATTTCAATGTGATAACCGACAATCAGTGCACTTCTTGTGTAAGAGGAATCTATCTCAGGAAATCCAGCGGGTGCACCGTTCAGGGAAATATCTGCAACAAGAATTCGGAATCCGGGATTCGAGTTGGTGCGGATAGCGGTACAAATGCCTACTACAATTCTCTTGTCGGGAACATCTGTCATGACAACTCTTCATATGGGATATTTCTTGCCTCAAATGCGAAGTTCACTGTGGTTGACGGCAACAACATTCGTTCATCTGTTACTGGTTACACGGGTGATATCGCTGAGGAGTCTTCTTCATATAATGATTACAATCTCGCCGCTGGAAATATCTATGATATCACATTTACTCCTGTAGGAGGAAATTCTCTGCAAGTGGACAATAAGGTATACTGATCTTTTCCTGTTTCGTGTTTGCTCTGTTTGACGGTATTTTTTCAATGAGGTCTCCGCCATGAAATTCCCATTCTCCATTTCGTGCTTTGTGATCATTTTATTGTTGATCGCGTCTTCCTCCTTCGCGGTCTCCGTTGATCAATTGAACTCAATCCCCCTGGCCTTCACCCTGAACGAAGGCCAGGCGCACTCCTCCATCCGGTTCACCGCGCAGGGTAGCGGTTGTGGCATGGCGTTCTCCCCCACCGGAACCACGTTTCTGCTCTCCCGCGAGACTCCGGCCTCGGTTGCCAAACGCGCCGCGAAAAAGAGCGTGGTGTTCGAGGACGACCCCACCAGAAATCAACCGGAATACGAGAGCTTCGCGCTCAAGCTGGCCTTCGTGGGAGCCAACGAGAATCCCCGGATACAGGGCGAGGACCGTCTCTCTTGGAACAACAACTATTTTATCGGGAACGACCCGGACAAGTGGCACACCGATGTTCCCAACTACAAGAAAATCCGGCTCACGGAAGTTTACGACGGAATCGATCTGGTCTATTACGGCAACCAGAAACGGGTGAAGTATGATTTCGTGGTCAAGCCGGGAGAGGACCCGAACCGGATTCTGCTCAAATACGATTTCGGGGATTCCGGGGGATCGCTCGCGGTGAACGGGAACGGCGAGTTGGTGGTGAAAACCCCGGTGGGCGAGTTGGTGGAAAAGAAGCCGTACTGTTATCAGAAGATAGACGGGAAGGAAGTGGAGGTCGAGGTGCGGTACGAGGTGGTGAGCGGAGGGATGTACCGGTTCCGGGTGGGGGAGTATGATGGGAAATACGATCTGGTGATCGACCCGGAGGTGGTGTTCTCGACGTATCTGGGGGGAGGGGCTGACGATCAGGTTGATGATATAGCGGTGGACTCAGATGGATATGCGTATGTAACGGGATTCACAGGTTCCAGCGGCCCCGGTTCCGCTGATTATCCGGTAACTCCTGGGGCGTATGACACGTCATTCCACACTCTTTTTGTATCAAAACTTAACACAGAGGGAACCGCGTTCATTTATTCAACGTTTTTGGGGAATGGGGATTTCCCCAAAATTGCAATTGATGGACAAGGGAACGCTTACATAGCCGGAACAACAAATTCCTCTGATTATCCCATCACAGAGAATGCAATAGACAAAGAAATTACGGGGAACGGTGGTGATGCCTTTGTCACAAAATTAAACTCAACGGGAAATGAACTGATCTTTTCCACACTTTTTGGTGGCAGTCGAATGGAATATACCCTTGCATTAAGTTTAGATGCAAATGGCAATATATATATTGCCGGATATACCTTTTCGACCGATTACATAACGACATCTGGTGCATATAAGCAAAAAATGTCTGATTCTCATATGTCTGAAGTATTTGTTACAAAGCTCAATTCTGACGCAAGCAATGTTTTATACTCAACATATGTCGGATATGGTGAAGCGACTGACATTCAGGTAAATTCATCAGGAGATGTATATATTTCAGGTAATACACATGGAACATCAGATGGTTCTTCCGATTATCCCCTCACTGATAATGCATTTGATAAAATTAGACCTTCTACAGGCAAGAACAAACTTTTCATTACAAAGATGAACAACACATTGAGCGGATTGGTTTATTCCACGCTTCTTGGAGGTACTGCGGATCACGCTTCTTATGGTCTTGCATTGGATTCCTCGGATTGCGCTTATGTGTGCGGATATACGACTTCGACCGATTTCCCCACCACTCCCGGCGCGATAATGACGAGCACGGCTTCATTTCTTTATTGCGGGTTTGTTAGCAAAATAAGCAAGGACGGCGGTAAACTTGAGTATTCCACGCTGCTCACGGGAGAAAAGAATAATACCGAATATACCGATACGCGTATTCTCGACATCGTTATTTATGGAGACGGTTACGCTGTTATAGCCGGACAAACGAATAGCCAATATTTCCCTGTAACCGCCAATTCATTCAGTCCGGAAAATAATGACAGCCATGAATATGACAATAATGCCATATTGGCGATCATTTCAAAAGATGGAAAAGATTTTGTTTATTCAACATTATGGGGGGGATCATCGCATGATGAGGCAATCACCCTTGCGCTTGATAACGACCATAATAATATCTATATAGCGGGACAAACAAATTCGAAAGATTTTCCTCTTTCTTCGAGAGCGATCGATACCACGAATTATAATCCCAATAGCGTCCCTTTATCTTATGACGATGGGTTTGTTTCGAAATTTCATTTTGACTCGATCATCAGCGGCATTTCCTCGGAAACAAATATCCCATCGGCGTTTCGTATTGTCTCTACCTATCCAAACCCCTTCAACCCCTCCACCACCATCGAGTTTTCGCTTCCGGAGCCGGGAAAAA
>CAYRTQ010000130.1:0-11666 GCA_964426865.1 uncultured bacterium
CGGCCCCATGCTCACCGGCAGGAAGGTCGTGTCTCCGAGCGCCCGGTAATGCACGATCACATCCTTCACATAATTGTCATCGGTGACATTGGCGGTGATGAGGATCGGCTGCCCGGCGGGAGCGGACTGCACCGGAGTATGGACGATGGTCGGGGGCTCATAGAGCGTACGGTCCATCCAGCTCGCCATGTAGGTATTGTAGATATACCAGTTGCCGGTACCGCCGCATCCCGACGCGGATTTGCGGTAATAGTAGACACGGTCAATCTTTTTGTTGTCGTAATAGTATATCTCGTATGAATCCACCCCGTAATCGCCCCTCACGATTTCATCCGGATCACCGAGTTCCTCGACCGTCTTTTTCCGCATGTCATCTTCCTGGGTGCAACTGAAAAGAATGATCAGGCCGGAAAGGAGTAAAATCATCCGCATCAGCGAAAAATTGCCGCACAGCACTTTCATGGTACCCTCATGTGATGGAATTACGCTTCGTTATATGGAAACCGATGATTCACTTTAGCCGCAATACGGTTTATTTAGCCGAAAAGCGAAAAGCCCTCTACCACGAAACACACGAAACACACGAAAAATGAGTGTTCACAGGGGGAAATTTCGTGGTTTTCGTGTCTTTCGTGGTTACATGAACTGTATTGCACTTCAGCCTGCTCATAAATACCCGGATACATCCCCCCCACCCGCCTGCCGTTCCCCTTCAGTATCTCGCCGCCAGCCCGGCATAGATTCCGGTCCCCGGCATGCGGTACTCTCCGGTCCACCATGCGCCGCGGGAGTTCAGGAGATTGCGCACCTCCAGCGTGGCCCGGAGATGATACCAGGGGAATTCCCGATCCGCTCCCACATCCAGGGTGAAAAATCCCTTTTCGGCGGCATCGGAACCGCGGGCGACATAATGACTCCCAGTGTACCGTGCGGCCGCGCGGAGCAGCCATAATTCTTTCGGAATCAGATGCCCGTTCGCTTCCAGTTCCACCAATGGCATATACGGCACATCTCCGGAAAAGTTCCATGATGCGCCGCGCGTGGTGAACCGTCCGTCAGCACCCCAGCGCGGCTGGCTGTACTCCGCGCCCAGACGGATTCCGGAAGTTGTCACCCTCGCTCCGGGAACGATCTCGAAAAGGTCGCCCTTGCTGCTGAAAACGGGAGCTTCGTCGCTCCTCTCCATAAACACCCCCGCGGTACAGGTCAATTCCGGAAGCAAACGGACCCCGTAATCCGCGGTGATGTCGAGCGCCCGATCCTCGTACAGGAGCGGAACGTCGGTGGTCGCAAGCCCGTTCAAGGCATAGATATCGCCGAAGGAGCGCCCGATTACCCTCGGAGTGAACGCGAATTTCGCGAATGTCCGGGGCGAAATCGTCCAATCCGCGGTCAGTTCCGGGTAGAACCGTATCCGGGCGTTCTTTCCGGGCATCGCCGAAACGTAGAGCATACCGCCCGCCCGTACTCCCAGCCCGTCCAGCGGCAGCACCTCGCCCGATCCCCCCAGCGAGAAGAGCGTCCCGGACTGGCCGCCGAGACGGAGATAGCTGATCCGCGACCGTGCGGAAACCGTGACCTCCTCGACCACCCCGGTCAGCGCGGTCTCGCCTTCCATGTTGAATTCCCCCCGGCGGGTATCCAGTTCCTCATCACGATACCGTCCGCCGCTCAACGCGAGCCGCCCCCGAAGATCCCAGGAGGCGAAGGGAACGGTCAGGATGCCGACATCGCCGGTGAAACGCTCCATCCGGCGATCCCGGGAACGGAAACGGGTGGAGAAAACCTCCTCGCGTTCGGAGCGCATCCCCAGATTGAACGTGATGTCCCCATAGGGTGAGTCATAATACCCGGTGGCTCCCAGTTCCCGTACCGAAGGCGCAAGGTTGGAGGGCGTGTTCTCTTTCCGCGAACGGGAGGAGAACCGCAGGGTCGCGGCGCGGTCCTCTTCGTCATACGACGCGGAAACCCCGAAATCCGCCGGAGTCCGGGCGCCCACCCAGCCCTCGACGGCGGCGTGAAGCCCTCTCCAGACCCCGAGCGAATCCCCGCGGCGCACCACGGCGTCGTACCGTGTCAACCCACCCGCGGTACGTTCAGGAGGGGTCGCCAGCGGAAGATCCAGCCGTTCCCGGGTATATTCCACCGAGGGAAGCCGGTCCCCGTCGATCACGAACGGAACCGTATCCCTTTCCGCTTTCACCGTGGAATCCGGCGCAGAGGGGGCCGATTCCTGCGCGGCGGTCCCCCCGACGACCGCCAGGAAAAAGCAGGCCGGGACAAAAAGCTGTTTTATCCGATGGAACATGTTGAGCACACCTGTTCACAAACGACATGAATGGAGATGAACATTCCGAAAGGGCGAATCATTTCTTCTTCTCCCGCAATTCGTTCTGGAGTTCCCGCGCTTCCTTTTGGATATCCGCCCCCGCTTTTCCGGCAAGGATATCCTTCAGATTCGCCAGGGCCGCTTCCCGCTTTCCGAGCGCAACCTGGCTTCGGGCCGTGAGCAGGCGCGCCCGAGCCGCCCATTCCCCGAACGCGCGATAGACCGTGGCGGCTTTCAGGAGTTCTCGTTCCGCCGCGGCATAATCCTTCGCGAGAAACCACCGCTTTCCGATCAAATACTGCGCATGCGCGGCGTTCTCATCCATGCGATGACCGGTGACCTCTTCAGCCAACTCCGCCGCAGTATCCCCGTCATCCCGTTTCAGGGCGTCCTCGGCCAGTTCCAGCCGGGCCCGGTCGGCCAGGGCATCAGCGCCCCGGCGGTCGATGACCGCGCGAAGCATCTCCTCTCCCTCCGCAGTTTTCCCGGACCGGAGCAACGCCGCGCCCCGCCCGATCTCAGCCTCGTCACCCCCATCGTTCGCATCGCCGGTTTTCACGCTGTCCTGCTCATCATTCCGTTCTTCGGGAACCGATCCGCCACGATCCTTCTTCTCCGGTTCCATCGCCGGTCCGGTCTTCCGCTTCGCGGCGAGGGCCGCATACTCGCTCGCGGGGTATTTCGCGGCCAGGGTCTCGAACGCCTCCCGCGCTCCTTCGCCGTCGCCCTTGACGCTGCTTGCCACTCCGAGACCGTACAAGGCGCGGGGAACGCTCCCGGAGGAAGGGAAATCCGCGATGAGACGGCGGAAGGCCGCGACGGCGTCGTCATACCGTTTCCCGCCGATCGAGAGTTCGCCTTTCCGGAGAAGGATGCCCTCGGTCACTTTCTCCCGGGGATACCGTTTCAAATAGTCATCGATCTGTTCCAGGGCGAGCGTGTCGTTCCCCTTGCCGTGGTAAATGTCCGCCGTGGCGCAGACCGCCTCGCTCACACGGGGGGACCGAGCGAACTCCTTTTTGAGCCGCCCCCAGCTTTCAACGGCCTTATCGGGCATTCCCGCCCGCAGGAAGCAGACGCCGGTCTGGTACAGCGCCTCGTCCGCCAGCGGAGAGGGTTTCACGATGGATTTAAAAACCTCCGCCGCTTCCGGATACCGCTGCATATTCATCAGGCACATGCCCCTGAGGTTTCGGACCTCATCCCCGTTCACCATCGAGGGGTATTTCGAAATGACGAGTTCGGCGTCTTCCAGCGCCCCTTTGAAATCCCCGGAATAGAACGCGGCCTTCCCGCGACGGAAAGCGGCGTTCCCGGCGAATGACGCTCCCGGGAAACGGTCGAGCACGGTTTGATACGCATTGGCCGCACCGGAATAGTCTCCGAGAGCGTACCGGCAGTCTCCAATCCGGTAGGCGGCATCGGAAGCGAACGCGGATTGGGGATACCGCTCCAGAAGCCGGGAAAACGCCTCCGCCGCCTTCTCGTATTCCCCGGCGCGGAATACGGACCACCCGAAACCATAGAGGATCTCCGGCAGACGGGGAGTCTGCGGATATTTCCCCAGCGCGGTCAGACAGGCCTGTCCCGCTCCTTCGAAATCCCCGAGACGATACCGCGCCTCGGCCAGAACCAGAAGGGCGTCGGGAGCGAGCTTGTGATCGGGGAAGGAACGGAAGAACCGGTCCACGGTCATGACCGCGATGTCGTACTGCCGTTGCTGGAGTTCACAGAAACTCCGCTCATAGAGCGCGACCGGATAGGACGGGGAATCACGGTGGGAATCGGTGACCTCGGTGAACGCGGTGAGCGCGGCGCCATATTCCTTCGATTCGAGCAGACACTGGCCGTACATGACCAGCGCCCCGGGCTTCAGTTCGCTTTTCGGATATCGTGAGGTCAGCCGCTGGAAGCGTTCCGCGCCTTCGGTATACTGACCGGCGTCCCAGGAAATCATTCCCAGTTCATAGAGGGACCGTTCGGCGTACCGGCTCTCCGGAAAACGGTCGGGAATCGCGGCGAACATCTGCGAGGCTCCGGCGGCATCCCCGGCCAGCTTACGGGTGAGCGCCTGACGGTACTGCTGGGCGTCGGGAGTCTCCTTCCCCTTTCCCCCGGTTCCGGTCGCGGCGAATATTTCCGACGCCCGGTCGAACCGCTTTTCCTGGTAATAGGTCCATCCCACCGCTTCCCGGGCATCCGCCGCCAGCGGATCATTGGGGAACTCGTCGCACACCGCCTGGTAATTCCTGCGGGCCTGAGCATAATCGCCAAGCTTGAAATTCGCTTCTCCCAGGATGAAATATCCCCGGGCTTTCATTTCACGGTCAACAGCCGCGGATACCACATCGTTCATCGTCGAGACCGTGTTCGTATAGTCCGCGAGACGGAAATAGCACTCGCCCATCCGGAAACGGCAGAGATTGCGGAGTCCGCTTCGCGGATACCTTCGGATCACCTGCCCGTAGGACTCGATGGCGGAACGGAAATCTCCCTCGCCCTCGGAGATGGTCCCGAGATTGTACCAGGCCCAGTCCGCCTCCGCGCTGCCGGGATATTTCCCGGTTATCGCGCGGAAGGTTTCGGCGGCCTGACGGGCGTCGCGCAGAGCCAGCCGCGATTCGGCCACGGTATAGAGAGCCTCGGAGGCATACCCGGTTCCGGGATAGTCGGAGATGAACTGGTTGAGGGTGATGATGGCCTCACGGTGGCGTTTCAAACCCGCGAGCGCCTTTCCCTCCAACAGGAGCACCCGGTCCATGAGTGGCGTGGACGGGTATTGGGTGCGGATCCGGGCGGTCAGTTCCACGGTGAAATCGAAGCGGTTCAGGTGGAACCAGGAATCGGCCATGTAATAGCAGGCTTCGTCCAGACGGCGTGACGAGGGATAGGTGTCGATGAAGCGCCCGAATTCCCGTGCCGCCATATCATAGCCGCCGTCCGCGTGGAGACCGGCCGCATAGGTGAAGTCGCGGCTCTCCTCCGCGCCGGACGGACCGGCAAACAGCGACAGGAGTCCGAGGATGGCCAATATGGCCCAAAGAGGGGCTGCCCGGTGTGCGATATTGATGCTCATGTTTTGTATAACGCTCCGGAAGAGGAAACGAAGCAGGTTCCCGGGAAAAAAATCATTAAAACATACGGGAAAGGGCCGATAAAGTCAATGTTTTTGGTATTCAGGGACATTGCCCGCCGCCATGACCGTATGGAGCCGAAACCGGCAAACGGGGAGCGGCTTTTTTCAGCCGGTTTTATTATCATCTTGGAAGCGGATTGATTCCCTTTTACATTACAATAGGGGAATATTGCAACCGGTGCGCGGGGAGGAGCGAAAGGACATGTGCATGACGCAGCATATCGGTATCGCGGCGGGTTCCGCGGAGGGAGCCGCGCTCTGTTATCTCGCCATCTGCCGGGAAGGCTCGGAAATGCTGGGGAGATTCAACCACCCGGAAATCACCCTGCACAACCGCCCGCTCGGCGAGTACATGCGCCGGATTTCCACCGGTGACTGGGACGGTGTGGCGCGCCTCCTTCTGGATTCCGCCCGTATTGTCGCCGGGGCGGGCGCCGATTTCCTCATCTGCCCGGACAGCGCCCTCCACCGGGTTTACGACGCGGTACGACCCGAACTGCCGATTCCCTGGATACACATCGCGGATGTGGTGGTATCCGAGGCGCTGGATTTCGGGTACCGTACCGTGGGGATTCTCGGGGACAGGCGCCTGCTGGAAAGCCCGGTTTATTCCGATCGTCTCGATGCGGTGGGAATACGTCAGGTGATTCCGGTGAAAAAGGACCTCGACCGGGTCAACCGTATCATGTTCGATGAACTGGTATATGGCCGTTACGATGAGGGAGCGCAACTCTTTCTCTCCCATCTTGTGGACCATTTCCGTGATGACGGGTGCGATGCGGTCATACTGGGAGGCTCGGAACTATCCCTTGTCCTCGCCGAAGATATCTGCTCGCTCCCGTTGCTGGATTCGGGACGGCTCCTCGCCCGCCGCGCGCTCCGTACCGCGGTGGAATTACCCGCGCAGTCCCCCCTGTGACCGGCTCTCGCCGGACAAACAACAGGGCAAGATACAATTGGACAGAGATAGAGAGGGGAATGGCTAACGCAATTATGGTTCATTTGAGCCGAAATGCAAAAAGCTCTCCACCACGAAAATCACGAAATACACGAAAAATGAGCGTTTCACATTGGGATGTTTCGTGATTTTCGTGTTTTTCGTGGTTACATGAACGGTATTGTGGCTGAACGGGAGTTCGCGGGCGGAACCCCCTGTTTTTTCCGTATCATAAACCACTCACGCAGGGCCGGAAAACCGGCGGCAGTTGAAATGACACCCTGATTCTTCCGGAGAATACAGCGGTTATGAACTGTTACGAGATTATTTCGGTGCTTGAAAACCATTCCGATCCCGCCGCCGTGGAGGGTATGGCGCGGTTCGGAATCAACGGGGTGAAAGCGTATGGCCTCTCCATGCCTTTTTTACGAAAATTCGCCCGAGGAATCGGAAAGGATCACGACCTTGCCCTTCAACTATGGGCGTATGATTCGCGTGAAACCCGCATTCTCGCCTCGCTGATCGACACTCCCGCCGCAGTCACCGCGGAGCAGATGGAGGAATGGGTGAAAGGGTTCGACTCCTGGGAAGTGTGCGACCAATGTTGCATGAACCTCTTCGAGCGGACCGACTTCGCCTGGACGAAAGCCATCGAGTGGAGCGCACGGGGGGAAGAGTATGTCAAACGGGCGGGATTCGTGCTCATGGCCCGTCTGGCGGTGAGCAGTCCCGACGCCCCCGATGCGCTGTTCGAGGATTTCTTCCCGATCCTGATGCGCGAGGCGGAAGACAGCCGTAATTTTGTACGAAAGGCTGTGAACTGGGCGCTTCGTCAGATCGGCAAGCGGAATGCGCATCTCAACGGAATTGCCATCGAATGCGCGCTCGACCTGAAAAACTCCGGGTCGGGATGCGCGAGGTGGATCGCCTCCGACGCGCTCCGCGAACTCCGCAACGACGCGGTTCAGGAGCGGATTCACAACCGCAGGAGCATACGTCCGGCATCGAAACGGGCGATCCATCGATAGCGCCGCTCGCGCCCGTTCCGCCGAAACCGCTCCGTTTCCCGCGAGTCCCTGTTCCGCGTCAAGAAAGGCGACTCCCGGTGAAAATGAAACCGATCGAACGATTCCTGGTGAACAGTGGCCTTCGGGAGTACTTTCTCCGGAAGTATGAGGCGCCGCGGGTACTGGGCGGCCTGACGCTGCGGGAGGGGTGCCGCTGTCTCGAAATCGGGTGCGGGAACGGCGCGGGAGCGCTTCTCATACGGCGGTTCACCGGATGCGGCCACATCATTTCCATCGATGTGGACCCGCTCATGATACGGGCGGCGGAGCGGCGTATTCTCGATCCCCCTTCCTGGGCGCGCGATATCACGGTTTCCGGTATCGAGTTCATATTGGGAAACGCCGCCCGTCTCTATTTCCCGGACGAATCGTTCAACGGTGCGTTCAATTTCTTTGTATTCGAGCACATTCCGGACTGGCGAAAGGTCATTCAGGAGGTGTTCCGGGTTCTGAAGCCGCGCGGGGTGTATTCCTTCGAGGAGGGGCTGATCCCGTCCAATCCCCTGTTCCTGAACCGGTATTTCGGACATGTGGCCATCACCGCGGATGAACTCCGCCGGGGAATCAGGGATGCCGGATTCATCATCGAACGGTTCGAATGCGGCAGCCATATCCCACGATGTTTCGTGCGGGCGCGAAAACGGTAGTTGACAGGAGGGTGCAAATATATCATTTTAACGGTACGTTTTTTACGGAAAAAGTTCACCTTAAACAGGGATTTCCGCATGTATGTTTCCTGGACCGATATCCTCTCCGCCGTCGCCGCGGTTTTCACCGGACTTGTGGGGCTCTTTCTCCTCTTCCTGAAATTTCTCAAATGGCGCCGGAACAAGAAAAAAATGCAACAGATGCAGTAGCATCGTACTTTTTTCCCACGGAAACCGACGCCCATGACCGTATATAACCTGATTTCCTTTCTGGGGATTTTTGTGCTCCTGGGGATCGCCTGGCTCTTTTCGGAGAACCGCCGGGTGGTGAATTTCCGGGTCATCATATGGGGAACCGCGATCCAGTTTATCTTCGGTTTCCTCGTGTTTGTTTTTCCTCCCGGAGTTGTCATTTTTCTCTGGCTGAACGATGTGGTGGTGAAAGTCATGGGTTCGGCCACCGCCGGAGCGGAATTTGTGTTCGGAAGGCTGGCGCTGCCCCCGGGGGTGTCGAACGCTACCGGCGATTCCCTGGGCTTCTTCTTCGCGTTTCAGGGAATGCCGACCATCATTTTCTTTTCCGCGCTGATGTCCCTTCTCTATTTTTCGGGAATCATGCCCAGGCTGATCCGCGGCTTCGCCCGGATGTTCACACGGCTCATGCGGATATCCGGAGCGGAATCCCTCTGCGCGGCATCCAACATTTTCGTGGGCATCGAATCCACGCTCACCGTGCGGCCCCATCTTGTGAACATGACCCGCTCCGAGCTGACCGTGGCGCTCACCGCGGGAATGGCCACCGTGGCCTCCAACATGCTCGCCGTCTATGTATTCAGCCTCCAGTCGGTGTTTCCCACCATTGCCGCGCACCTGATCTCCGCCTCCTTCATCTCCGCTCCGGCGGCCATTGTCATGGCAAAAATGCTCGTTCCGGAAACCGGTTCCCCGGAAACGCTCGGCCAGAATGTCCATCCCCACTATGTGCGTGAGGCCAATGTATTCGAGGCGATCATCAATGGGGCCAACGCGGGGGTGAAGCTCATCGTGGGAATCGTGGCCCTCCTCATCGCCGTGCTCGGCCTGGTAGCGCTCACCGACCTCTTCCTGGGGGGAATCGGCGCGAAAATCAACCTGTTTTCCGGCTGGAATCTGGATTTGTCCCTCCGCAACATCCTCGGATATCTCTTTTACCCGTTCGCGCTCATCATCGGCGTACCGCTCCCGGATGTGTCACCCATCGCCCGTATCCTCGGCGAACGGGTAATCGTGACCGAACTTACCGCCTACCAGGACCTGGCGGTTATCATGAAAAGCCATCTGCTGAGCGACCCGCGCTCGGCGGTGGTTTGCGCCTACGCTCTTTGCGGCTTCGCCCATGTCGCCTCTCTCGCCGTTTTCATCGGCGGGGTCTCCGCCATCGCCCCCTCCACGACACGTATTCTCAGCAGCATCGGTATACGGGCGCTCGTGGCCGCCTCACTCGCCTGTCTCATGACCGCCTGCGTGGCCGGAACCTTTTTCACCGCGGGTTCGCTTATTTTCGGCGGCTGATTCTTCTTCCCATACTCACTCCCCTTTCCATATTGAAGGTTTCTCCGATGCCATCCGAATAAAGCTCGCATACCACAAAGCATTGCGCGGCTGATTGAGTATCCCAAAGGCGCTCCCGGTTTCCGGCGCTTCAGGGAAACAGACGCTCGTAGCCGGTCCGAACCCCATACGTGGGAGGGACTGATTCCTTGAATTACCCTGTACCCGCGCAAAATCGTTCAAAATATCAGCGAAGACTCCTTTTCTCCCCCTCTTTCCCCCCCGATAATTCCCGTCATATCAAAAAAATGGCGTACGGCGCAATATTTCTCTTGACAGTATAATATGTTACACATACATTATGCGTATAATGAGTTACACCCGGCAATAGAACGTCGACACCCGGATGGGAGCACATCGCGGGAATCGGGAAATATCGGGCCGCGCCCGGTAACCACGCCATACGGATCGCGATTTTCGCACCCCGCGCATCCCTCGTGGAAAGGAGGAGTATGCAGATGTCGAAGAATTTAACGGATCGTCAGGCCGCCATCCTGTCCTTCATACGGGAGTTCGCCGTGGAGAAGGGCTACCCCCCGACCATACCCGAAATCCAGGAAGCGTTCGGCATTCGCTCTCCCAACGGGGTGAATAATCACATCAAGGCGCTGATCCGCAAGGGGTACCTGAAACGCGATTCCTCCCGCGCCCGCGCGCTGGACATCGTGGGGAGATCGGAAGGAATTCCCATCATCGGACGGGTGGCTGCCGGTCAGCCCATTCTCGCCGAGGAAAACCTGGAGGGATTCTTCAATCTCCACGACCTGACCCGCGCGGGGGATGTGTTCATGCTCCGGGTCAAGGGCGACAGCATGGTGAACGCCCGTATTTTCGACGGCGACCTGGTGATCGTGCGGATGCAGCAGACGGTGGAGCCGGGAGAAATCGGGGTGGCGCTGATCAACAACGAGGCGACGGTGAAGAGGATTTACTGCGACGGCAACATGGTGCGTCTCGTTCCCGAAAACGATTCCATGCGTCCCATAACCATCACCCGAACCGATCCGGATTTCCGCATCGGCGGCAAAGTGGTCGGGGTGGTGCGGCGGTTCTGAGAAGCGTACGAAGCATGAAAAGTGTGGACGGATCAGAATTCCCACTCTGCATGCTTTACGGATCAGACAAGTTTTCTTTTTACTGACTTCCGGGTTTTTTCCATATGACCGACTGGTACCGGGCGTGCGCGGATGCCGCCCAACACATCGAGCGGGAGGTTCCCGAATGCTACCGTTCGCGCACGTTCACGGGAATCATCGGAGATATCAAGGCCCTCTCGCCCCGTAAGGCCCTCTCGCTCATGTCACGGAAAAAGGGACTGGGGAAGCGGTACGCCTCTCTCTATCTCACGCAGGGAATCGATGACGGGCGGGGGTATCAGGCCTGCGCCTCGGAAGCGCTGCATTCCGTTCAGAATACGGAGAATGCGGGATCGATCGGGGGGCGGGTTCTCGACGTGGGCTGTGCGGTGGGGGTCACCGCGGGCATTCTCGGGTTATCGGGAGTTACGGGATTCGACCTCTTCCCCGACCTGCTCCGTGCGGCGCGTCTGGTCGATTCGATCACCGGCGCCGAAAACCGGTATGTCGCCGCGGACATGACTGCCGGATGGCCGTTCCGACGGGAATTCGATACCATTGTCTGCGGCCTGGTCTGCCATCATCTCAAGGAACAAAAGGATATCCTCACGTTCTTCACCAGCGCCGCGCGGGTGCTCGCGCCGGGAGGCGCGCTGGTGATCACGCTGCCCTCGGGTACAATCGCCCGGGCCGGTTACCTCCGCCAGATCGCCGAGGCGGTGGAGGGATTCGGGTTCCGGCTTGACACACGGGTTTCCGGAATGGTTATTTCGGAGGACGATCCCCACTCGCTCTTCTGGATGTTCACTCTCGTTTTCATCCGAAACCCGGAAGACGCCCCGGAATCGCGGGTCTTCATTCACCCCGGGTTCGGATTCCCGGAA
>CAYRTQ010000131.1:0-9418 GCA_964426865.1 uncultured bacterium
TCCAGTAGGGATCGATGTAGATGTCCACCTTGCTCATGTCGGGAGCGATGGGAGTCCCCTCGCCCACTCTCACGGGACCCGGAGTGAACACCGCGATGGTCTTCGCTCCCGATTCGCGGGCGACGGTCAATTCGTCCGTGGGAGTGTAGGAATAGCCGATGTGGAGATAGACATCATCCTTCGCCATGGAATCCTTGAGATAATCCCGCCCGTACTCGTTCGCCTTGATGGTGAAGAGCGCCGGGTATCCGGGCATACGGGTCTGGTCCACCATGAAATGACCGATGAGGGTGGTGACCACCTTGCGTTTGGCTTTCAGGGTTTCCGCGCAGAGTTTTCCGGCCCGGGAGAACTTGTCCAGCTCATTCGCCTTGATGCTGTCCAGATCGGCGCGGGCCGCCGTGACAAACTGGCGTCCGAGAGTTCCGGCTTCCACCGCCTCGACCTTGACCTCGGAATCGAATTCCATCTCGGCGATGCGGAGATTGCGGGGCGCGGCGCCCGGCATGAACATGCTCTGCCAGAGCGTCGGCATCTTTCCGAGCCGGTTCATCGCTCCGATCAGCTCGGCGGAGAATGTCCACATGTTGATGACATTGGCCATGGGAGCGGCCGGTCCGATTGTATCACCCTTGGCGACTGTCATCACCGGAACGATTCCGGCATCGAGACCATTGTCGATGAGGTAATCCGCCACCGCGGCGGCTTTGGAGTTCTTCGAACCGAAAACGATAATGAGCGCTCCCGCGGATTTCAGCTTCTTCAGTTGCTCCACCTGCGCATCCGGATTCAGGTCCAGCGTTCCGGCCAGGATGACATCCTTGCTGGAAAGAGCGCCGCCGATGGGAACCGGCTGAATGTGACGGAACCCGCCCGCGCGGTCGCAGGACTCCGCCACGAACCCGCCCCAATCCTCGCGCATGGGATAATTGAACCCGCCGCCGGGGATGTCTTTCACCTGCTCGTTTCCGGTGCGATTGATGGTCTCGTCATCGGTGACATACACATGGCCGCCGGAGGCCCACCGTGCGGCCGCATCGTCCGCGGCAGCCTTCATGCCCGGCAGGATGCTTTCGGTATGATCGAGACACGCGATGATTTTCGTGAGGTACTGTTCCGCCGGACCGGGACCTTGTTGTTTCGACGAACATCCGGCAACTCCAACCAGAGCGGTCAGAATGAACACCGCAGCAGTGTTCCCGCGCATGGATGCAACTCCTTTCTGTGATGGGAAAGTATGGTGAGAGTATTTGTACAACTTCCGTTTTTCAGGATTCAGTTGCCCGCTGCGGTAATATAATACTCGTTACCGGAGTTACAAGGCACATTCTTCGTTTGGGGAAGGAGGATCACAGCGACTTCTTTCCCGCTTTCGCCGCATCCTGGGCCTGCTTTTTCAATTCATCATTGGCGACCACCGCCATTTCCACCCGGCGGTTCTGCTGACGGCCCGCTTCGCTGGAATTCGAGGTAATCGGCTGGCTCTCTCCATATCCCAGCGATTCCAGACGCGACCGGTCCACATCGAGACTCACCAGATAATCCGTGACAGATTGGGCCCGACGCTCGGAAAGCCTCTGGTTGTAATCCGGTTCGCCGACCGAGTCGGTATGCCCCTCGACCCGGATAATCGTTTCCGGATACTCGTTCAATGTTTTCGCGAGCTTCTGGAGATTGTCCCTGGAGGCGGGACGGAGTTCGGCGGAATCGAAGTCGAAGAGAATTCCGGAGGGGAAGGTGACCCGTATGCCCTCCGCCACCCGTTCCACCTGCGCCCCTTCCAGTTCACGTCTCATTTCGTCGGCCTGCTTGTCCATGTATCTCCCGATCAATGCGCCCGCGGCCCCGCCGATGGCGGCTCCGATAAGCGCGCCGCGGATGGTGCTGCCGTATTTGCTCCCGATGGCCGCACCTGCCGCGCCCCCGGCAGCCGCGCCGATAGCGCCGCCCTTTCCCGCCTTGCTGCACCCGGCGGGGAGGATCGCGATGGCGACAATGAGGAAGAGCGTCGATATTTTGAGAGAGAATCCGTTCATACATCCCTCCTTGAATGCGTGTACAGAACACCGGTACAAGACCGCACCGTGAATTCCCGCCGTCGCGGGACATAACCATATATCTTAATATATGAATTTTCAACGCATTTTACAGGAAAAACTTCCCCGTGTCATTCAGGAAAAGTCTCTCTCCACGCAAACGGGTCCACCCTCAGCACCCCCCATTCCGTCCATCCGGACGCGATATCGCCCGCAGGGGATAAAAAAAGGGTGACAACCGGGAATGCAGATTCCTGCATTCCGGCGTCACCCTGGGACTCTGTGACTCAAAGATGGAAGAAGGGGATCAGAGCTTGCCTGACTGAGCGGCCTGCTTCATCTTCTCGTTGGCCATGACCGCGATCTCCACGCGGCGGTTGGCCTGTTTCCCCGAGGCCGTATCGTTGGAGGCCACCGGCTGGGACTCGCCATATCCGACTGTCTGGAACCGGGAGGTGCTCACCCCGATGCTCGCGGCATAACTCGCCACCGCCTGGGCCCGACGCTCGGAAAGCTTCTGGTTATAGGCATCCGTGCCGTCGGCATCGGTATGGCCCTCGATGAGGATGTTGGTTTCCGGATCATCTTTCAGGATCTGGGCCAGTTCCTGCACGCTCTTTTTCGCATCCGGCTGGAGTTCCGCGGAATTCGTCCTGAACAGGATGCCCGAGGCGAAGGTGATCTTGATGCCCTCTCCGACCCGCTCGACCTGCGCTCCTTCCACTTTCGCCTTCATCTCCGCCGCCTGCTTGTCCATATGGCGTCCGATGAGCGTTCCGGCGGTTCCGCCGACCGCGGCGCCGACAATCGCTCCGACCGCGGTGTTCCCGGTCTGCTTGCCGATGATTCCGCCGATCACTCCGCCGGCTCCGGCGCCGATGGCTCCACCCTTCGCCGTATTGCTCGCCGCGCAGCCGGTGATCGCCATCAACCCGGCCAGCCCGAGCACGATGCAGATCTGAGAAGCTTTCTTGTACATGGTAACCTCCCCACTTGATTGGTACATCCCGTTTCAAACCGTCAGGGAACAGTCCTGCAATCCATGCGGTTTATTTTTCCTTGCCAATAAAATAGGCACAAATGCGATGCGGGAAAAGCGATTTTTTCCTGTACCCGCCGGTTACGGAACGATATGGCATGAAGTTCATGCAGTAAATTCCGGCACGGCTTTCCTTTTCACGCATGCCGCTCAGATTCAGTTGCATACATTCGCGATTTGTTCTACCGTAACCCACCATGCGCTGGGCCGCTTTCTCCGCAGAAATTGAATCGATGCGGTCACCGCCGCCGTTCTTTTCCTGAGCGTGTGGGCGCGAAACACCGTGGAGCCGTTATGGTTCGGGGTGGGTCAGATTACGGGGCAGTTTGAGGGAATGACGGGTTTGCTCGGGCTGACGCCGCACGGCTGGATGCGATTCCGGGGGCATCGGCGCTCCCTTGCCCCAGAGGCCGGACACCGCTGAGGATACCATGTTCACGGCGGCCCCGATGATGGAGTGGATGCCGCGTTCGTTTTCCGTCCGCACCGGGACGCGGACGGAGCGTCCGGCTTCCCCCTCGATCAGGGCGCGGCGTAAAGCAACCGCGTCCGGAAAGCGGTCGGAGGACTTTTTTTCCAGACAACGGAGAATGATATCCTGAAGCCACTTGGGAACATTGGGGTTGTAGGTTTCCGGGGGCTGCGGCGTCTGGTGGACGTGCATGTACATGAGGGCGACCGGGTCCGGGCTACGGAAGGGCAGGATTCCGGCGGCCATCTGGTAAAGCACCATGCCGAGGGAATAGATGTCGCTCCGGGCATTGGGTGGTTTCCCGCAGGCCTGATCGGGACTCATGTACTGGGGAGTGCCGATGACCGCTCCGGTCTGGGTGAGACCCACTTCCCGGAGCGCGTGGGCGATGCCGAAATCGGTAACCACCGCATGGTTGCGACGATCCAGCATGATATTGTCGGGTTTGAGATCGCGATGAATGACCCCGTGATCATGGGCATAGGCCAGGGCGGAACAGACATCCGCCCCCCAGCGCACGATATCCCGAGTCGGGATGACGCGCCCGTTTCGCATACGGTCGGAGATGGTTCCGCCGGGAATGTAATTCATGGTGAAATAGCACAGGCCCGGCTCATCCCCGATACGGTAGATGCGGACGATATGCGGGTGTTCCAGCATGGCGGATAGCTGCGCCTCCCTTCGGAACCGGGCGCTGAACTGCTCATCCCCCAAGTGCGCCTGGGGAAGCACCTTGATGGCCACCTCGCGGTCCAGGGCGATTTCCCGGGCGAGATACACGCTCGCCATACCGCCGGCGCCCAGCTTGCGGAGAATGGTGTAGTCGCCATGCAGGGCGGCCAGGAGACGCTCCTCCTCGCTCTGGGGAGCGGCGTCCCGTTCCGGCGGGGGAACCTCTTCGACACCGGAAGAAGGGGGATTGGCCGCGATTGCGCCCGCATCCCCCAAAACGGGGGAAAATTCGCTTTCCCGGATGATCCCGGAAATGAGCGGGGTACGTTCGGTCTCCCCGGAGGTCGGACCACTCTTGGAGCGCCATTCAGCCCCGTCGAAATCGCTCACATCATGGACCCCGAGCGGAATGCACCCGGTCCCATACCGTTCCATCCCTCCGGATTCCGGCTCACCGACGCTCCGCCACTCGTACCCGGTGATGTCGTACGTTTCGTAGCAGGTCGCCTCGCCGGAAGATCCGCAGTCATCGCCGGAGACCGCGGAATTGCCGGGCCGTGAGGCATACCGGGGAATGACCGCCCCGCAGTACAGGCAGAACGCGTGGTTATCCTGCCCGAGTTTTCCGCAGAATGGACATATCATTTCGATCCCGCCCGTCTCCGACTGAATTGAAACCGGTTTCTGTATCACCCGCGAACACACCCGCATGACACCGCGGACATATCTCCCCGTAATCCGGGGATGGGAAAAACGTGCCAATCGAGCGCCGGAAAGGAACATTCTGTCACGATTCAACGCATACGCCGGGCCATCATGGACTTATACCACGTAATTTCCAGGTAAACGGTCGCGTGGGAAGGAATGGACGCTCCTTCCGCACCCCAGAATGGAAAAAGGGTGTATCAGAATGGGATGCGGAAAGGGATCCCCCGGAGCGGATCACGAATCATGCATCAAAGGAGAAAAAAACGTGTTCCGCAAGAGCCGCGCCGACCGCGTTTCATTGGACCATTCTTACTCACATGATGCCCAATTCGTTTCAGACGGCGGCCATCGCAACAGCGGAGGAACGCGGGGAAAAGCGGGGGTTGGGAACCGTGGCGCCGGATGGCGGGGAAGCCATCCCCGGATTGAGAAACGGGGCCTTTCTCCAAGCGGGGAACGGGACGGTCTCCGCCCGCTCCACCGTAAACATCCGCCCGCCATCGGATCCATGCGTGCGGCGTTTCGGAAGCGGGGTGATGCTCACACCCTCCCGGCGCGGGCTCCCCGCGCGGGTTTCATGTCGAAGAGCGGCGGTTCCCCGGATAGCGACGAACGCAGTTCGGGGTGGGTTTCCGGCAGATACGCACCGTAGTATTCCCGACGCACCGCCGCTTTCACCGTGTCGAGATCGCGGTCGCGGACCAGGGCGATGGCGCAGCCCCCAAATCCCGCGCCGGTCAGACGGGCGCCGAGCGCTCCCGCCCCGGTCATGATGGAAACGAGCGCGTTCAATTCCGGAGTGGAGATGCCGTACCACTCGTCGCAACTCCGATGGGACTCGTTCATGAGCCGCCCGAACCCCTCCGCGTCGCCCTCCCCCAGCGCCGCGCAACTGCGCTCCACCCGCTCCGCCTCAGTGAGCACGTGGAGAACCCGGCTGCGGATGCGGAAGCCGTCCTCCGGTTCCGGCATGGGAACGCCGCCCCGGGTCATGAGATATTTTGCGGTCAGCGATTCCGGACTTTCCCCGGTGCGCGCGGAGACCTCCCGCAGGGAACAGGTTTCCGCGGGGAAGGTTTGCTCCACGAAATCCCCGACGCTCCGGAAACGGGAGAGGATGTCCGTGCGGGGCAGGTCCCCCAGTCTGCGAAGCGGGGTCCCGGGCTGGAAAACACTGTTCAGGATCGCGGTGGCGAGACGGCATTCGGCGGGACGGCGGTTATACTGCACCAGCGCGTTTTCCGTCTTGGCCGCGCGAATGAGGGAGTGGGCGACCAGAATGGAGCACCCCTCCGGGAAATCGGCGTAGGCGTGACGAAGCGGGAAGAAATCGATGCGCACCGCCTTGCCTTCCCGTCCCAGGAGACAGATTGCCTGATCCATACCGCCGCCCTGGGTACCCACATACCGTTCCCCTTCCGCCATCATCTCCGCCAGCTCGACCGCATCGCAATCGATCCCGTTCACCGAGAGCACCGCAAGCGCCGAGGCGATGACCAGCGCCGAGGAGGACGAGAGGCCCGCCGAGGACGGGACATCGCCCTCGAACAGCACATCCATGCCCCCCAATTCCGCGCCGTACCGCTCGATCAGCCGTTGCACCGCCGCCCGCACATAGTTGGACCAATCCCCCGCTTTCGCGGGAGGAATGTCCCGCTCCAGCAGAAATTCCCGCGGAGGGAAATCCGGATCCGTATTCCGGACGACCACCCCGCGGTCCGACCGTGGAGACGCCGCCGCGCGGACCGTGAAGGGAATGGACATGGGAAGCACCGGATAGCCGTTGTAATCGGTGTGCTCCCCGATGAGGTTCACCCGTCCGGGGGCGCTGATAAAAAATTCCGGGGAGCGCCCGAACTCCTTCCGGAAACGGTCGGTCATTTCTTCACGGATCATGCTGCGATTATCTCCCAGAGTGCGGTAACGCCCGATTTTTCCCGTGTTTCCGGGATCCAGTCCCGGAATGGGGACAGCCCCGTGTCAAGGACGCCACTTGCCTCTCCCGGGGGCTGTCTTCCCCAAGGAGGGGGAACGCCCTTTTCGGAAACACCTTCTGAATGGGCGGGAATCCCTGTCCACGAACGGGATCCGGACATGTATGGACTTTACATCAGAATGTTCGCGATATCCAGATCCTGCGGCGTGCCCACATCCTTCCAGTAGCCGGAGAGAACATATCCCTTGAGCCGACGTCCCTCTTCCCGGATCATGCCGAAAATGTCGGTAAGCTCGTATTCTCCGCGCGGGGAGAGCTTGAGACGCGCCGTGAAGTTGAACACATCGCCCCCAAGCACCATGAGGCCGGCGTTGTTCAGGTTGGTGGTCGAGGTCCCTTGGGGGGGCTTCTCCACCATGCGGACGATATTGCGGTCCTCATCGATGTACACCGCGGCGCCGCGATAGGGATCATCCACCGTGTTCAGGCCGAGCAGGGCGTCGCAGGCGTTTGCATGGAAATAATCGAGCATTCCCCGATAATTCTCGCCGGGAGTGACCACATCCCCGAACGTGAAAAAGAACGGTTCCCCGGAAGCGAACTCTTTGGCCAGATGCAGCGCGGCCCCCGTCCCGTTCTGGACTTCCTGTTCGATATAGGTGATTGACACTCCCATCGATGAGCCATCGCCGAAATAATCCTGCACCACCGACTGCTTGTACCCGACCACCACCCCGAACTCGGTGATCCCGGCATCCCGGATCGTTCCCACGATATGCTCGAGCATGGGTTTCCCCTTGATGAGCACCATGGGCTTGGGGATTTCCTTCGTTATCTCCTTCATACGGGTGCCTTTACCCGCCGCCAGTATGACCGCTTTCATGCGCCCTCCTTATATGATAATCCGTGATAATCCCCACAAAAATCGCTCACGAGGAAAAGAAAAATATCCATTCCCGTCTCCAAAAGCAAAAAGAATATATCGAAAAGTTCACATCCACCCCATCAAAACGCCGGAAGAGACATTTTGTGCCCGAAAAGAATGCACAGCACCGGTTCCCGCATGCAAAAAATGTGTTTGCACCCTCGTGGGCAAGTCTATAAATTAGAATCTAAAATTCATCCGGAGGAAGGGCGTCCCATGAGCCAAATGGACCGTATCGCCGAAATAGAGGACCTTACCGTCAAGGAATTCAAGGAGGAAATCCAGTTCGGACTGGAGAGTCTCAAAAAAGGAGTCCGTCCGGGAAACACCATGGAACTCCTGGCGACCGCCATGAACATCAGCCTTCTGGGGGACAACCTCAAGCAGGCGCTGGAACAGTGGCTCCAGCTCGACCTGTGGGAGAAAATGGATTCCGACCGCAAACAGAAGCGCTCCCTCTGATTTATGAGCAAACGATTACCGAGCGAATAACCGATACCGAAACGAACAGGAGAACACGATGCGTCTCACCCCTTCCATTTATCTCGTGGGGAGCACGCCACTGGGACTCACCAGCGGCTATGACTGCCATATATACCTGATCAAGGGTCCCAACGGGCTCTTTCTCATCGACGCCGGAAACGGATACGACACCGACGGTCTGATTCGCAATATCGAGGAGGAAGGCTTCAATCCCAAGGATATCAGCCATATCCTCATTACGCACCACCATACCGACCATGCCCGCGGCGCCAAGGCGCTCAGGGACCGTCTCGGATGCCAGGTCTGGATCAGCGCCAATACCGGCGCCCATCTCCTGGAAAAAGGCACGGACGAGGAACTGGGAGTCAACTTCGCCAAGCTGCACGGCATGTACGCCCAGGATTACGTCTACATCCACTGCCCGGTGGATCACGCCATCGGAGACGGCGAAGAATTCGACATCGCCGGGGTCCATATCAAGGCCATCAACGTTATCGGCCATTCCCACGATTCCACGTGCTATCTCATGGATCTCGACGGCCGACGCTGCCTGTTCAACGGCGACACCCTCTACCACGGCGGGGTGATCGGCCTCCTGAACTACCCCATGTCGAGCATGGAGTGGTATCATCAGGGACTCCCCAAACTCAAGGACCTCCAGGTGGAAAGTCTCTTTCCGGGTCACGGACTCGTCTGCATTCGTAACGGCCAGAGCGAGATCGATGCAGCGCTGAACCAGCTCCACTGCATTTTCGTACCGCAGAGCGTGGGACAGAACATTGTTCATCACGTATAATGCGGGTTTAGCGCTTGACTTTTGCACTGCGCGATAGTATATTTTGATTTCCAAACGGGTGGTGGACGTAGCTCAGCTGGTTAGAGCGCCAGGTTGTGGCCCTGGAGGCCGTGGGTTCGAACCCCACCTTCCACCCCAATGAAATTGAATGCCGTATTCTCCGGAATACGGCATTTTTTTGTACTTCGCTGTTTTCTGATGTAAAGCTACACGCCGTCTTTCCTCCCAGCCCAAATCCCTTTACGGATTCTCTCCCATACTTTCATTGAGGAAATCCCCCAATCAGGCGAACCCGGTGCAGAGGTCATCTCCCCGTCCGGGTCAGAGCGAGGTCAGCCCCTCCCGTATGGC